>NZ_JBHWHX010000037.1:0-78608 GCF_042732315.1 Streptomyces sp. NPDC059787
ACCGTACCCGCGCCCTACAGCACCCCCCCCACCCCAATCGGCTCCGCCGCCCGCCCCCCACCAACCGGCGGCCGGCCCGTCGGAAGTGTTGTCCGACGGCCCTCGCCCGTTTCGCGCGTCAGCTCCGTGACCGTCAGCCCCGGTGCGCCCCGGCGCCCGGCTGGGGGCGCTTGCTCCTGCTGCCGTTCGGCCACAGGCGTGGCTTCCGCTTCGCCCCGAGGTCCTCGACCCAGCCGACCGCGAGGACCATCAGGCCGATGAGCGGCCAGACCAGGGCGAACGTCCAGATCGTGTACGTGCTGTCGAGAGCGGCCGCCGCCCGCTCACTCTGCATGAACGGAAGCTTGTACAGCAGGTCGATGATCGGGAACGTCGCCATGATCAACATGTTGTGCCACAGATAGATGGTGACCGCCCGGTTGTTGGACAGGGTCACCAGCCTGTCCCAGTTCGCCAGGCGTCCGGGGAGCTCCCGCCACGACGGGGAGTACTGGAGCAGGATCACCACGAAACCGAACGACCAGGCGGCATCGGCCAGCGGGATGTCGTTGAGGTCCCAGCCCGAGGGGCCGAGGTGGCCCGAAGCCCACCACAGGCCGAAGGCCATCACCAGGGACGCGCAGGAGACGGAGACGTAGCGCGGGATCCGCTTCAGCATGCCGTCGTGATGGGCGAAGCCGAGGACCCAGCAACCGCCGTAGACCGCGAAGTCGGTGACCGCGTTGCCCAGCTCGCCGGGGATGGTCACCAGGCCGGTACCGACGATCGCCGTCAGGCCGAGCGGTGCGAGCAGGGTCGGCCAGGGGGCCCGCCGGAACAGCCAGAGCAACAGCGGCGACGCGAAGACGAACCACAGGTAGGCGCGCAGGTACCACAGCGGCCCGACCGTCTCCTCGGCCCAGGTGCTCTCCAGCGGGCCGATGACTCCGGCGTCCACCGGGTAGGGCGGGGCGCCGAACGGGAAGACGTAGTTGACCAGGCTGACCAGGCCCCAGACGCCGTCCTGGTCGGGGTCCTTCGAGGGGCTCCAGTGGGTCAGGAACAGCAGGACCAGGACGACCGCGCCGAACGCCCACATCGGCGGCAGCAGCCGGCGGACCCGCCCGCGGATCACGCCCCACGCCGGACGCTTCAGCGAACGCGCCATCAGCGAGCCCGCCAGCGCAAACATCACGCCCATCGACGGGAACAGCACCGACAGCCAGGCCCAGCCGAAGAGGTGGTACACCACGACGCGGACCAGGGCGATGGAGCGCAGCAGGTCCAGGTACCGGTCGCGGCCCGGCTTCCTGGACTCCGGGGCGGGCACGGGCTCGGTCGTGCGCTGCTGCGGGACGTCGGCGTGCGGCGTTCCGTACGGGCCCGCCGGTTCCGGGCTCACGCCCGTACCGGTCGTGTATCCGTGGGTCATGCCACGGGCCTCCGATCATCACTGCGCCGGCTCTGGCTCGGCACCGCTCCGGCGACGGGCGCCCCGACCACGCCGGTGCGGCGCAGCTTCTGCCAGCGCAGGCGGCCGCCGGTGAGCGCGGTGATCCAGGACTGGAGCAGCACGACGTACATGAGCTGGCGGTAGAGGATCTGCTGCAGTGGCAGCGAGATCAGGTGGGTCATGCGTTCGCGGTCGAGGCGGAAGGCGAAGGCCGCGCAGACCGCCTGGATGGCGAGGACGCCCAGCCACGCCGTGATCGTCTTCTGGGTCGGGCCGAAGACGATGCCGTAGAGCAGGAAGACGTCGATCAGCGGTGCCAGCAGCGGGGCCACGATCATGAACAGGGAGACGAAGGGCAGGCCGATGCGGCCGAAGCGGCCCGAGGGGCCCTTGTCGATCACCGCGCGGCGGTGCTTCCAGATGGCCTGCATGGTGCCGTACGACCAGCGGTAGCGCTGGGACCACAGCTGGCTGACGGACTCCGGGGCCTCGGTCCAGGCGCGGGCGTTCTCGGCGTAGACCACGCGCCAGCCGGCGCGGTGCAGCGCCATGGTGACGTCGGTGTCCTCGGCGAGCGTGTCCTCGCTCATGCCGCCGATGGGTTCCAGGGCGGAGCGGCGGAACGCGCCGACCGCGCCGGGGATGGTCGGCATGCAGCCGAGGATGTCGTACATGCGGCGGTCCAGGTTGAAGCCCATCACGTACTCGATGTGCTGCCAGGCGCCGATGAGGCTGTCCTTGTTGCCGACCTTCGCGTTGCCCGCCACCGCGCCGACCCTGGGGTCGCCGAAGGGCTGGACGAGTTCGCGGACCGTGGACGGTTCGAAGACGGTGTCGCCGTCCATCATCACGACGATGTCGTAACGGGCGTTGGCCAGGCCCCGGTTGAGCGCTGCCGGCTTGCCCGCGTTGAGCTGGCGGATCACCCGTACGTTGGGCAGGCCCATCGCCTCGACGATGCGGGCGGTGCCGTCGGTGGAACCGTCGTCGATGACGAGGACCTCGATCGGGTGCTCGCTCGCCATCAGGGAGTTGACGGTGTTCTCGATGCACTTGGCCTCGTTGTACGCCGGGACCAGCACCGTCACCGGTTCGTCGACCGGCGGGCCCCAGCGGAAGTTCTTCCGGCGGACCCGGCGGGCGTGGACGCCGGAGAGGAGGAGCATCAGGACGAAGCGGCCGATGACCAGGGTGCCGATGATCGCGAGGCCGACCACCAGGACGCCGGTGATGTTCTCCGAGGCCTGGACCAGGAAGATCCACGCCTTGCCCTTCCAGAGGTCGGCGCCGGTGACCGGGCTGTGCGCGCTGGGCGCGTCCAGGGCCTCGGTGAGGTTGTCGAACTCGTAGCCCTTGTCCTTGAGGCCGGGCAGGAACTTGTCGAGCGCCGCGACGGTCTGGCTGCGGTCGCCGCCGGAGTCGTGCATCAGGACGATGGCGCCCTTGCCGTGGTGCGGCGTGGCGCGGCGGATGATCTCGTCGACGCCGGGCCGCTTCCAGTCCTCGCTGTCGGTGTTGTTGACGATGGTGAGGTAGCCGCGGCTGCCGATGTACTGGGTGACCGGCCAGGACTCGTTGTCCATGGCCTCGGCGTAGGAGGAGTACGGCGGGCGGAAGAGCGAGGTGCGGATGCCGGCCGCGCCGGTGATCGCGAGCTGGTTCTGCGACAGCTCCCAGTCGATGCGCTTCTTGGACTGGAGGGCGAGGTCGGGGTGGTTGAAGGTGTGCAGGCCGACCTCGTGGCCCTCGTCGACCATGCGCTGGACGAGGTCCGGGTAGCGGGAGGCCATGGTGCCGGTGACGAAGAAGACCGCGTGCGCGTCGTGCTTCTTCAGCACGTCGAGCACCTTCGGGGTCCAGGTCGGGTCCGGGCCGTCGTCGAAGGTGAGGACGAGGCGGTGGTCGGGCACGCTCAGGCTCTGGACCTTGCCGGCGCGGGCGTCGATGACCGGGCCGCCCTCCAGTACTTCCTCCGGCACCTGGGTGGTGGGCGCGGGTTTCTGGATGCGGTGGTCGGCGAGGATCTCGCTGTGCACGTATCCGCGCAGCATGAGCATCGCCGCCAGGGCGACGAGGACGAGCACCGGGAGCAGCAGGCGCAGGGGTACGCGGCGACGCGGGGAGCCGCCACGGGCCTTGCGAGGAGGCCGGTGGCGGGGGGAGCGGGATGCCATCAGACGACGTTCTCCGGGGACTGTGCGGCGGGGGTGGTGGACGGGTCCGGCTGAGCGGCGGAGCCGTCGTCGGCGACGACCGGCTGGTCGGCGGGGGCACCGGCGAGGTTGTCGGTGCCGCCGGCCTCTCCGCCGCCCGTGGGGGCGGTCGTCACGGGGTCTGGGGTCTCCGACACCGGCTGGTCCGCGGGCGGTGTGCTCACGGTGTCGTCCGAGGGTGTGGAGGTGGTGTCGTCGTCACCGCCGGCGGCCGGGTTGGTGCTGTTCCGCTCGGTCGCCGGCGGTGTCGGGTCGGTGGCGTCCGGCTGGTTCCCGGTGCCGGTCCCGCCGCCCGTCGTGGGGGCGGTGGTGTCGGGCGCGGGCAGGGTCGGGGTGCCGGTGGTCGGCGTGCCGCCCGGGGCGAGGCCGGTGTCGGAGCCGGGTGTGGCGTCCGTCCCGGTGGGCTGTGGTGTCGTCTCGACCTGACCGGCGGGCTTGTCCTCCTGGCCGGGGACGGGCATCCAGGGGGCGTCGGAGTTGCCGGACAGCAGCGTGGCGACCATGACGACGGCGTAGCCGGCGCAGGCGAGGCCGACGGCCAGGCCGATACGGCGGTAGAGCCGGCTGCGGCGGCCGGACTCGTCGACGAACACGGGTCCGGCGGCGGCGTCCTGTCCGCCGCCCGCGTGGCGCGCGCGGCCCGGCGCACGGCGCAGTTCGAGGCCTTCCCCTATCTGCACGGAGTCGAGCTGGACCGTCACCTCGTGCGGGTCGTGGGTGGCCGCGGCGGAGTCGCCGGCCTCCTCCTGCCAGGGGTCACGGACGGGGGCGCGGGAGGCCGTCGGGGCGCCGGGGTTCGAGGAGGGGCGCAGGAACTCGGTCGGGGCGCCGGAGTCCGAAGAAGGGCGCAGGAACTCGGTCGGAGCGCCGGCGTCCGAAGAAGGGCGCAGGAACTCGGTCGGAGCGCCGGCGTCCGAAGAAGGGCGCAGGAACTCGGTCGGAGCGCCGGAGTCCGAAGAAGGGCGCAGGAACTCGGTCGGAGCGCCGGCTGCTCCGGGGGCGGACGACGGGTGCCCGGAAGCCGGCGGGAAGCCGGCTGCTCCAGGGGCCGACGACGGGCGTCGGGAGGCCGACGGGGAACCGGTCGCGCCTCGGTCGCCCGAGGAGCGTGCTCCGCCCTGCCGGGAGAAGGGGTCTGCCGGCTTGGTGCCGGGGGCGCCGCCCGACTGGCGGGGGACGCGCAGGGCGGTGGTGCGCTCGCTGTCCCAGGGAGCGTCCGGCCGGCTTTCGGACGGCGTGGTCCGGTGCGGCGCCGCGGGGCGCCCGGCGTTCCGGGGACCGTCCGCCGGGCTTTCGGACGGCGTCGTCCGACCCGGCGCCGCGGGGCCACGGGTGACGTCGGCCCGCGGCCCGGGCCGGGCGGGGGGCTCCGCGCGGTGAGGGGTGTCGGGCAGGACCTGGGTCTTGTCGTTGCCGCCGGGGAAGGCTCCGAGGCGGGCCCAGCGGTCCTCCAGGGAGCCGTGGCCGGCGTCGCGCACGCCCGTGTCGGCGGGCTTCTCTCCCAGGGGGAGGACCCTCGTCTCACGCAGGTCCTCGTCCTCGGCGTTCTTCTCGATCGCCGATGCGCCCTCGGACCGTTCCGGTTGGGCGTCTTCTCGCCATTCATCCACGCGCACGCACTTCCCCCCACAGGGCACTTACGGTGCGCGCGTACGACTCGAGCACCCGTCGGCGGACCGGGCCCCCACCCGCTCCGAGCGCCCCGTTTATCACACTGTGCTCGGGGACCGAATGTAGCGTACGTGGAGGTCCTGTGTTCCCGTGACGGCCGTTCGTATCAGGAGTGAGACATCACCGGCCCGCCATCACGACAATATCCCGGTCGGGCAACCATCCCCCGTCCGGCCGGCGCAGCCAGCCCTCCTCGGCGGCGATGACGGCCGCCGCCCGCCGCAGGGCGTCCAGAGCGGGATGAATTAGCCCTTTCCGCCACACCAGGGACACGGGTGACAGCGGAATCGGGTCCACGAGAGGGCGCAGCACCGTCGCGGGCAGTGGCGGAAAGTCGACCACAGCGAGGATCGGATGACGTGTCCTGGACATGATCCGCTGGAACTCCTCCTCCCCGACGGCCAGCGGCGCGGGCGGCGCGAGCGTGATCCCCCGCCCCTCGAACAGCGACCGCGCGAGGTCCGTCCACTCCGGCGTACGGGGGTTGCCGGCCCCGGCGTAGACCGTCTCGCCGGCGAGTGCGGCGAGCGGCACCTCGGTCAGTGCGGCCAGCGGGTGGTCCTCGGGCAGGACGACCGCCATCGGCTCGTGACGCACGGGCTGCTGGTCGAGTCCGGCCCGCAGCGCGGGGGCGAGGCCCGCGAACCGTCCGAACGACACGTCGAGCCGCCCCGCGAGCAGCTCCCCCGCGGCCCCGGTCAGTCCGCTCTCGTAGCGGGCCATCAGTTCGTGGGCGGGGGCGAGCTCGCGGGCCCGGTGGAGTACCCGGCGCGGGGTGGTGAGGCCCGGCGAGTTGAGGTCCACCAGCAGGGGCCGGGCCTGACCGGCGGCGGCGAGCAGGTCGTCCTGGGCCTGGAGCACCGCGCGGGCGTACGGCAGCAGGCGCTCGCCGTCGGCGGTCAGGGTCACCTGGCGGGTGGTCCGTACGAACAGCTCGCAGCCCAGCTCCCGTTCCAGTCGCCGTACGTCCCTGCTGAGCGCCTGCTGGGCGACGTAGAGGCGCGTGGCGGCCCGGGTGAAGTGCAGCTCCTCGGCGACGGTCACGAAGGCGCGCAGCAGGCGGGGGTCGAGGTGGGCGGGGGCGGGCATGCCGTGAATTTACAACACAGGTGCGTCAATCGGCGCCGGGAAGGTGTTGGACCGGCCGTACGACCGCGGGCGACGGTGGTGCCATGCCTCAGCCGACCTCCCGGGCCACCCGGGACACTCCCCTGCTCACGGTCACCGCCGACACCCTGGTCGCCGTCGACTTCGGCCCGCGCGGGCGGAGCGAGCCCCGCGCGAAGGGCCCGTACCGCCGTCTCTTCGCACTGCCCGGCGCCCGCGCGTTCACCGCCGGGAACCTGATCGCTCGGCTGCCGATGGGCATGTTCAGCGTGAGCGCGGTCGTGATGATCGCCGGGACTCGGGGCTCGTACGCCCTGGCCGGCGCCGTCACCGCGACGGGCCTGGCGGCGACGGCGGTGGTCGCGCCGTGGACCGCGCGCCTGGTCGACCGGTACGGGCAGGCCCGTGTCGCCCTGCCGGCCACGGTGTTCGCCGTGCTCGGCTCCCTCGCGCTGCTGCTCTGCGTGCGGTACGGCGCCCCGGACTGGACCCTGTTCGCCTCCTACGCCGCCACCGCCACCACCCCCAACACCGGCGGGATGTCGCGGGCCCGCTGGGCGCACCTGCTGAAGGGGGACGCCGAGGCCCTGCACACCGCGAACTCCTTCGAACAGGCCGCCGACGAACTGTGCTTCATGCTCGGCCCGGTGCTCGCGGCCTTCCTGTGCGGGACGTTGTTCCCGGAGGCGGGCACACTCGCGGGTGCCGTACTGCTGCTGACGGGCACCGTGCTGTTCACCGCCCAGCGGTCGACCGAGCCGCCCGCCGCACGGCGTTCCTCCGCGCGGGCGCCGTTCCGGTCACCCGGCATGCGACCGCTGCTGGTGGTCTGTCTCGCGACGGGCGCGGTGTTCGGCTCGCTGGAGGTCGTCACCCTCGCGTTCGCGGACGAACGGGGGCACCGCGCGGCGTCCGGCGCCGTGCTCGCGCTCCAGGCGGCCGGTTCCTGTGCGGCGGGGCTGCTGTACGGGGCGATACGCCCGGCGGGGTCCGCGCGGGCCCGGCTGCCGTGGTGCCTGGCCGCGATGGCCGCGCTGATGACCCTGCCGCTGCTCGCGGCCGGGCTCACCGGCTCGCTGGTGCTGCTGGCGGGGGCGCTGCTGGTCGCCGGGATGGCGACCGCCCCCACCATGGTCACCACCATGACCCTGGTCCAGCGGTACACGCCCCGGAGCCGGCTGAACGAGGGCATGACGCTCGCGGTGACCGGTCTGCTCGGCGGGATCGCCTGCGGCAGCGCGGCGGGCGGCTGGACGGTGGAGCACGTCTCGGCGACGGCCGGGTACGGCGTGCCGGTGGCGGCGGCCGCGATCGCCCTTCTCGTGGCCCTCTGCACCTTTGTCCTGTTCGGGCCGTCGAACCGCTCCACCGATTCCCTCCCGACCCATTGACGGGCACAGATCCCGCACATACCTTCACCCGTCGAAGCGCTTCGAAACCGCTTTCTGCATCCCCACGGACCATGCAGATGAGGACCCCCGATGGTGAAGATCACGGATGTGGCCCGGCGCGCCGGGGTCTCTCCCAGCACGGTCTCGTACGCGCTCAGCGGCAAGCGTCCGATCTCCGACGCGACCCGGCTCCGGGTGCAGGCGGCCGTACGCGAGCTGGGCTACCGCGCGGACGGCGGTGGCCGGGGCACGGCCGGCCACCGGTCGAAGGTGCTGGCCCTGGCGGTCCCGATGCGCTCCGGCGTCCACGTGCCGGTGGTCACCCAGTTCGCGGTGTCGGTGGTCACCGCGGCCCGCGCCCACGACCACGACGTGCTGATGCTCACCCAGGGCGAGGGCGAGGAGGGCCTCGGGCGCGTCGCGGAGACCCGGCTGGCGGACGGGGTGATCGTGATGGACGTACAGCTCCAGGACTCCCGGCTGCCGTTGTTGCGCGCGGGAGCCTTGCCGTCCGTGCTGATCGGCGTGCCCGCCGAGCCGGACGGGCTGACCTGTGTCGACCTGGATTTCCGGGCGGCCGGTGAGCTGTGCGTGGACCATCTGGCGCGGCTCGGGCACCGGACGGTGGCGCTGGTCGGCTCGCCGCCGGAGGTGTACGTGCGGCGGACCGCGTTCGCGCGGCGGCTGGTGGAGGGCTTCACGGCGGCCGCCGACCGGCACCGGCTCACCTCGGCCGTGCATCCGTGCGGGGCCGGCCGTGACGCCGCCCGCGCGATCGCCGAGCGGCTGGTGCGCGAGCTGCCGGCGCTGACGGGGGTGGTCGTGCACAACGAACCGCTGATCGATCCGCTGATCGACGCCTTCGAGGAGCTGGGGCTGAGCATCCCCGGCGATCTGTCCCTGACCGCCGTCTGTCCCTCTCCCGTCGCCGCGTCGGCCCGCACCCCGGTCACCTCGGTCGCCGTGCCGTCGGCGGAACTGGGCACCCGCGCGGTGCATCTGCTCGTACGGAAGCTGTCCGGCCTCCCCGTACCGGGGGCCACCCTGCTGCCACCCCGGCTGACAGAACGGGCGAGCACGGCACCGCGCGGGGCGTGACGGCCACGGTGCGGGTCCCGGTCCGACTCGCGGACGTCTCCGGGCCTTCCCCGGCTTTTCCCCCGGGACGCA
The DNA here is from genome assembly GCF_042732315.1 of Streptomyces sp. NPDC059787. NCBI lineage: Bacteria > Bacillati > Actinomycetota > Actinomycetes > Kitasatosporales > Streptomycetaceae > Streptomyces > Streptomyces sp. NPDC059787. Next base: position 8,985 of record NZ_JBHWHX010000037.1, read on the forward strand.
TGACAAAGGCCCCGCCGCCATGGAACGGACGAGCACGGCACCGCGCGGGATGTGACGGCCGCGGTGCGGGTCCCGGCCCCCGGGCTTCCCGGACCGCATGACAAAGGCCCCGCCGCTCGAAGCGACGGGGCCTGTGCCCACATGGGGTGGAGTGGAGATGGCGGGAATCGAACCCGCGTCCAACGGTGCGGAACCAGGGCTTCTCCGTGTGCAGTCGGCTGTGCTTTTCTCGGCCCCGGAGATCACGCCGACAAGTCTCCGACGGGCCCAGTCACTGTGTGGTTTCCCTCTTCACCCCGTGACCGGGATCAAGGTTTAGTCCCCTAGCTGATGCCAGGATCCGGGTCGGGAACATCCCCGGGCTGACACTCCCTTAAGTAGGGGAGCCGCTGCTCGCTACCTGAAGATCAGGCAGCGAGGGCGAGCTCGCCCTGGGAGACAGATCGCTTGGAATTGGCGATTATTTTTTTCGGCCTGTGGTTTACGAGATCATGGCCGCTTCCTCGACACGCTTCCCCTGCTTCGACAGCCGCTGTCGAAACCGATCATCCCCATGTTGATTTTTCAAGTCCCTCCGAGGAGGGGGCCCGCACCCGCTGTGGGGTGCTGTCGCCATCGTACGTGACCAACGCGGGTCGGTGCCAGCGTATTCCCCGGCACTCCGCGAGGGCCTACGCGCGCTGCTTCCTGCGGACCGCCGAGATCGCCCGCTCGGTCTCGCGCCGGTCCTGCTTCTCCCGGAGCGTCTGCCGCTTGTCGTACTCCTTCTTGCCCTTGGCCAGCGCGATCTCGACCTTCGCGCGGCCGTCCTTGAAGTACAGGGCGAGCGGCACGATGGTGTGACCCGTCTCCTGGGACTTGGACACCAGCTTGTCGATCTCCTCGCGGTGCAGCAGCAGCTTGCGCTTGCGCCGCGCGCTGTGGTTGGTCCAGGTGCCCTGGCTGTACTCCGGGACGTGCACGTTGTGCAGCCACGCCTCGTTGCCGTCGAGCTGGACGAAGCCGTCCACCAGCGACGCCCGTCCCTGGCGCAGGGACTTCACCTCGGTGCCGGTGAGAACCAGGCCGGCCTCGTAGGTGTCGATGATGAGGTAGTCGTGCCGCGCCTTCTTGTTCTGCGCGATCAGCTTGCGCCCTTTTTCCTTAGCCATAGTGCCGCCCATTTTCGCACTACGGAGGGGGTCGGCGGGAAGCCGATTATCGACGGTGCCCTACCGGCCGAGTCCGCTGAGGACCGTCTCGGCGCGCCGGAGGGCCTCTTCGTCGGCCTCCAGGTCGGGGGTGAGGCCGTGGCCGTCGACGCCGCGGCCGGAGGGGGTGCGGTAGTGGCCGACGGTCAGCTCGGCGACGGAGCCGTCGGGCAGCTCGGTCGGCATCTGGACCGAGCCCTTGCCGAAGGTGCGGGAGCCCACGACGACCGCCCGTCCGCGGTCCTGCAGGGCGCCGGTGAGGAGCTCGGCCGCGCTCATCGTGCCGCCGTCGACGAGCGCGACCAGGGGTCTGGTGGTGTCGCCGCCGGGCTCGGCGTGCAGGGCGCGCTGCTCGCCCTCGACGTCGTACGTGGCGACCAGGCCGCCGTCGAGGAAGGCGGAGGCGGCGGTGACCGCCTCGGCGACCAGACCGCCGGAGTTGCCGCGCAGGTCGAGGACGATGCCGGCGCCGGCCGGGGCCTGCCGTACGGCGGTGCGGACCTCGTCGCCCGATCCCTTGGTGAAGGCGCCGACCTCGACGACGGTCACCCCGGAGGCGAGCTCGCGGACGGTGACGGTGTCCCGGGACAGCCTGGCCCGGCGCACGGTCTCCTGCCACGCGCGCGTGCCGCGTTCCAGACCGAGCCGGACGGTGCTGCCGGCGGACTCGCCGGTGGTCTCGCCGCGCAGTAAGGAGACGACCTCCGTGACGGGCCGGCCGTCGACCTTCTCGCCGTCGACGCTGCGCAGACGGTCGCCCGCGCGGATCCCGGCGTCGGCGGCGGGCGTGTCGTCGCCCACCTTCGTCACCTCGATACGGCCCTCCCGCTCGCGGGCCCAGAGGCCGACGCCGGTGTACCGGCCGTCCAGGGCCTCCTCGAACTCCTCGTACTCGCCCGGGGAGTAGACGGCGGCCCAGCGGTCCCCGCTGCGGCTGACGGCCCGCTGGGCGGCCTCCAGGGGGGAGGTGCCGTCGGCGGCGGCCTCCTCGGCCGCCCTGGTGACATCGGCCTGGTGACCGACGGGAGCGGCCGGAGGGGTTCCCTCCGCCGTGGCCCCGCCGTCCGCCCCGGGGAGGTTGCCCGTGGCCGCGCCGGCGACGAGCACGCTCGCGAACACCAAGGTCAGGGCGGCCCCACGGCGGATGCGGCGGGGCTGACAGAACAGGGCACGACCTGACATGCCGGTGAGTCTAGGACAACGCGAAGGGGCGCACGGCCGGTTGGCCGCACGCCCCTCTTGGCAAGAGTCACACCTTGAGGTACTTGCGCAGCGCGAAGAACGCGGCCAACGCCGGCATCAGCAGACTGGTCGCGAGGATCAGCGGAAGCTTCGTCAGTACGGCGTCCCAGCCGATGAAGTTGATCAGGTTCAGCTTCTCCGACAGGGCCAGTCCGTTGTCGATGATGAAGTACCGGCCGAGCACCAGGAACCCGCACGCGAGGATGCCGCCGATGAGTCCGGCGACCGCGGCCTCCATGATGAACGGCGTCTGGATGTAGAAGCCGGAGGCGCCGACCAGGCGCATGATGCCGGTCTCGCGGCGCCGGCTGAACGCGGAGACGCGCACCGTGTTCACGATCAGCATCAGGGCGACGACCAGCATGAGCGCCATCATCGCGAGGGCGGCGATGTTCATGCCCTCCAGCAGCCCGAAGAGGTTGTCCAGGATGCCCTTCTGGTCCTGCACCGACTGCACGCCGTCCCGCCCGTCGAAGGCGGTCGCGATGACCTGGTACTTCTCCGGGTCCTTCAGCTTGATGCGGTACGACTCCTGCATCTGGTCCGGCGTCAGGGAACTGGCCAGCGGGGAGTCGCCGAACTGCTCCTTGTAGTGCTTGTACGCCTCGTCCTGCGACTCGTACGACACCGAGTCGACGACCGACATCTTCTCCAGGTCGGTCTTGATCTGACCCTTCTGGTCGTCGGTCACCGCGCCCTTGGCGCAGTTGGGGTCGGACTCGGCGTCAGCCTTGTTGCACAGGAAGATGGAGACGTTGACCTTGTCGTACCAGTAGCCCTTCATGGTGTTCACCTGGTCGTTCATCAGGAGCGACCCACCGAACAGGGCTAGCGACAGGGCAACGGAGACGACGACGGCGAAGGTCATCGTCAGGTTGCGGCGGAGACCGACGCCGATCTCCGACAGGACGAACTGGGCGCGCATGGCGTCTGATCAAGCCTTTCCGTGGAGCGTCAGTGCTGGTAGCCGTAGACGCCGCGTGCCTGGTCGCGGACGAGACGGCCCTTCTCCAGCTCGATGACGCGCTTGCGCATCTGGTCCACGATGTTCTGGTCGTGCGTCGCCATCACCACGGTGGTGCCCGTCCGGTTGATCCGGTCGAGCAGCTTCATGATGCCGACGGAGGTCTGCGGGTCGAGGTTGCCGGTGGGCTCGTCGCAGATGAGCAGCTTGGGCCGGTTGACGAAGGCCCGCGCGATGGCGACGCGCTGCTGCTCACCACCGGAGAGTTCGCCGGGCATCCGCTCCTCCTTGCCGCCGAGCCCGACGAGGTCGAGCACCTGCGGCACGGACTTGCGGATCTCACCGCGCGACTTGCCGATCACCTCCTGCGCGAAGGCGACGTTCTCGGCGACCGTCTTGTTGGGCAGCAGACGGAAGTCCTGGAACACGGTCCCCAGCTGGCGCCGGATCTGCGGCACCTTCCAGTTGGAGACGCGGGCGAGATCCTTGCCCAGAACGTGCACCTGTCCGTGGCTGGCCCGCTCCTCGCGGAGGATCAGCCGCAGGAAGGTGGACTTTCCGGAGCCGGAGGACCCCACGAGGAACACGAACTCGCCCTTCTCCACTTCCAGGGAGACATCCCTGAGTGCGGGGCGGTTCTGCTTGGGGTAGGCCTTGGACACGTTGTCGAATCGGATCACGGATGCACCACGGTTAGCCGGGGGTAGATGAGCGTGACCATACGCGAACCGGGTAGGCGTGCGCAGGCACCGGAGCCGTTGTGCTGGACTTACGCCCTTTTGTTCCAGCGCTGGGCCAGGGACAGCATCCTCAAGGGGCACGGGGAACTGCGCGAACAACCCCGACGGCGCCGCAGCCGCGAAATCCTCCGGCACCACCCCTCTGAGAGCGACCCGGCGCAGCTTCCGCAGGAACCTGGCACAGTGGAAGGGGAACGTTCGCGAGAAGGTGGGCGTTGTTCATCTGGAACCGGTGCGAGGAGGGCGAGCGCATGACGTACGACCGGCTGGTGTGCGCGAACTGCGCCGCGCCCGTGAGCGAGGGCCGGTGCCCGGTGTGCCGCGCGAACCGCGAGCGGCTGCAGCAGGAGAACTTCTTCGCGGGGCTGAACCCCATGACGCTGATCGCGCTGCTGGCGGTGCTGGTCGCGGCGGTGGCGCTGCTCGCCCACCAGACCGTCTGACGCCGGGTACGCAGGCACAAGCGAGGGCCCGGAGCGCGGTTGCGCTCCGGGCCCTTCGCCCTACGTCATGCGTACGGTGCGTACACGCGCGGCCACCGTCAGGCGGCGGCGCCGCCGCGGCCGGACATCATGCGCGGCAGCACCCGGAAGCCGATACCGCCGGCGATCATCGTGGCGGCGCCGATCAGCAGGAACGTGGTCTCGGCGGCACCGGTCTCGGCGAGCTCCTTGCCGTCGCCGCCCTGGGCCGAGGTGGCGTCGTCGCCGGTCTCGGTGAGGGCCGAGGAGCCCTGCTCCTGCGGAGAGGCGTCGTTGCCGCCGTCCGGGGTGGTGCCGGTGTTGTCGTCGTCACCGCCGGTGCCCGGGCTGGGCTCCTCTACGGGGTTCTCGCCGCCGGGCTGCTCGCCGCCGCCGGTGCCGTCGTCACCGCCACCGGTACCGTCGTCACCACCACCGGTACCGTCGTCACCACCACCGGTACCGTCGTCACCACCGCCAGTGCCGTCGTCGCCACCACCGGTACCGTCGTCACCGCCACCGGTGCCGTCGTCACCGCCACCGGTGCCGTCGTCGCCACCGCCAGTGCCGTCGTCACCGCCACCGGTGCCGTCGTCACCACCACCGGTACCGTCGTCACCACCACCGGTACCGTCGTCACCACCACCGGTACCGTCGTCACCGCCGCCAGTGCCGTCGTCGCCACCACCGGTGCCGTCGTCGGGGCAGGTCGGGTCGACCACGATGTCACAGTCGTCACCCGCGACGGTGACGCCGATGCTGAGGTCGAGCGCCGAAGCGGCACCCGCCGCCGACAGCGAGGCACCGGCCGCGATCACGGCGCCGGCCGCGATCCGAGCGACACGGATCCGCGTCTTCTTCGTCATATGGTTGCTACCCCCAGTAGCCGATCGTCAATGAGGCCGCGCTCGGGGCGGTGATCAACGGGGGTAACTGCGATGAAACGCCCCCCGGTTCACATGCGCCCCAGAGATACGCATGCCACGCTTCACCCTTCCCATTTTCCAAAAGAACGTCAAGGCCGTTGCGTACGCGATGTCCGCCTACGCGCGCTTTGCGGGAAAACGAAACTGTGAGTGTGATGTAAATCCCGGATGCCACCGGACGAAAAAGGCAACTGCCGTCCAAGTGACGGCAGTTGCCTTGTCGACAAATCGGCGTTCGCGCCGGGGGTTACTTCTCCTGCTGCTTGCGCCAGCGAATTCCGGCCTCCAGGAAGCCGTCGATCTCACCGTTGAACACGGACTCGGGGTTGCCGACCTCGTGCTCCGTGCGCAGGTCCTTGACCATCTGGTACGGGTGCAGCACGTACGAACGCATCTGGTTGCCCCAGGAGTTGCCGCCGTCGCCCTTGAGGGCGTCCATCTTGGCCTGCTCCTCCTGACGGCGCCGCTCCAGGAGCTTGGCCTGGAGGACGTTCATCGCGGTGGCCTTGTTCTGGATCTGGGAGCGCTCGTTCTGGCAGGAGACCACGATGCCGGTGGGGAGGTGGGTGAGCCGCACCGCGGAGTCGGTGGTGTTCACGCCCTGGCCGCCGGGGCCGGACGAGCGGTACACGTCCACCCGCAGCTCGGACTCGTCGATCTCGATGTGGTCGGTCTGCTCGACCACGGGGAGGATCTCGACGCCGGCGAAGGAGGTCTGGCGGCGGCCCTGGTTGTCGAAGGGCGAGATGCGCACCAGGCGGTGCGTGCCCTGTTCGACGGAGAGGGTGCCGTAGGCGTAGGGCGCCTGGACGGAGAAGGTGGTCGACTTGATGCCGGCCTCCTCCGCGTACGACGTCTCGATCAGCTCGGTCTTGTAGCCGTGCTGCTCGGCCCAGCGCAGGTACATGCGCTGGAGCTTCTCGGCGAAGTCGGCGGCGTCGACGCCACCGGCCTCCGCGCGGATGTTGACGAGCGCCTCGCGGGAGTCGTACTCGCCGCTGAGCAGCGTCCGGACCTCCATCTCGTCCAGCGCCTTCTTCACCGCGGCGAGCTCGGACTCGGCCTCCGCGCGGGTGTCCGGGTCGTCCTCCTCCTCGGCCATCTCGAAGAGCACGGAGAGATCGTCGATCCGGCCCCGGAGCGCCTCGGCCTTCCGCACCTCGGCCTGGAGGTGGGAGAGCTTGCTGGTGATCTTCTGCGCCTCGTCCGGGTTGTCCCACAGGGACGGCGCGGCCGCCTGCTCCTCGAGCACGGCGACATCTGCCCTCAGCTTGTCGAGGTCCAGAACGGCCTCGATCGACTCCATGGTCGAGGAGAGGGACTTGAGCTCTTCGGATACATCGACGACTGCCACGCCCTCCAGCGTAACGGCTCCGTCGACCGGCTCACGCAGGGTGGCGGGGGCGGGGTCCGCGCATCACCGGGCCGGGGCAGTCGGGGCAGGGTGGCTTCCGGGCGTGGGGCGGTCCTTTGTTTCGCCCCCGCCGCCCCTTCCCTTCCCGTCCCTGGGGGCTCCGCCCCCAGACCCCCTTGCGCGGTTCCCCGCGCCCCCCCGGGGGGGGGTCAGGGAGTGGCCGGGGCCGAGTTACGCGTGTCCTGGGGTGGGGTCGCGTCGTCCTCCGTCGTGGCCAGCCACGTGCCCACGCCCGCCGCCACGAGCACCGCTGCCGCCACCGCCAGGGTGAGCCGGCGGCGGCGGGTGACCGCCCGGTTGCGGGCGGAGCCCGGGCGGCGTGCGCCTGCCGCGCGGGGGGCGCGGGCCGTGCCCCGGGCGCCGCCGGCCAGCTCGTCGGGGGCCGGCACCCTCATCGACGTATGCGTGTCGCGGTTGGAGTCGGCCGGTTTCGCGCCCGGTACCAGCGGGACCGCGCCGCGGCGCCGCACCGGCTCCCCGGCGGCCGGGGCGGGCCCGGAGCGCTGGAGCTCCTCGTCCGTCTCCTCCGCGGGCTCGGTGTCCGGCTCGTCCACGTCCAGCGGCGGCATCCCCTCCAGCATCGGCAGCAGCTCCCGCAGCCGCGCGCCCAGCTCGGAGGCGCGCAGCCGGGACGCCGGGGCCTTCGCCAGGCACTGCACCAGCAGCTGCCACAGCTCGTCCGGGATGCCGGGGAGGGGGACGACCGTCTCGGTGACGTGACGGCGCAGCACCGCACCCGGGTGGCCGCCGCCGAACGGTGTGAAGCCGGCGAGCAGCTCGTACAGGACCGTGGCCAGCGCGTAGATGTCGACCGACGCGCGCGGGGGCAGGCCTTCGACGATCTCCGGGGCCAGGTAGTCGGGCGTTCCGATGATCTTCGTGGCGCGGGTGCGGCGCGGGGTGTCGATGAGTTTCGCCACGCCGAAGTCGGTGAGCAGGGCCCGGTGGGAGCCGCCGGGGCCGAGCGGGCCCTGCATGTCGAGCAGTACGTTCTCCGGCTTCACGTCCCGGTGCACGACCCCGGCCGCGTGGGCCGCCGCCAGCCCGTCGGCGATGTCGGCGACGATCGCCACGGCGGCCTCGGGGGCCAGCCTGCGTTCCCGGTCGAGGCGGGTGCGCAGGTCCGTGCCCCGGACGAGGTCCATGACGAGGGCGAGGTCGTTGCCGTCGACCACCAGGTCGCGTACGGAGACGACGTGCGGGTGCTCCAGACCGAGCAGCGCCGTCCGCTCCTGCACGAAGCGGCCGACGAGCTCCTGGTCCGAGGAGAGATCCTCACGCAGCAGCTTGATGGCGACGGGCCCGTCGGGGCCCTCGCCCAGCCACACCGTGCCGGCGCTGCCCCGCCCGAGGATCTGGTGGGCGGTGTACCGGCTGCCGATTCTCCGTGCCAAGACTGCTCCTACCGACGCGTGTTGTCGCCAAAGCTACGCGTCCGGGGCGCCGGCCTTCACAGTGGATCCGGAAATCAGCCCTCAGATGTCGACAAATCAGCAAACAGGCTCAGTTCGTCCCGGAGGGTACCGAGGGCTCGTCGGAGCCACCCAGGTCCTCGATCCAGCCCGTCACCGAGCCGAACCAGTCGCTGAGCTGGTCCCAGTAGCCCTTGCCGGTGCCGATCCAGTCCTGGAGCGGGCTCAGCTCCCAGATCAGCCAGCTCGCGACGAACAGGATGAGGACCGTGAACAGGCAGCCCTTCAGACAGCCCAGGCCGGGGATGCGCATCGGGTTGGCGCCGCGCTGCCGGGGCTGCCGCGGCTCCCGGACCGGACGCTGCGGCTCCGGCGGCGGGGGTGCGTACCGCTGCGGCTGGGGCTGCTGCCGGCGCTGCGGTTCCGGCGGCGGGGCGTACTGCTGCGGCGGGGGCTGCTGCGGGTAGCCGTACCCCGGTCCGGGCTGCTGCTGGGGCTGCGGGCGTCGCTGCTGCGGCTGCTGCGGCTGCTGGGGCCGGGCGACCTGCCGCTGGGGGCGGCGGCGCAGCGGGTCCTCGCTCGGGTCGAGGTACTGGACCTGGGTCTGCTCGTTGCGGTCGCGGGCCGCGCGGAGCTGGTTCTGCCAGGGGTGCGGGTCCTCCGGACCGGCACCGGGGCCACCGGGCTGTCCGGGCGGTACGGGGGGCATGACGGCCGTGGGGTCGGCGGCGCCCGCCGGGCCGCCGGTCTGCGGCAGGACGCTGGTCGCGCCGTTGGGGTCGTAGCCGCCCGCGTTGTGCGGCAGCACCTGCGTCGGGTCGGCGTCACCGGGCGCGCCGGGTACGGTCGCGGGCGCCGGGTCGGGGGCGAGGAGCGCGCCGACGTTCTCGACGGCGGCGATCTGCGCGGAGTTCGCGTGCACGCCGATGCCGTCGGCGACGACGCGCAGGCCGCGCGCGAGGTTCTCGGCGCTGGGCCGCTGGTCGGGGTCCTTGCGCAGGCAGCGCTCGATGACCGTCCACAGCGGGTCGGGGACCGTGGAGGGGCGGCGCGGTTCGGCGCTCAGGTGCTGGTGCAGCACCTCCAGGGCGGAGCCGCCGGAGAACGGCGGACGGCCGGTGACCAGCTCGTAGAGCAGGATGCCGGCGCCGTAGATGTCGACGGCGGAGGTCTGCGGGCGGCCCTCGGCGGACTCGGGCGCGATGTACGCGGGCGTGCCGACGAACTCGTGGGTGCGGGTCAGGCCCGGGGAGTCGGCGAGGCGGGCGATGCCGAAGTCGGTCAGCATCGGGTGCATCTCGCCGCCCTGCTGCTTGAGCAGGACGTTGGCGGGCTTCAGGTCGCGGTGCACCACGCCGTCGGCGTGGCTGGCGCCGAGCGCGTCGGCGATCTGCGCGGTGAGCAGGGCGGCGGCGACGGGGGTGAAGGGGCCGTTCTCGCGGAGGTGGCGGTGCAGGTCGGGGCCCTCGACGAGGTCCATGACCAGTGCCAGCAGATCGCCCTCGACGACCAGGTCCCGGACCCGGACGATGTTGGGGTGGGTGAGCCGGAGCAGGACGGACCGCTCGCGCAGGAAGCGCATCACGACGTCGGCGTCGTTGGCGAGCTCCTCCTTGAGGACCTTGATCGCGACGGTCTCGCCGGGCTGTCCTGGCACGGCCGCCTCGGCGCCCGCGGTCTCCCGCTGGCGGGCTCGCCAGACGGTCCCCGTGGCGCCGCGACCGAGCGGCTCCTCGAGGAGGTACTTGCTGCCAACCGGCCGCACGTCGCGCTCCCTGCTGCTTGCCTGGCGTACACCGTGGTCCACCGTGCTACGGAATGTTCCGACCCACTGTAGTGCCGCCGCGCTGGATACCGGCTGGTCGTCTTCGACGTGATCTCACGGTGATCTCACGGTGGGTCCTAGGTACCGGCTCCCGTCCGGGTTCGAAGGTTCCGGAGGTTCCGGATGTTCAGGAGGAAAGACGCTCGACCCGGTCCGCCGGTTGCCGCATGCCGGACGTGACCGATCTCAAGTGGGCCCGGAACGATCATTCGCTCCTCACTGGTCAGGCACTTTTGCGGGCAGAGCCGACCAATCAAGATCATTTGCTGCCGGAGGGCGGGCGCGTTGTCGGTGGCAGGTGCGAGGATGCGTGCAGTACTGGCCGTACGTGCGCGTGTGGCGGTGGGGGAAGTCCGCGGTGGGGGACCGCGGGGCGGTGGTGTCCCCCCGCGTCGCGGGCGCCCGCGCAGAAGGGACCGCTGACGGCGATGCAGATCCGGCTGACCGTCGTAGACCCGCTGGGCCCCTCCTCCCCCGCGCGGGAGCGGGCCGCGAGCTGCGACGTGCTGGTCACGGCGCCCGCGGGCACGGCCCTGGCCGCGGTCGCCTCCGCGCTGGCCTCGGTGGTCTCCGGCGGTGACGGCTCGTCCGGCTCACCGGTGCTGTACGCCGGTGAGCAGCGGCTCGACGCCCAGCGCTGCACGCTGGGCGAGCCGCCGCTGATCGACGGCGCGGTGCTGGCCGTGGGCGCCCCCGGCGAGCCCGAGCCGCATCCCGAGCTGGACGAGGCCCCGACCCGGCTGCACGTCGTCGCCGGTCCCGACGCGGGCGGGGTGCACCTGCTGCACGGCGGCGAGATCCGCATAGGCCGTTCCGCCGACGCCGACGTGCCGCTCGACGACCCGGACGTCTCCCGGCTGCACTGCGCCGTGACGGTCGCCCCGGACGGCGGCGTCTCGGTCGCCGACCTCGACTCCACCAACGGCACGACCCTGGACGGCCGGCGCGTGGGCCACCGCCCGGTCCGCCTCGCCCCGGGCGCGCTCCTGCGCATCGGCGAGTCGGCCCTGCGCCTGACCCCGGCGGCGGGTCCCTCCGCGCGAGCGGCCACGACACCGGACGGCGAGGGACACGTACGGGTGCCGCCGCCCCCGGCCGGGCAGGCCGACGACGAGGACGCCCATGCGCGCGTGACGGCGCCGACGGCCCCCACCCACCACGCCCACGGCGCGGTCGGCTGGGCCGTGCCGGCACCGGACGCACAGGACGCACAGGGCGTACGGGAGGCGCCGGACACGGCGCGGTGGGACAGCGCGGGCGAACCGCCGCGGGTGCCGGGGCAGGGCCGCGCCCCCGGGATCGAGCGCACCGGCACCGCTCCCGGGAGACGCGCGGTGCACACGGTCACCCGGGGAGACGTGCCCCGCCTTCCCCAGGGCCGCCGCGTGTCGCGGCCGCTGCCCGCCGACGGGGACACGCACGCGGGGCGCTCCGGCGTGGGCGCGCGCGGTGCGGGCCCCGGCGCCGCCGACCGCTCCGCCGACCTCTTTGCCGGGACGGCTCCCGAAGGGGGCCGGGGCGAGGAGGCCCGGGGCGAGACGGCCGGGGACGCCGCTCCCGGTCGCGGCGCCGCCGGGACGGCCGCCCCGGCGTCCGGCCGGACGCCCGGCGGCGCACCCGGCCGCCTCACCGGCCCGACCACCGGGCCCGCCACCGGCCACATGCCCGGCGGGGTGCCTTCCACCCCGCGCGAGGAGTTCCCGGGCACCCGCAAGGGCACCCCCGTGCGCGGCACCGACCTCCCCCAGCCGACGGGCGGGCGCAGACGCGGCGGGCTCACCGCCTGGGCCCGGCGGCTGACCGGCGGGCGGCAGGAACCGGAGGCCGCGTGGGCCGCCCACGGCGAGGAGGGCTCCGACGCCGCGCCCGGCCCGGGCGCGACCGCCCCCGTCGTGCCCGAGACCTGGCCGGACCCCGCCACGCTGCTGCTGACCGCGCTCGGCCCCGGCCCCCGGTTGTGGGAGCGCGGGCCGGGTCACCCGGAGGCCCTCGCGGTACGGCTCGGTACGGCGGACCGGCCGGCGCCGGACGGCTCGGGTCTGCTGCCCGCCGTACCGGTGACCTCGGGGCTGCGCGAGGTCGGCGCGCTGGGGCTGGCCGGCCCGCGTGAGCGGCTCGCCGGGCTGGCCCGCGCGGTGCTCGCCCAGCTCGCCGCGCTGCACTCCCCCGACTCCCTGGAGATCGTCCTGATCGCCGCGGACCACTCCCGCCCCCTGGCGGAGCGCACCGCCGAGTGGTCCTGGCTGGGCTGGCTGCCGCACGTACGCCCGGGGCACGGCCAGGACTGCCGCCTGCTCCTCGCGCACGACCACGAGCAGGCCACGGCCCGCGCCGAGGAACTGCTGCGCCGGCTGGCGGACCACGACCACGCGGCCCCCCGCATATCCGGCGGCGAAGGGCCGCACACCGTGGTCGTCGTGGACGGCGACCCGGGCGGCCCCGAGGTGCGCGAGGCCGTGGCCCGGCTGACCCTGGAGGGCTCGCGGGCCGGCATCCACGTGGTGTGCCTCGCCGAGACGGCCGCCTCCTCCCCCGCGTCCCCGGTGACGGAGACGTACGAGGCGGCCTGCGCGGTGGCGCCGACGTTCCGGCGGTGCGGGGCCGTCGCCCTGCTCAGCGGGGACGTGGCGACCACCCTGCGGCTGCTGCGGGTCGCCGGGACGGGCCCCGTCGGCCACGGCACCCTCGCCACGGTCGACGCGGTCTCCCCCGCCTGGGCCGAGCGGTTCGCGCGGGCGCTCGCACCGCTGCGCACGGACGGCGCCGGCGGGAACCGGCACGCGCGCGTGTCGGCGCCGCTGCCCCGGTCGGCGCGGCTCCTCGACGAACTGGGCCTGGCCCGGGCCACCCCGGCGTCGCTGATGGCCCGCTGGGCGGACGCGGCCGACGACACCCAGGCGCTCGGCGGACGCGTCACCGCCGTACTGGGCGCCGGTCCGCGCGGCCCGGTCACCGCCGACCTCGCCGCCGACGGACCGCATCTGCTGGTCGAGGGGCCGTCCGGCAGCGGTCGTACGGAGCTGCTGCGGGCGGTCGTCGCCTCGCTGGCCGCCGCCGAGCGTCCCGACCGGCTGGGCATCGTGCTGGTCGACGGCCGGGGCGTGCCCACGACGGGCGACGCGCCCGGCGAGGGCCTGCGTGTCTGTACGGACGTACCGCATGTCACCACGCACCTGTGCGCCAACGACCCGGTGCGGATGCGGGAGTTCGCGCAGTCCCTGAGCGCCGAGCTGAAGCGGCGCGCGGAGCTGCTGGGCCGGTCGGACTTCGCGGAGTGGCACACCGGACGGGAGCTGTCGGACCGTATGGTCGCCCAGCGCACGGCGGTCGCGTCCCGCGCGGAGCAGAACGGGGACCTCGACACCCCGCCCAGTTCGACGCTGCGGCTGCGGCCGGGGGCGAACCGGCGCAAGACGGGGGCCGCGCCGCCGCTGCCCCGGCTGGTGGTGGTCGTGGACGACCTGGACGCGCTCGTGTCCCCGGCGCTCGGCTCGCCCGGGCGGCCCGCCGCCGGATCGGTGATGCGGGCGCTGGAGGCGGTGGCGCGGGACGGTGAGCGGCTGGGCGTGCATCTGGTGGTGGCCACCGGGCCCTGCGCCCGTACGGCGCAGAGCGAGCCGGTACGGCGGGCGTCGCTGCGGGTCGCGCTCGACGCGGTGGTGCCGGGGGGCGGGCCGGAGGAGCCTGCGCCGGGGCGGGGGCGGGTGGTCCGGCCGGACGGGCGGGAGACGGCGTTCCAGGGGGGCCGGGTGACCGGTCGTATTCCGCGGACGGCGACCCTGCGGCCGACGGTCGTGCCTCTGGAGTGGCACCGCATGGGTGATCCGCCGGCCCGCCGGCAGGTTCGCGAACTCGGTAACGGGCCCACCGATCTGGCCCTGCTCGCCAGCGCGTTGGAGCGGGCGGCCCGTCAGGTCGCGGCGGCGGAGGTGCCGTCGCTGCTCTGATCCCGGGGACGGAGGCCGGTCAGTGGCCTCCCCGGTTCTCGACACAGGGTCCCGTTCCGGGCTGGGGCTCGGCGTAGGCGCCGTGCACCTCGGTGGTCAGCTCGTCCTTCGTCACACGACCGGACACACAGACGACTCCCGTGTGCACGCTGTAGTACCCGTTCCCGATGTAAACGCCGTGCTCCTCGCCGCAGCCGAGACGGGCCAGTGCCGCCGCGATCCGCTCGTCGCCGAAACGGCCGTACTCACCGGCGCCGCCCTCCTTGCGCACCTTCTCTAGCTCCGCGCGGATGAGCTTCGCCGACGCCGCTCCCCAGGCTCGCTTCTCCGGTGTCATCGACGCCTGCATCCGGTAGGCGTGGTTCTCGGCATAGTGCGGGGCACCGTCCCCGTTCTGCCCCTGGCCGCCGTCCGCCCTCCCGGTGGGGGACGCGGAGGGAGAGGGCAGCCCCGTGGGCACCTCGGCGGGCTGCGCGCACTTCGGCCGGGGACTGGAGGACGGCCGGGGACTCGTCGACTGCGCCGCCTGACCGCCGCCCTGCTGGGTCCCACAGGCCGTCATGGTGACCACCAGAAGAGCGACTGCGGTGACCGATCGTTCGATGAACATGTCCACAGCATTCCGCCCGGGGTATCCGCTGTCATGAGTCCGGGTACTCATCGGCCGGTGACCCCTGGTCACGACGCGGTCACGATCCCGGACTTGACACGGGACGCGGTCTTGCCACCCCCACCCCCCGGGCGTAGACCAGAGCGCACGGGACAGCGCTCGGCGTTCGACGGAGTACGAAGAACGGGGCAGTGATGCGCAGGACGAGCAGGATCATCCGGATACGTGGTGCCGCCGCGCTCGCCGCGGGTGTGCTCGCGGTCTCGCTCACCGCGTGCGGCGGTGGCGACGACGACAAGGGTGGCGGCGACGAGGACAAGGGCGGCGGGACCGGCGACACCGGAACCACCGTCACCCTTCCCGAACTGGACGGCGAGAGCCTCGAGGTCGCCGCCGTGTGGACCGGCGCCGAGCAGGCCAACTTCAAGAAGGTCCTCGCGGAGTTCGAGAAGCGCACCGGCGCCAAGGTGACTTTCGTCCCCGCCCAGGACCCGATCATCAACTTCCTCGGCTCGAAGGTCGCGGGCGGTGCCCCGCCGGACGTGGCGATGCTGCCGCAGCCGGGTGCCATCAAGCAGGCCGTGGAGAAGGGCTGGGCCAAGCCGCTCGGCGCCGAGGCGGCCAAGGAGCTCGGCGAGAACTACTCGCAGGGCTGGCAGGACATCGGCAAGGTCGACGGCAAGCAGTACGGCGTCTACTACAAGGCCGCCAACAAGTCGCTGATCTGGTACAACGCCAAGGTCTTCGAGAACGCGGGCGCCGCCGAGCCGAAGACGTGGGACGAGCTGCTCACCGCCGCGCAGATGGTCTACGACTCCGGTGTCACCCCGTTCTCGGTCGGCGGCGCCGAAGGCTGGACGCTCACCGACTGGTTCGAGAACGTCTACCTCTCCCAGGCCGGACCGGAGAAGTACGACCAGTTGGCCCGGCACGAGATCAAGTGGACGGACCCCTCCGTCAAGGAGGCCCTGACCACGCTCGCCGGGATCTGGGGCAAGAAGGACTACGTCGCCTCCGGCGCGCTGGGGACCGACTTCCCGACGTCCGTGACGCAGACCTTCACCGGCGGTGACCAGCCCAAGGCCGGCATGGTCTACGAGGGCGACTTCGCGCAGGTCAACATCGGTGAGACCAAGGCGGAGGTGGGCACGGACGCCAAGGTGTTCCCGTTCCCGGCGGTCGGTGACGCCCCGCCCGTGGTGTCCGGCGGCGACGCGGCGGTGATCCTGGAGGACTCCGAGGCGTCCCAGGCGCTGGCGACCTTCCTCGCCTCCCCGGACGCCGCGCGCATCCACGCCGGGCTCGGCGGCTACCTCTCGCCGAACAAGAACGTGCCGGACTCGGCGTATCCGAACGAGGTCCAGCAGAAGATCGCCAAGGCGCTCGTCGACTCCGGCGACGACTTCCGCTTCGACATGTCCGACCAGGCCCCGCAGGCGTTCGGCGGCACGCCCGGCAAGGGCGAGTGGAAGATACTGCAGGACTTCCTGAAGAACCCGAAGGACGTCGCCGGTACGCAGGCGAAGCTGGAGGCCGACGCGGCCGCGGCGTACGGGAACTGAACCGGCGATGGCGTCGGACACGGCGGCAGGGGCACCGAAGGCGGCCCCTGCCGCTCCCAAGTCGCGCAAGAGCGTCACCGGCACCCGTGGAACCGTGGCGGCGCTGTTCCTGCTGCCCGCCCTCGTGCTGCTCGGTGCGCTCGTGGTCTACCCGATCGGGTACTCCGTCGTCCGCAGCTTCTACGACCAGTCCGGCGACGGCTTCGCCGGATTCGACAACTACCAGGCCCTGTTCACCGACGACGGCATCCGCACCGCCCTGAAGAACAACATCATCTGGGTGGTGTTCGCGCCGACGATCGCGACCGCGCTCGGCCTGGTCTTCGCGGTGCTGACCGAACGGGTGCGCTGGGGTACGGCGTTCAAGCTGGTCGTCTTCATGCCGATGGCGATCTCGATGCTGGCCGCCGGGATCATCTTCCGGCTGGTGTACGACCAGGACCCGGACAAGGGCGTGGCGAACGCGGTGTGGGTGGGGGTGCACGACACCTTCGCCCAGTCGTCGGCGTTCCCGAAGGCGCACCCGGGCCGTGATTCGCCGCTCGTCAAGGACGACGACGGCGGCTTCGTCACCAGCGGGCAGGTGAGGGTGGGCGACACGGTGACGCTGCCGCTGGTCGGTGTCGCCCCGGACCTGATGCCCGAGGAGGCGGAGCGGGCGGCGGCGCCACAGCCGGAGAGCGACCGGATCACCGGCACCACCTGGCAGGACTTCACCCGCGGCAAGGGCGTCGGCACGCTGAACGCCGTCGACGCCCCGGAGCTGGGCTACGCCGGGATGAGGATCGAGGCCGTGAAGGGCGCCGAGGTGGTGGAGACGGCCACGGCGGCCGCCGACGGCTCGTTCTCCTTCTCCGCGAAGGCCGAGGGCGCCCAACTACGGCTCCCGAAGAGCAACTTCGCCGAGCCGTACAACGGCCTCGACTGGCTCGGCCCGTCGCTGGTCACTCCGGCGATCATCGGCTCGTACATCTGGATGTGGGCGGGCTTCGCGATGGTGCTGATCGCGGCCGGGCTCGCGGGCATGCCCCGGGAGCTGCTGGAGGCGGCGCGGGTGGACGGCGCGAACGAGTGGCAGGTGTTCAGACGTGTCACGGTGCCGCTGCTGGCGCCGGTCCTCGCGGTCGTCACCGTCACCCTGATGATCAACGTGCTGAAGGTGTTCGACCTGGTCTTCATCATCGCCCCGGGCTCGTCCCAGGACGACGCCAACGTCCTCGCGCTGGAGCTGTACCGCAAGGGCTTCGCGTCGGACCAGCCGGGCATCGCCAGCGCGATCGCGGTGTTCCTGCTGCTGCTGGTGATCCCGGTGATGTGGTTCAACGTCAGGCGGCTGAGGCGGGAGGTGCGACGATGAGTGCGGACGCGGACGGCGTCGTCAAGGCGGTCCCCGCCGTCAGGGCCGAGCGGTCACTGGGCTCCCGGCTGAGCGAGTGGGTCAGCGGCGGCCTGGTCCGCGTCTTCCTGGTCGTCGTGGGCCTGTTCTGGCTGGTCCCGACGGTCGGGCTGCTGCTGGCCAGCCTGCGCACCCCGCAGGACATGGCCGCCGACGGCTGGTGGAAGGTGTTCACCGAGCCCTCGCAGCTCACCTTCGGTGCCTACGAGAAGCTGCTGGAGAACGACGACATCACCGGCTCGCTGCTGAACACGGTGTACATCACCGTCCCGGCGACCGTGCTGGTGGTGGTGATCGGCTCGCTCGCGGGGTACGCCTTCGCCTGGATGGAGTTCCCGGGCCGGGACTGGTGGTTCCTGGCGGTGGTGGGGCTGCTGGTGGTGCCGGTGCAGGTGGCGCTGATCCCGATCGCCGAACTCTTCGGCAGCGTGGGCATCTTCGGCTCCGTGACCGGTGTGGTCCTCTTTCACGTCGGTTTCGGTCTGCCGTTCGCGGTGTTCCTGCTGCGGAACTTCTTCGCGGAGATCCCGAAGGAGCTGCTGGAGGCGGCCCGGCTGGACGGCGCGGGCGAACTTCGGCTGTTCGTAAGGGTCGTGATGCCGCTCGCCGGGCCGGCCATCGCCGCGCTCGGCATCTTCCAGTTCCTGTGGGTGTGGAACGACATGCTGGTCGCGTTGATCTTCACCGACTCCGGGAGCCAGCCGATCACGGTCGCCCTGCAGACCCAGGTACGGCAGTTCGGCAACAACATCGACGTCCTGGCGCCCGGCGCGTTCATCTCGATGGTGGTCCCGCTGGTCGTGTTCTTCGCGTTCCAGCGGCAGTTCGTCTCCGGTGTGATGGCGGGTGCGGTGAAGTAGCCGAAGCCCGCATCGAGTTGAAGGGGCGGGCCGTCACAGGTCCGCCCCTTCGTGCGACGGGCGTCCCCCGGATGCCGCAGGGCGCGTAACCAAGTGGGGCCGGCGGCCGTTGCCGGGCCGAACGCCCGCACCGACCGTTGGATGCCCCTTGCCCAGGTTCAGTGTCATTGTCCCCGCGTACCAGGTTCAGGCGTATCTGCACGAGTGCCTGGAGTCGGTGCTGTCCCAGTCGTACCCCGATCTCGAACTGATCGCCGTCGACGACTGCTCGCCGGACGCCTGCGGTGCGGTGATCGACGAGTTCGCGGCCCGCGACCCGCGCGTACGGGCCGTGCACCTGCCCCGGAACGCCGGTCTCGGTCCGGCCCGCAACGCCGGGGTGGAGCGTGCGACCGGTGACTACCTGGTGTTCCTGGACGGCGACGACACCCTCACGCCCGACGCGCTGCTCGCCCTCGCCGACCGGCTGAAGGAGACGGGCGAGCCGGACGTGCTGGTCTACGACTACGCGCGCACCTACTGGTCGGGCGAGGCCGTGCGCAACCGGGTCGCCGCCGAACTCACCGAGCACGGACCGGCGCCGTTCCGTCTCGAGGACCGGCCGGGACTGCTGAACCTGCTGATGGTGGCGTGGAACAAGGCGTACCGGCGGGAGTTCGTCGAACGCGCGGGGTTCACCTTCCCGCCCGGCTACTACGAGGACACCCCGTGGACGTACCCGGTCCTGATGACGGCGGAGTCGATCGCCACCCTGGACCGGGTGTGCGTGCACTACCGGCAGCGCCGGGCCGGCGGCATCCTGCGCACCACCAGTGAACGGCACTTCGACGTCTTCGACCAGTACGACCGGGTCTTCGCCTTCCTCGACGAGCGGCCCGGACTGCGGCGCTGGCGGCCGGTGCTGTTCCGCCGCATGGTCGACCACCTGGCGACGGTGTACACGCGGCGGGACCGGCTGCCGCGCGGGTCGCGCGCCGCCTTCCTGCGCCGGGCGCGGGTCCACTGCCGGCGCCATCGGACGCCCGGCGCGTCCGGGTCCGCGCGCGCCCGGGTGCACCACACGATGGTCCGTCTCGGACTGCACCGCACCTACCGGGCGCTGCGGCTGGCGGCGGCGCTGCGCCGCAGGTGGGCCCGGACCGCGGGGCGGCTGCCGCGCGCCCTGCGCCGCGCGGCCCTGCGCCTGCACTACCGGTTCCAGCGGCTGCTCCCGCTCCGTGCCGACCGGGCCGTCTTCGCCGCCGACGGGGGCCGCGGTCACGGTGGTGACCCGGGCGCCCTGGAGTCGGCGGTGCGCGAGCTGGCCCCGCACATCCGCACCGCCTGGGTGGCCCGTCCCGAGTACCACCGCACCCTTCCGCCGGGCGCCCGCCGGCTCGTGCCCGGCACGGCCGCCCACTTCAGCGCGCTCGCCCGGTCCGCGTATCTGGTGACCGACGCCGACACCGTGCCGGGGCTGGTCAAGCGCAAGGGGCAGGTCCTGGTGCAGACGCGGCGCGGCACCCCCCTCGGGCACGAGGGTCTGGACCTGCTGGAACGCCCCGCGGCGGCCCGGGACACCGACTTCGCGCGGTTCCTCGCGGGCGTCGACCAGTGGGACTACGTCGTCTCCGCCGACCGCCACTCGACCCTGACCTGGGAGCGGGTCTGCCCCGGCCGCTACACCACCCTGGAGTACGGCAGACCGCGCACCGACCGGTTCCACACGGCGACCGGTGCGGACGTGGCCCGGCTGCGGGAGTCGCTCGGCGTCCCGGAGGGGTCGGTGGCGATCCTGTACGCGCCGGCCCACCGCGACTACCGGCGCACCCAGCACCGGCTGCTCGACCTGGAGCGCGTGGTGCGCCGGCTCGGCCCGCGGTTCGTCGTCCTGGCCCTCGCCGCCCACCACCCGTACGGCGGGCCGCGCGAGGCCGCCTCCGACCGGGTCCTGGACGTCACCGGCCACCCGGACGTCACCGCGCTGTGCCTGGCCTCGGACGCCCTGGTCACGGACTACTCGCCGCTGATGTTCGACTACGCGGGCCTGGACCGGCCGGTGGTGCTGCACATCGACGACTGGGAGGCGTACGAGGCGGCCCGCGGCGCCTACTTCGATCCGCGGGCGTTCCCGCCGGGCGCGGTCGCGGGCGGTGAGGACGAGCTGATCGACATCTTCGCGACCGGTCACTGGTGCGGCGCCCGCTCCGCCCGGCTGCGGGCGGACTTCCGCGCCCGTTTCTGCCCGTACGACGACGGCCGCGCCGCCGAGCGGGTGGTGCGCCGGGTGGTGCTCGGGGAGAGCGACCTGCCGCCGGTGGTGCCGTTGGAGGGGCGCCGCCCGGTGCCGTCGGCCGGTGCCGTGTCCGGCCCGCCGGCGCTCACGACGGTGCCGCAGCAGCAGCCCGCCGGTGTCCTGGCCGTCACCGACCGCGGCTGACCGCCGTTTCCCCTTGCGGACCCAGGGAGTTCCCATGCCCTCCGGATCGTCGCGGCCCACCCCGGCCCGGCCTCCGGCGGGGCGGCCCGGCCGGCGCCCCGCCCGCTGAGGGCGCCACGCCGGCCTTCACGGATCACGGACCACGGACCACGGAAAGAGCAGAATGCCCCGTTTCAGCATCATCGTCCCGTCCCACGGGGTCGCCGGCCGGCTGGGCCAGGCGCTGGACTCGGTCCTCGCCCAGTCCTTCGGTGACTTCGAGCTGATCCCGGTCCGCGGGGCGCCCGGGTCCGCCGCGGCCGACGTGGCCGCCCGGCACGCCGAGCGGGACTCTCGGGTGGCGCCGGTGCACGCGCCGCCGTCGGCCGGACTGGCGGGCGCGCGCAACGCGGGGGCACGGGCGGCCACGGGAACGTACCTGCTGTTCCTCGACGGTGACGACGTCCTCGTACCCGGCGCGCTCGCGGCTCTGGACGCGCGCCTGACCGAGACCGGTCCGGTGGACGTGCTGCACTTCGAGCACGAGCGGGCGCCCTGGTGGGACGGCGAGCCCGGCAACCCGGCCGCGCCCCTGCTGGCGAAGGCCCCCGACGGCGCGTTCTCCCCCGACCGCGCCCCGCACCTCACCGGCGTGGGCCTCCCGGCGTGGAGCACGGCCTGGCGCCGTGCCTTCGTCGCCGAGCGGGGTCTCGCCTTCCCCGCGGGTCACTTCACGGACATCGGCTGGGGCGGGCAGGCGATGCTCGTCGCCGAGCGGGTGGCGGTACTGCGCGCGGTCGTCGTACGGCATCTGGTGCGGCGGCAGGGCAGCCGGCTGAACCTGCCCGGGGAGCACCACGCCGAGCTGCTGGACCAGGTCGAGCTGGTGCTGGAGCGGGCCGCCGAACGGGGGCTGTCCGCCGAGCGGTCGGCGCCGTTGTTCGAGCAGCTCTTCACCGCCGTGCTGAAGACGGCCGCCCGTCCCCGGCGGCTCCCGTCGGGCCGCCGCGCCTTCTTCCGCCGGGCGAGCACCCTGTACCGCCGCCACCGCCCCGCCGGGTACCGGCCCCCGCGCGGCAGCCTCGGGGCGCAGCACCGGCTGCTGGCGTCGGGCTCCTACGGGGCGTTCGCCGCCCTGCGCGGCGCCCGCCGCGCGGTGGCACGGACCGTGGCGGCGGTGCCGCGTCCGCGGGGCCTGCGCACACGGCTGCTGTACCGGATGCACCTGTGCCGCCCGCTCGATCCGAACCTCGCCGTGTACTGCGCGTACTGGGGCCGGGGTTACGCCTGCAACCCGGCCGCGATCCACGCCGAGGCGCGTGAACTCGCCCCGCACATCCGCTCGGTGTTCCTGGTGGAGGCCGGCCGGGAACACACCGTGCCGGACGGCGTCGAGTACGCGGTCATCGGCAGCCGCCGCTGCTGGGAGGTGCTGGCCCGTGCGAAGTACCTGGTCAACAACGCCAACTTCGCGGAGGGCGTGGTCAAGCGCCCCGGCAGCGTCCACCTCCAGACGCAGCACGGCACCCCGCTGAAGACGATGGGCGTCGACCAGTCGACGTACCCGGTGGTGGCCGCTGCCACCGGCAGCTTCACCAGGCTGCTGGGCCGGGTGGACCGCTGGGACTACAACCTCTCCGCCAACCCGCACTCCACGCGCGTGTGGGAGCGTGCCTTCCCCGGCTCCTACGAGCACCTGGAGTACGGCTATCCGCGCAACGACGTGTACTGCGCGGCCGGCGCGGACGACGTGGCCCGGATCCGCGCGGAGCTGGGCGTCCCGGAGGGCGCGCGGGCCGTGCTGTACGCGCCCACCCACCGCGACCACCGCACCGGCTTCGAGCCCGGCCCCGACCTGGAGGCGTTCTGCGAGGCGGCCGGCGAGGACGTCGTGGTCCTGCTGCGCGCCCACTACTTCTACGACCGGGGCACCGCGCGGGCCGGGGGCCGGGTCAACCGGGTCATTGACGTAACCGCGCACCGCTCGTCGGAGGACGTGTGCCTGGCCGCCGACGCGCTGATCACCGACTACTCGTCGATCATGTTCGACTACGCCTGTCTGGACCGGCCGATCGTCGTGTACGCCGACGACTGGGACGTCTACCGGGAGGTCCGGGGCGTCTGCTTCGACCTGATGGAGGGGCCGCCGGGACCGGTGGTCCGTACCCCCGAGGAGCTGGCCCGCGTGTTCCGCGACGGCTCGTACGCGGACGCGGAGTCGGCGGCGCTGCGGGCCCGGTTCCGGGAGCGGTTCTGCGCGTTCGACGACGGGCGGGCCGCCGAACGGGTCGTACGCCGGGTGCTGCTCGGTGAGCCGCCCGAGGCCCTGCCGCCCGTGATCCCGCTCGCGGAGCGCGTCCCCGCCCCCGCGGCCGCCCCGACCCCGGTGAGGAGCTGACGTGCCCCGCTTCAGCGTCGTCGTCCCCGTCCACAAGGTGCAGGGGTACCTGCACGCCTGCCTCGACTCGGTGCTCGGGCAGTCGTACCGCGACCTCGAGGTGATCGCCGTCGACGACCGCTCCCCCGACGGCTGCGGCGCGATCCTCGACGCGTACGCGGCCCGCGACGAGCGGGTCCGGGTGGTGCGCCTGCCCCGGAACGTGGGCCTCGGCCGGGCCCGCAACGCCGGGATGGAGCACGCGACCGGCGACTACCTGTTCTTCCTCGACGGCGACGACACCCTGACCCCGGGCGCGCTGCGCGCGACGGCCGACCGTCTCGACGAGACCGGCGACCCGGACGTCCTGGTCTTCGACTACGCCCGCACCCACTGGTGGGGCGGCACCCGCCGCAACGTCCTGGCCCGTCTGCTGGCCGTCGAGGACGTGTTCACGGCGGCCGAGCGGCCGGAGATCCTCGATCTGCTGATGGTGGTGTGGAACAAGGTCTACCGCCGCGACTTCGTCGCACGGGAGGGCTTCGCCTTCCCGCCCGGCTACTACGAGGACACGCCCTGGACGTTCCCGGTGCTGCTCAGCGCGGAGCGCATCGCCACCCTGGACCGGATCTGCGTGTACTACCGGCAGCGCCGCCGGGGCAGCATCCTGTCCACCACCAGCCGCAGGCACTTCGACGTCCACGAGCAGTACGCGCGGGTGTTCCGGTTCGTCGACGCCCGCCCGGCGCTCGCGCACTGGCGGCCCTTCCTGCACGCCAAGATGGGCGAGCACTGCCTCGACATCCTCTCCAAGCCGGACCGCCTGCCGCCGTCCGACAGGGGCGAGTTCTTCCGCCGTACGGCCGAGATGTTCCGGGCGCACCGGCCGGAGGGTGCCCGGGTCCCGGCGGAACTGCGCGTGCTGGAGGGAAGTTACGCCGGTTACCTCCTGCGGCAGCGGGCGGAAAGGGCCGGGCGGGAGCTGGGGCGGCGGGCCCGACAGGCGGGTACGGCGACGGCGGCGCGGTACGCCCGTGTCCGGCCGGCGTTCCGGCGTCCGCTCGACCCGGATCTCGCCGTGTACTCGGCGTTCTCGCACCGGGGCGTGCTCGGCGACCCGGCGGCCGTCCACCGTGCGGCGCGCGAACTCGCCCCGCACATCAGGAACGTATGGGTACTGGCCGACGAGGAGCAGGCGGCCGGTCTCGATCCGGACACCGAGTACGTGCTGCTCGACTCGCCCGGGTACCGCCGGGTGACCGAGCGGGCCACGTACTTCGTCAACAACGTCAACTGGTCCGGGGCGCTGGTCAAACGCCCCGGAAGCGTGCACGTCCACACCCACCACGGCACCCCGCTGAAGTACCTGGGCGCCGATCTGCTGGACCGGCCCGGCGCCCGGCTCGGCTTCGACGTACCGCAGATGCTGCGCCGGGCCGACCGCTGGGACTACAGCCTGGTCGCCAACCGGCACTCCGAGCTGGTGTGGGAGCGGGCCTATCCCTGTCACTTCACCTCCCTGCGCAGCGGCAGCCCGCGCAACGACGTGCTGGTCGGGGCGTCGGAGGAGCGGGGGCGTGCGGTGCGCGCACGGCTCGGTGTCCCGGACGGTGACACGGTGGTGCTGTACGCGCCGACCCGCCGCGACTACCGCAGGGACGGGCTGGTGGAGCGGCTCGACCTCGCCCGGTTCGCCGCCGGCCTGGGCGAGGGCCGCACCCTCGTGGTCCGTCTGCACCCCTCGCTGGCCGCCGGACCGGCGCGCGGGCTCGGGCTGTCCGAGCTGCACCGGCGGGGCGTGCTCGTCGACGCGACGGACGAACCGGAGGTGCAGGACGTGCTGCTCGCCGCCGACGTGCTGGTCACGGACTACTCGTCGGTCATGTTCGACTACGCCCTGCTGGACCGCCCGATCGTCGTGTACGCCGACGACTGGGACGCCTACCGGGCGAGCCGGGGCGCCTACCTGGACGTCATGGCCGAGGCGCCGGGCCATGTGGCGCGCTCCCCCTGGGAGCTGGCGTGGCTGTTCGACTCCGGGACCTGGCGGGACGAGGAGGCGGCGCGGCTGCGGTCGGCGTTCCGGAGGCGGTTCTGCGAGTTCGACGACGGGCGGGCCGCCGAGCGGGTGGTGCGGACGCTGATGCTGGGCGAGCGGATGCCCGAGCGGCCGGCCGGACCGGCCCGGGTGCCCGCCCAGGCCACCGGCGTCGACCTGCTGACCCCGTCGTGACGCCGCGCGCCCGGGTCCTGCTGCTGGCCGCCGTCTTCGCGCTGCTGCAACTCGCCAACGTCACCGGCCGGGACACCCCCGACAGCAAGAACTACCTGTCGTACGCCCTGAGTCTGACCGGTGCGGACAAGCGGGAGGCGGCCACCGCCACCATCGACTGGTTCTGCGCGGGCCGGGCGACGATCGCACACCGCGAGCAGAACGTGGACGTGATCCGCTTCCACGCCCCCGACCCCGCCCCGGAGGTCCTGCGGGAGTGCCGGGAGCGGGAGTGGCGGCAGGTGGAGGCGATGTCGGCGGCCGGGCGGACCGGCGGGCACACCGTGCCGTTCATGCCGGAGCGGTTCATGCGGATCTTCGAGGTGCGGCCCGGCTACCCGGTGTTCCTGGCGCCGTTCGTCGGCCTGCTCGGGGTGACCTGGGGTGTGTGGGCGGCGGGCGTGGTGGTGACCTGCGCGGGCGGGGTGCTCGCCTTCCTGGTGCTGCGCGCCCTGTCGGTGCCGGTGCCGCTCGCGCTCACCGGGCAGGCGCTGTTCCTGGTCCTGCCGTGCGGGACGACCGCGATGCGCCCGATGGCCGAGGGGCTGCTGCTGGCGCTGACCCTGGCGGCGCTGTGGGGCTGTGCGCTGGTGCTTCAGGGGCACAGGACGCGGGCGGGCCTGGCGCTGGTGGGCGTGGCGCTGCTCACGCTGTTCACCGTGAAGCACTCGCAGGCCCTGTTCCTCGGGCTGTGCCTGGCGGGCGCGGGCGCGGCGATCGCCGTACGGCGCCGGTGGCGGGGGCGGGAGCCGGGGCGCGGGGTGGTGGCGCTCGCGGGGGCCGGGTGCGCGGGGGCGTTCGGCACGGTGCTGCTGGCCCGGCTGTTGGGGTACCCGTCGGTGTCGGAGAGCGTGCAGGACCTGCTCACCGATCACTTCGCCCGCCCCGACCGGGAGCGGGCGTGGGCGGAGTTCTTCCAGTTGCAGGGGAACTTCTGGACGGAGTGGCTGCGGCGGCAGCTGTGGGAGCCGGTGTTCGTCGCGTTCCTGGCGGCCGGTGTCCCGGGGGCGCTGCGGCGGCCGGCGTTCGGCGCCTTCCTGGTGGCCGCCGCCTGCACGGGGTTCCTCAACCAGGCCGGGCATCCGGACATCAACATCTGGGGCGACCGGCTGCTCACGCTGGCCTGGCTGCTGCCGGTGCTGGGCGTGCCGCTGCTGCTGGAGCCGGTGGTGCGGCGGGCGGTGGTGCCGGCGCAGGCGGCTCCGGTGGAGCCGGCGCACTGAACCGCCACATCACCCGATGAGGTGATACGAGGTCATGCCGTTGACGTCACCGGGAACATACGGCAGATGCCCAAGACGCTCCCCTTCCTCTTCCTCGCCACCCGATGAGCTCCCCGGTCCTCGTCCGGCCGGCCGTGCGCGGTGCCACGGCGCTGCACGGCGGCGGGGCCTGGCGTCCCACCCCGTACCAGCTCTTCGGCTTCCTGTTCTGGCTCGTGATGTCGCTGGCGTACTGGAGGGTGCCGCTGTGCTGCGACGCCGGGCAGCACGCGGCGGTCGTGGAGCGCCTCAAGGACGACCTGCTGCACCCCCGGCATCCGATGGCGGACCTGCCGGGGGCGGGCAGCCCCTACTACTCGCCGTTCGCACTGGCGCAGGGCGTGGCCGCCCGGCTGACGGGGCTGGGCGGCTGGGAGGTGCTCAAGCTCACCGGGCCGCTGAACCTGCTGGTGCTGCTCACCGGGATCGGCCGCTTCGTGCGGGTGCTGACCCCGCGTCCCTGGGCGCCGGTGCTGGCGCTCGGCGCGATGACGCTGCTGTGGGGGGTGGAGCGGGCCTGGTGGAGCGGCTATCCGAACCTGATGTCGATGACGGGCAACCTGGCCTACCCGTCGGCGTTCGCGATCGGGCTCACCTTCTGGGCGTGGGCGCTGACGGGTGCGCGGGCCCGGGACGCGGGGGCCGTGCGGTACGTGGGGCCGAGCGGGCTGCGCCCGGTGTCCGGGTACGCGGCGCTGGGCGCGCTGTACGGGCTGCTTCTGCTCGTGCACCCGATCACCGCGGTCGCGGCGGCGCTGGGGGCGGTGGCGCTGATCGCCGGATGGCAGCGGCGGTGGAGACCGGCGGTCGCCGGGCGGTGGGCGGTGACGGGGGCGGTGGCGCTGCTGACGGCCGCCTGCTGGCCGTACTTCGACGTGTTCGCGCTGGCCGGCGACGACAGCGTGGACGCGATGCACCGGCGGCTGTACCTGGACCTCGGCGGGCAGTTCGGGCTGGCGCTGCTCGGGCTGCCGGTGCTGTGGCTGCGGGCGCGGCGCACCTCGTGGCGTGACCCGCTGGTGCTGATGTTCGTACTGGACT
This sequence comes from Streptomyces sp. NPDC059787, assembly GCF_042732315.1. Lineage (NCBI taxonomy): Bacteria > Bacillati > Actinomycetota > Actinomycetes > Kitasatosporales > Streptomycetaceae > Streptomyces > Streptomyces sp. NPDC059787. Next base: position 36,884 of record NZ_JBHWHX010000037.1, read on the forward strand.
GCCTGGTGGTGGCGTACGGCTGGGTCAGCGGCCATTACACCTACGGCAGGATCCTCGGGCTCACGCCGGTGCCCCTGCAGTTCGCGCTCGCGGTGGAGCTGGCGGTGTCCCGGCCGTGGCCGGTGTGGCGGCGGCTGCTGGGCGGGGCCACGGCGGCGGGGGCGTGTGCCGCGTTCCTGACCGTGCACGCGGGGGCGGTGGTGCCGGCGGGCTTCGAACGGCCGCCGGACTGGCCGTCGTACGACTGGGCCGCGCGGTACGTCGGACCGGGCGAGGTCGTGATCACCGACGGCTACCACGCCGTCCACGCGCTCGCCGGGTACGGGCCGAACCTCGCCGCGCCCGCCTGGCCGGACGCCTCGCTGGACGAGGGGGAGCGGCTGCGGCGGGCGGCCGACGTACGCGCGTATCTCGACCCCGGTGCGACCCGCGCCGAGCGGGCCGCGGTCGTCCGCCGGTACCACGCGCGCTGGCTGCTGCTGACGCCCTCGCAGCGGGTGCCCGAGGAGGCGGTGGTGGTGGCGTGGAGCCGGCGGACGGGGGAGGTGCTGGCGCGGGTGCCGGGGACTACTCGATGACGAGGTCGACGGGGATGTTGCCGCGGGTGGCGTTGGAGTAGGGGCAGACCTGGTGGGCCTGCTCGACCAGCTTGCGGCCGGTCTCCTCCTCGATGCCCTCGGGCAGCTCGACGCGCAGCGTCACCGCGAGCGCGAAGCCCTCGCCCTGCTTGCCGAGGACGACCTCGGCGGTCACCGCGGCGTCGCTGACGTCGACCTTCGCCGCCCGGCCGACCACGCCGAGGGCGCTGCCGAAGCAGGCGGCGTAGCCGGCGGCGAAGAGCTGCTCCGGGTTGGTGCCCTGGCCGTTGCCGCCGAGCTCCACGGGGGCGCTCAGGCCGAGGTCCAGCTTGCCGTCGGAGGTGACGGCGCGGCCCTCGCGGCCGTGGGTGGCGGTGGCGACAGCGGTGTAGAGCGCGTCCATGAAAAGGACCTTCCCTCTCGAGTCGTGGCTCGGCCGGGCCCTTCGGTTCGGTGGGTCCGGCCGCCGTACGAACACAAGTAGAGCACGCAATTGAATTGCGCGCAACCAAATGGCCCGCGAGAGCTACCCTGGAACCATGACAGCCACCCCGAGCCCACCCCCCGCGACGGCCCCGCTGCCGGGCGTCGCGGACGACTGGCTCCGCCTCGACCAGCAGATCTGCTTCAACCTGAACGCGGCCTCCCGCGCCTTCAACGGCGTCTACCGGGTGGTTCTCAAGGATCTCGGACTCACCTATCCGCAGTACCTGGTCATGCTGGTGCTGTGGGAGCACGGCACGCTGCCGGTGAAGAAGCTCGGCGAGCATCTGCGACTGGACTCCGGCACGCTGTCCCCGCTGCTCAAGCGGCTGGAGGCGGCCGGCCTGGTGCGCCGGGAGCGCAGTGCGCGCGACGAGCGGTCGGTGGAGGTCCGGCCCACCGAGGAGGGCACCGCACTGCGGCAGCGGGCCCTGGAGGTGCCGCGCCGGATCGTGGCCGCGACCGGCTTCGACATCGACGAGATCCGCGACCTGAGCACCCGTCTGCACCGGCTCACGGCGGCGCTGGACACGGCGGTGGCGGAGGGCGCGTGACGGCGGCCGACGTGCGCCACGTGCGCCGAGCGTCCTCAATGGAGGCAGGAGCAGCCCCGTGACGCGCCCGAGGACGCCATGCAGCCCCATCAGCCCCAGGTCACCGTCGTCGTCATCGGCTACGACGACGCCGCCCATGTGACCGACGCCGTGCGCTCGGCGCTCGGGCAGGGGCCCGCCGTACGGGAGGTCGTCGCCGTCGACGACTGCTCGACGGACGGCAGCGGGGAGCTGCTGGACCGGCTCGCCGAGGGCGAACCCCGGCTGCGGGTGATCCGGCTCCCCGTCAACAGCGGCGGCTGCGGCACCCCGCGCAACACCGGGCTCGCCGCGGCGACCTCGCCGTACGTGATGTTCCTGGACAGCGACGACGTACTGCCGCCCGGCGCGGTGGACGCGCTGCTCACGGCCGCGACCGGGGCCCACGCGCAGGTCGCGGGCGGCCTGTGCGTGCGCCGCGAGCTGCCGTCGGGGACCGAGGTGCCGTGGGAACCGGCCCTGTACGCCGCGCCCGCCGTACTCGCCCGCCCGGCGCTGCGCCCGCGCCTGGTCCACGACACGCTGTGCGTCAACAAGCTCTACGGCACGGCCTTCCTGCGTGCGCACGGCATCCGCTTCCCCGACGGCCGCTTCCCCTACGAGGACGTCGTGTTCACCGCGCGGGTGTGGGCCGCCGCCCCGCGCGTCGCGCTGGTCCCGGACCCGGTGTACGTCTGGCACGTCCGCCGGTCCGCGCGGCGGCTGTCGATCTCGCTGGACCGCGCGGGCGTCGACAACTGGCGGGCCCGCACGCGCGCGTGCCGCACCGCCCACACGATCCTGCTGGACGCCGGGCAGAAGCGGCTGGCGCGCAGGGCGCGGGCCAAGTTCCTCGACCACGACCTGCGCATGTACGTCCGCGAGCTGCCGCTGCACGACGAGGAGTACCGGCGGCAGTGGTGGGCGCACACGCGGGCGTTCCTCGCGGAGTACGACGCCGCCGACCGGGCCCGCGACCCGGTCGCCCCCGGCCGGCTGATCGGGCGGGTCGTGCTGGCCTCCCCCGAGCCGTGCGACCTGCCCCGGCTGCGGGAGCTGGCGGCCCGGCCGGCCCGGCTGTGCCCGCCGTACACCCGCGCGGCGGACGGCACGCCCTGCTGGTCGGCCGGCCTGCCCGGGATCACCCTGGAGCACCTGCTGACCCGTCCCGTGCCCCTCCTCCCGCTCGCCGTGGACGCGGAACTGCGCCCCCGCGCGCACGGCCCGCGGCTGCGGGTGCGGCTGCACGAGCTGTACGGCCGGGTGGCGCGGGCCGGGCCGGTGGCGGCGGAGGTGGAGTGGCGCCACCGGGACCGGGGCGGCGCCCGGGTCCGCCGTACGGTGCCGCTGCGGGCGACCGCCGACGGCACCTGGGTCGCGGAGACGACCGTACGGCCGGACCGGCTGGCCACGCTCGGCACGGGCACCTGGGACCTGCGGCTGCGGGTGCGCTTCCGGGACGGTTCGAGCCGCCGGGTCACCGCGCACGCGCTCGCCGGGCCGGGCCTGCTGCGCCGCTGTGTGATGCCGAGCCGCCGGCACGGCGTGGTGCTGGTGCGGCCGTACGCCACGAACTCGGGCGCGCTGGCCCTGCGCCTGGCGGCCGGCGCACGCGGAGCCGTCCCGGTGCTGCGCGGAAGGCTTCGACGCCTGCTTCACTGAGAGCCGACCTGTTCGATTGCGGAAGCACGGCCAACGACGAGGGGACGGCCATCCATGACCTGGTTGATCACCGGCGGCGCCGGCTACATCGGGGCGCACGTCGTACGGGCGATGACCGGGGCGGGCGAACGGGCGGTGGTGTACGACGACCTGTCCACCGGCCTCGCCGACCGGGTGCCGGACGGGGTGCCGCTGGTGGTGGGCTCCACCCTGGACGGCGAGCGGGTCGCGCGGGCCCTCACGGACCACGAGGTCACCGGCGTCGTCCACCTCGCGGCGAAGAAACAGGTCGCCGAGTCGCTCTCCCTCCCCCTGCACTACTACCGGGAGAACGTCGAGGGCCTGCGCGTCCTGCTGGACGCGGTCACGTCGGCCGGGGTCCGCTCCATCGTCTTCTCCTCCTCGGCGGCGGTGTACGGCACGCCGGACGTGGACCTCGTGACGGAGGAGACCCCGTGCGTGCCCATGTCGCCGTACGGCGAGACGAAGCTGGCCGGCGAGTGGCTGGTCCGCGCGGCCGGCCGGGCGGCCGGACTCTCCACGGCCTGCCTGCGCTACTTCAACGTGGCCGGCGCCGCCCGCCCGGACCTCGCCGACACGGGCGTCTCCAACCTCGTCCCCATGATCTTCGAGAGGCTGACGGACGGCCTGCCCCCGCGCGTGTTCGGCGACGACTACCCGACCCCCGACGGCACCTGTGTCCGCGACTACATCCACGTCGTCGACCTGGCCGAGGCCCATGTCGCGGCGGCCCGCGCGCTGCGCGCCGCCCCCGGCCGGGACCTCACCCTCAACATCGGCCGCGGCGAGGGCGTCTCCGTGCGGGAGATGATCGACCGCGTCAACGCCCTCACCAGCCACGACCGCCCGCCCGTGGTCACCCCGCGCCGCCCCGGCGACCCGCCCCGCGTCGTCGCCTCCGCCGACCGCGCGGCCACGGAACTGGGCTGGAAGGCCCGCCACGACATCGACGACATGATCACCTCGGCCTGGTCCGGCTGGCGGCACCCGCACCCGCCGACGGCGGCCCGCCCCTGATGCCCACCCGTACCGAACGCGCCCTGGGCGCCGTCATCGGCTCCGCCGTGGGCGACGCCCTGGGCGCCCCCTTCGAGTTCGGCCCCGAGGGCGCCTTCTCCGCCCGCTTCCCGGCACCGGGGGCCGGTGGCGAGATGTGCGGGGGCGGCGGCTGGGACCCGGGCGAGGCGACGGACGACACGCAGATGGCGGTGCTGGTCGCCGAGTCGCTGCTGGAGCGCGGTGGCCTCGACCTCCCGGACGTCTTCCGCCGCTTCCGGCGATGGGCGGCTTCCGACCCGAAGGACATCGGCCTCCAGACGGAGGCCGTGCTGACCAGCGGCGACCCGTGGGGCCTGGCCGCCGCACTGCACTTCCGGACCAGTCAACGGGCGGCGGGAAACGGCGCGTTGATGCGGGCGGCCCCTTCCGCCGTGTACTTCGCGCCCCTGGGCCGTGACGCCACCATGGACGCCGCCCGCCGCCTGTCCGCCCTCACCCACGGCGACCGGGCGGCCTGGGAGGGCACGGCCGTCCTCCACGAACTCGTCCGTGTGGCCCTGACCGGCGCCGACCCACTGGCCGCCGTACCCGACACCCTGCACGCGCTCCACCCGGACCACCACGACCGCTACGCGACCGTCCTCGCCCCCGACTGGCACCCGGACCTGGCCACGGAGTTCAACGGCGCGGTCTGGCCCTGCCTGGCCTCCGCCGTCTGGGCGGTACGGACGACGACCGGCTACGAGGACGCCGTACGCGCGGCGATCGACCTGGGAGGCGACACGGACACGGTGGCGGCGGTGACCGGCGGCCTGGCGGGGGCGGTGTACGGCGTCGACGCCGTGCCCGCCCGCTGGACCGGGCCGCTGCACGTGCCCCTGCCCGGGTTCGCCGGACGAGTCCTGTCCGCGACGGACCTGACCGGTCTCGCCCGGCGGTTGTGCGGCTGACCCTCTGCCGTGGAAGTCGGCCGTGACTTCATGGGGCAGGCCGGCTCGGGGCGCGTGGCCCCGCACGTGATCGTGTGCCGCCGAGCGGCGGCCCGGGCACCGCGGGAAGGGCCGGGCACCGACCGGGTGACGGTGCCCTCGGCCGTCACCCGGTCGGTCACCCTCACAGCGCCTTCAGCGCCTCCGCCGTCGCCCGCGTCAGCGCCTCCAGGTACCCCTTCGGCAGCTTCGGGCTGCGGATGACCACCGAGCGCCAGTACAGGGGGCCCGAGATCAGGTCGAGGGCCAGGGCGTGGTCGGCGCCGGGGCGGAGGTCGCCGCGTTCCTGTGCCGCCGTGACGATGCCCTTGGCGACCCCGTCCTGGCCCTCGCGCAGCGCCTTCTGCAGGGCCTCGGCGATGTCCGGGTTGCGGGCGGCCTCGGCCTGGAGGTCGGGGAGGATCTGCGAGGCGACGGGGTGGCGCAGGGCGCGGGAGGTGACCTCGTACAGCAGGCGCAGGTCGCCCTCCAGGGAGCCGGTGTCCGGCGCGGGCAGGCCCTGGACGGCGATCGCGGAGACCAGGTCGAGGACGAGGTGCAGTTTGGAGCGCCAGCGGCGGTAGACCGCGGTCTTGCCGACGCCCGCGCGGCGCGCGATCCCCTCGATCGACATCCGTGCGTAGCCGGCCGCGGCCAGCTCCTCGAAGACGGCCGCCCGGATCGCCTCCGTCACGTCCTGGCGCAGTACGGCGGCCCCGGCGGGGGCCCTGCGGCGCGGACGCGGCTGGGGCTCGTCGGCGTTCGTCGTCATGCGGACAGCATAGGCCGCCACCGTCACGACGAAACGGTTGCGTTCCGACGTTCTTTCGACTTACGCTCCCGTTGCGACGATACGGTCCCGTTCCGACGTATGGCCGGCCCGTCGCCACCCCCTCCCTCTAGCGAAAGCGCCGGATGTGAGTCAGGTCCTCCACACACCGCCCCCCGCACCGGGCGCCCCGACACCACCCCCCGAGGGCGACCTCGCGGCTCTCGCCGCCCGGCACGGCCTCACGGTCAGCGGCGCCCGGCCGTCCCTGGCGGAGTACGTCCGTCAGCTCTGGGACCGGCGGCACTTCATCCTCGCCTTCTCCCGGGCGAAGCTGACCGCCCAGTACAGCCAGGCCAAGCTCGGCCAGCTGTGGCAGGTGGCGACCCCGCTGCTGAACGCGGCGGTGTACTTCTTCATCTTCGGCCTGCTGCTGGGTGCCAACCGGGGCATCCCGAAGGATGTGTACGTGCCGTTCCTGGTGACGGGCGTGTTCGTGTTCACCTTCACCCAGAGCTCGGTCCTCGCCGGGGTGCGGGCCATCTCCGGGAACCTGGGGCTGGTGCGGGCCCTGCACTTCCCCAGAGCCTCACTGCCCGTCTCCTTCGCGCTCCAGCAGCTCCAGCAGCTGCTGTTCTCGATGATCGTGCTGGTCGTCGTCATGGTGGCCTCCGGCAGCCTGCCCGCCCTGTCGTGGCTGCTCGTCGTCCCCGCGCTGCTGCTGCAGTTCGTGTTCAACACCGGGCTCGCGCTGGTCTTCGCGCGGATGGGCAGCAAGACGCCCGACCTGGCCCAGCTGATGCCGTTCGTGCTGCGCACCTGGATGTACGCGTCCGGCGTGATGTTCAGCATCCCGGCGATGCTGCACGACAAGGACGTTCCCACCTGGCTCGCCGACGTCCTGCAGTGGAACCCGGCGGCGGTCTACATGGACCTGGTCCGCTTCGCGATGATCGACGAGTACGGCTCCTCCTACCTGCCCCCGCACGTGTGGGCGTTCGCGGTGGGCTGGGCGCTGCTGGCCGGCGTGATCGGGTTCGTGTACTTCTGGAAGGCAGAGGAGAAATACGGCCGTGGCTGACAGCAGCGACAACAAGATCCCCACGGTCGTCGCCGACCGCGTCGACATCGTCTACCGGGTCAACGGCACCGGCGCCGGACGCGGCTCCGCCACCGCCGCCCTCAACCGCATGCTGCGCCGCAAGCAGACCGAGAAGGCGTCCGGTGTGCGCAAGGTGCACGCCGTGCGCGGGGTCTCCTTCGTGGCGTACCGGGGCGAGGCGATCGGCCTCATCGGCACCAACGGCTCGGGCAAGTCGACCCTGCTCAAGGCCGTCGCCGGGCTGCTCCCGGTGGAGAACGGCCGTATCTACACCGACGGCCAGCCCTCCCTGCTCGGCGTCAACGCGGCCCTGATGCGCGACCTGACCGGCGAGCGCAACGTCCACCTCGGCGGGCTCGCCATGGGCATGTCCCGCGAGGAGATCCGCGCACGCTACGACGAGATCGTCGACTTCTCCGGGATCAACGAGAAGGGCGACTTCATCACCCTGCCGATGCGCACCTACTCCTCCGGCATGGCGGCCCGGCTGCGCTTCTCCATCGCCGCCGCCAAGGACCACGACGTCCTCCTCGTCGACGAGGCGCTGGCCACCGGCGACCGCTCCTTCCAGAAGCGCTCCGAGGCCCGCATCCGGGAGCTGCGCGAGCGGGCGGGGACGGTGTTCCTGGTCAGCCACAACAACAAGTCGATCCGCGACACCTGCGACCGCGTGCTCTGGCTGGAGCGGGGCGAGCTGTTGATGGACGGGCCGACGGAGGACGTGCTCAAGGAGTACGAGGCGTTCACCGGAGGTACGGCCAAGGCCCGCAAGCCGCAGCCTCAGCCGAAGGCGGTGGCGGTGCCCTCCTGAGGCCCACGCCCGCGCGCCCTCTTCATCGTATTGATGCCAATATGACCGAAGAGGACCGTCCGGAGCGACAAGCAGCCGAAGGAGCCCGCGATGCCCGAGCTGAGCGTCATCGTCCACGGGCCGAACACGCAGGACCACCTGACCGGCCTGCTCGACTCCCTCGCCGCCCACCCCCTCCCGGACACCGAGGTCGTCGTCGCCGCCGTCGGCGACTGGGCCCGCGAGACCGCCCGGCGGCACGCCCCGCACGTCCAGGTGCTGCCCCTGCCCGACGGCACGTCCGACGCGACGGCCAGGGCGGCGGGGGCGGCACGGGCCGCCGGCCGCTGGCTGCACTTCGTCCGCGCCAAGGACGGCCTGCCGCCCGGCAGCACCCGTACCGTCGCCGAACGGGTCGCCGGGCTCCCCGCCGCCGTGGACGTCCTGCTCCTGGACCACCTGCGCAGCACCTGGCGCGGTTCCGGGACCTCCTCGGCGGACGGCCCCCTGCTCGCCCGCGCGGGCCGCGCCGACCTCGCCCTCGACGACAGCGCCTACCTGCTGCGCCTGACCCCGCTGCTCGGCACCCGCGTCCTGCGCACCGGCTTCTGGCGGGCGCACGAGGAACAGCTCACCACCGACGACGAACCGCGGGCGGCCCTCGCCGCCCTGCTGCTCGCCGGCCGCGTCGCCGCCCTGCCGCACATCGCCCACGAGGACCGCCGGCCCCGCCCCGCCGCCCTCCCGCCGCTCACCCCCGCACAGCACTACGCGCTCGTCGACCGCTACGAGAGCCTCCTCGACCTGGCCCGCGAACGCCCCGCCGTCTACACCGTGCTCTACGAGATCATGGTCCGTGACTGCCTGCGCGCCTTCACCCGCGGCGACATGCCCGAGGACGTGGCCCGGGAGTTCTTCCACCGGGCCTCGGTCGCCGCCCTGCGCCGCCGCCCCGAGGGCCACCGGCGCCCCGCCGGCCTCGAAGGCGTCCGCCGCTCCCTGCTCGAAGAGGGCGCCTACGGCAAGTACCGCGCCTTCCAGGCCGCCAACCGCGCCCGCCGCACCGTGCGGTCCACGGTGCGCACCGGCCGGCGCCGTCTCGGCACACAGGTCCGTGACCTCCGGTACCGCCGGGCCCTGCACCGCCCCGTCGACCCCCACCTGGCGGTGTTCGCCGCCTACTGGAACCGCGGGGTCGCCTGCAACCCGGCCGCGATCGCCGCGAAGCTCGCCGAACTCGCCCCGCACATCCACCCGGTGTGGGTGGTGACCGGTGAGAACGCCGCCCTGCTCCCGCCCGGCACCGACCACGTCGTCCCCGGCACCCGCCGCTACTGGGAGGTGCTCGCCACCGCCAAGTACCTCGTCAACAACGTCAACTTCCCGAACGCCGTGGTCAAACGCCCCGGCGCGGTCCACCTCCAGACCCATCACGGCACCCCGCTCAAGCGCATGGGCGTGGACCAGATGCCGTTCCCGGCCGCCGCCCAGGGCCTGGACTTCGACGCGCTGCTGGAACGCGTCGACAAGTGGGACTTCAGCGTCTCCGCCAACAGTCACACCACCCGCATGTGGGAGAGGGCGTACCCGGCACGGTTCGTCTCGCTCGACCACGGCTATCCGCGCAACGACGTCTACTACACGGCCGGCGCCGACGACGTCCGCGCGGTCCGCGCGCGCCTCGGCATCGCGCCCGGCCGCCGGGCCGTCCTGTACGCGCCCACGCACCGCGACTACGAGGCCGGCTGGACCCCGCGCCTGGACCTCGCCGCCCTCGCCGAACGGCTCGGCGAGGACACCGTGCTGCTGGTGCGCGGCCACTACTTCTACGACGGTGCCGCCTCCCCCCTGACCGGCCTGCGCCGCTCCGGCCGCATCGTGGACGTCTCGTCCTACGACCCGGTGGAGGAGCTGTGCCTGGCCGCCGACGTCCTGGTCACGGACTACTCGTCGATCATGTTCGACTACGCCAACCTCGACCGCCCGATCGTCGTCCACGCCGACGACTGGGAGACGTACCGCACCACGCGCGGCGTCTACTTCGACCTGATGGCCGAGGCGCCCGGCCCGGTGGCCCGCACCCAGGACGAGCTGACCGGGATCCTCACCACCGACGCCTGGCGCGACGACAGCGCGGCGAAGGCGCGGGCCGTCTTCCGGCGCCGGTTCTGCGAGTACGACGACGGCCGCGCCGCCGAACGCGTCGTACGCCGGGTCTTCCTCGGCCAGGACGAGGCGTCGCTGCCGCCGGTGCTGCCGATCGGGGAACGCACCCCGGCACCCACCCCCGAGGAGGCGTCATGAACACCTCGCGGCTCCCCGACGTCACCGTCACGGTGATCGTGCACAACGACGCCCGACGGCTCCCCCGCGCGGTGGAGTCCGTACGCCGCCAGACCCACCGGAACATCGAGATCGTCATCAGCGACGACCACTCCACGGACGACACCCCCCGGGTGGCGCGGGCGCTGGCGGCCCGCGACGGCCGTATCCGGTGTCTGCGGCTGCCGGAGAACAGCGGCGGGTGCAGCGCGCCGCGCAACCGCGCCCTGGAGATCGCGCGGGCGCCGTACCTGATGTTCCTCGACAGCGACGACGAGCTCCCGCCGGAGTCGGTCGCCTCGCTGCTCGCCGCGCACCGCGAGCGCGACCTCGACTTCGCGATGGGCGCGGTGCGGCGGATCCGGGTGGACACCGGCCGCCGCTCCACCTGGATGCCGCACCTCGTGCGCGAACGCCGCACCCTGGACGGCATCGAGGCCGACCCGCGGCTGTTCTTCGAGCACCTGTCGACCGGCAAGATGTACGCCCGCGCCTTCCTCGACCGGCACGACCTGCGCTTCCCCGAGGGCATCCACTACGAGGACCAGCTCTTCTCGGCCCAGGCGTACTGCCTGGCGAAGCGGTTCACGATCGTCCCGGAGCCGGTGTACCTCTGGTACGTCGCCCCGTACGCGGGCTCCGACGCCGCGTCCATCTCCAACCAGCGGCATCTGATCGGCAACGTCCGCGACCGGATCCACGTGCAGCGGCTGATCGACGCCTTCCTGGCGGAGAGCGGGCACGAGGGGCTGCGCGAGGACAAGGACCACAAGTTCCTGAAGCACGACTTCCGGATGTACGCGGGCGACCTGCCCTACCGGGACGAGGAGTGGCTGGCGTCCTTCGCGGACCTGGTGAACCCGTACCTGGAGACGCTGTCGCCGGGCGCGTACGCCCGGCTGCCCCGCGCCGAGCGGGTGGTGCTCCAGCTCGTCCGCGACCGGCGGCTGACCGAGGTCCGGTGGGCCGCCCGGGGGCTGGGGCACGATGTCGCCCCGAGGGAGCTGACCACGGGCCCGGACGGCCGTACGTACTGGGGCGGGCGGGTCCCCGGGTCGGCGGGCGCCCGCCGCGAACTGGACCTGACCGAGCTGGAGCCGGACACCTGCCCGTTCTCCGTCGCCAGGTTCCGCCACGAGATCACGGAGCTCACTCGGGGCCCGGGCGCCTCCGTCGACCTGACCGTACGCACGTACGACCCGGCCCTGCGCCTCCCGGTCGGCCCCCAGCGCGCGAGCCTGCTCCTCTCCCCCGGCCGTCGCCGCCTGACCGTCCCCTTCCGTCTCTCCCCGGTCCGCCCCGGTGTCTTCGAGGGCCGCGTCCGTCTCGACCCGGCGACCGCACGCCTCCCGCTGAGCGGCTTCACCGGGGTGCGTCACCCCCTGGTCCGACTGACCTGCCGGGGCCACGACAACCGAGGCCTGCTCCTGGCCCCCCTGACCTTCCCACCCCTGACCGCCCACGTCCCCCACCACCACCTCACCGTCGAACCCGAGGGCCACGACCCGGGCCGCCTCCAACTCCGCTGGCGCCCGGTCGGCCTCACGGCGAGCCTGCTGCACCCGGCGGCCCGCCGCGCGGCCGTCCCCCGGGTACGCCGAGCGGCCCGCCTGGTGGCGAGCGTCTTCAGCCCGTCCGGCTGAACTCAGTCCGTCCGGCTGGACTCAGTCCGTCCGGCTGAACTCAGCCCCTCCGGCTGGACTCAGTCCGTCCGGCTGAACTCAGCCCCTCCGGCGTTTGAGGAGCGGGGGTCCGGGGGCGGAGCCCCCGGGGAACGGGACGGGAAGGGGCGGCGGGGGCGAAACAAACCAGAACCGCCACCGCAACGGCTCAGGGCACCGCATAGAGCGCCTCCCCCTCCGGCCCCCGCGCCACCACCCGCAGCCCGTCGCCCTCCAGACCCCCCGTCCGGTCCACCACCCACCGCACCCCGTACTCCCGCTCCATCCCCCGCCGCACGGACGGAGGCGTCCGCTCCCCGAAGTACGCCTCCGTGACCGCCACCCGCCGCTCCTCGTCCGGGAGGAAGAAGTCGGGATACCCCGGAGCGACCGTGTAGGGCCCGTACGCCGGAATCTGACGGGCCGCCCGCCCCTCCGCCATCACCACATCCCCGTACCGCACCCACGGCGTGATCCAGTGGTACCCCGCCCACGGCACCCGGTACCGGTCCTCCACCACCGCCGGCAGCGCACCGCGCGGCACCACGTACCCCAGTGCCCCCGCCTGCGCCCACCCGCCGAGCAGCAGCGCTCCCGCCAGCAGGGCCGTCCAGCCGGCCCGCAGCCACCGGCCCCCCGCCCCGACCGCCCCGACCGCCCCGACCGCCTCCAGCGCCGCCGCGAGCTGCGCCGGGATCAGCGCGGCGGGCAGGGCGCGCCCCCAGGAGTAGTGGCCGCTCAGCCACCCCGCCGCGACGACGAGCGCCCCCAGCGCGAAGAAGACCACCAGCGGATCCCGGCGGTCCCGCCGCGCGCGCGGGACCAGCGCGGCCACCCCGAGCAGCACCAGCCCGAACCGCGCGACCGGATGCCCGTACAGCTCCCGGTGCACCGCATCCAGCCCACCCCCCGCCGCGCCGAACAGCGCGAAGAAGTCGTAGTACGGCCACACCCACAACACCACCGCCCCCACCACCACCCCGGCGCCGAGCCGCAGCCACACCACGCGCCCGGCCCGCCCCGCCGCGAGCACCGTGGCGACGGCCCCCACCGTGGCCACGACCCCCGAGAACTGATGGCAGAGCAGGATCACCCCCCACAGCGCCCCCAGCCCGAGCCACACCGCCCACCCGGCCTCCCGGCGCAGCGCTCCCGTCAGCCACGCCCAGAAGTGAAAGGCGAGCCCGAGCGCGAAGGTGCTCGGATACGACACCGTCAGCGCGAGCGAGTGCAGCCCCGGGAAGCCGCTCCACAGGAGCGGCGTCGTGCCCCACAGCAGCAGCAGGCCCAGCAGGGCGAGCGCGGGCGCGGCCCGGTGCGCGCTCAGCGTCCGCACGTACCGCCATACACCCGTCACCAGCAGCGCCAGTCCGGCGACGGCGGCCAGCCGCAGCACCACGAACACCGAAAGACCCGGTATTCGGGCGACGACGCCGAGCAGCAGCATCCACGGCGAGTAGTACGGGCTCGGCGTGTCCGCGTCGACCAGCGGATTGCCGGGGTCGAGCGGACTGTGCCGCAGCCGCTGCACGGTCGCCGCGTGCATGCCCAGGTCGCCGACCCACGGGAGCCGCACGATCACCAGGACCATCAGGACGAGAACGAGTCCGACGACAGCCAGGGCCGCGGTCCGGCCGGCACCCGCCGTCCGGACCGCGGCACGGCGCGCACCGGCCCTCCCCGGCGGAGCGGACGACGAGAATCGGACAGTCACACATAAACCATTGCCCGGAACGGCGACCCCGCACCGGATGCCCGTCAACACCCACCCAAGGCACCACAACGACACGAGGGCGCCCCGGACCCGACACGGCCCGGGGCGCCCTCGTGCACCTGCGCCTACGAGTGCGACCGCAGCAGCGTCCGCATCGTCCGCATCGCCACCGACAGGTTGGCGAGATCGAACGCGTCGGAGCCGTGGATCTCCTCCAGCGTGGTACGGGCCCGGCCCAGCAGCGCCGCGTTCTTCTGCTCCCACTGCGTGAAGCGCTGCTGCGGCGTCGAGGAGCCGTTGCCCTCCGCCAGCACGTCCGCGGCCACCGCCGCGTGCGCCGCGTACAGGTCCTCGCGGATCGCCGCGCGGGCCATGGACTGCCAGCGGTCGGCGCGCGGCAGCTCGATGATGCGGTCCATCAGCTGGGTGATGCGCAGCCGGTCACCGAGGTCGTAGTACACCTCGGCGACGTCCAGCGGCTCCTTGCCCATCCGGTCGGCCACCGACACGATGTCCAGCGTCGGGAAGGCCGAGGAGAACCCGGCGACCCGGGTGGCCAGCTCGTCCGGGACCCCGGCGCCGCTCAGCTCGTCGTAGATCCGCTGGTACCAGTCCAGGTCCACGCCGCGCAGCAGCTTCGGCAGCTGCGCCCAGACCTGCTCGACCCGCTCGGCGAAGAACGACACCGTCTCCTCGAGCTCCAGCGGCTGCGGCCGGTTGTTGAGCAGCCAGCGCGTACCGCGCTCCACCAGCCGGCGCGAGTGCAGCCGGATGCGGGTCTGGACGTCCGCGTCGACCGTGTTGTCGAGCGCCTCGACCCCGTCCCACACCACCGAGGAGCGGAAGATCGCGCGGGCCGCGGTCTGCGCCCGGACGATCTCCTCCAGCGAAGCGCCGGTCTCCTCGCGCAGACGGTGCAGATACGTCGTACCGCCCGTGTTGACCGTGTCGTTGACCAGCACCGTCGTGGTGATCTCACGGCGCAGCGGGTGGGTGTCGATCCGGTCGAGGAACTGCTCGCGCAGCTCCGTCGGGAAGTAGGCGTGCAGCAGCACCTTCAGATACGGGTCGTCGGGCAGCGAGGTGGCCAGCAGCTCCTCGGCGACCGTGATCTTCGTGTACGCCAGCAGCACGGCCGTCTCCGGTCCGGTCAGGCCCTGCCCGGAGGAGAGCCGCTCGCGGATCTGACGGTCGGTGGGCAGGAACTCCAGGGCCCGGTCCAGCAGGCCCTCGCGCACCAGGTGCTTCAGGAACCGCTGCTGGGCGTGGACCATGTCCTTCGACTGCGCCAGCGCGTTGGCGATGGCGGTGTTCTGCGCGTAGTTGTTGCGCAGCACCAGCCGGCCGACCTCGTCGGTCATCCCGGCGAGCAGCTTGTTGCGCTGCTTCACGGTCATGTCGCCGTCCTTGACGAGACCGTTGAGCAGGATCTTGATGTTCACCTCGTGGTCGGAGGTGTCCACACCGGCGCTGTTGTCGATCGCGTCGGTGTTGATCCGGCCGCCGTGCAGCGCGAACTCGATCCGGCCGAGCTGGGTGCAGCCCAGGTTGCCGCCCTCGCCGACGACCTCGACCCGCAGGTCCTTGCCGTCGACGCGGATGGCGTCGTTGCCCTTGTCGCCGACGTCGGCGTTGGACTCGGTGGAGGCCTTGACGTACGTGCCGATGCCGCCGTTCCACAGCAGGTCCACCGGTGCCTTGAGGATCGCCTTCATCAGGTCGGCCGGGGTCATCTTGGTGACGCCCGGCTCGATGCCGAGGGCCTCGCGGATCTGCGAGTTGACCGGGATGGACTTGGCGCTGCGCGGGAAGATCCCGCCGCCGGCCGACAGCAGCCCCGTGTCGTAGTCCTCCCAGGAGCTGCGCGGCAGCTCGAACAGGCGGCGGCGCTCGGCGTAGGAGACGGCCGCGTCGGGGTTCGGGTCGATGATGATGTGCCGGTGGTCGAAGGCGGCGACCAGGCGGATGTGCTCGCTGAGCAGCATGCCGTTGCCGAACACGTCACCGGACATGTCGCCGATGCCGACGACCGTGAAGTCCTGGGTCTGGGTGTCCACGCCCAGCTCCCGGAAGTGCCGCTTCACGGACTCCCAGGCGCCGCGCGCGGTGATGCCCATGCCCTTGTGGTCGTAGCCCGCGCTGCCGCCGGAGGCGAAGGCGTCACCGAGCCAGAAGTTGTACGACTCGGCGACCTCGTTGGCGATGTCCGAGAACTTCGCGGTGCCCTTGTCGGCGGCGACGACGAGATAGGTGTCGTCCTCGTCGTGCCGGACGACGTCCGCCGGGTGCACGACCTCGCCGGCCACCATGTTGTCGGTGATGTCGAGCAGCGCCGAGATGAACGTCCGGTAGCTGGCGATGCCCTCGGCCATCCAGGCGTCGCGGTCCACGGCCGGGTCGGGGAGCTGTTTGGCGACGAAGCCGCCCTTGGCGCCGACCGGCACGATGACGGTGTTCTTCACCATCTGCGCCTTGACCAGGCCGAGGATCTCCGTACGGAAGTCCTCCCGACGGTCCGACCAGCGCAGACCGCCGCGCGCGACCTTGCCGAAGCGCAGGTGCACGCCCTCGACGCGCGGCGAGTACACCCAGATCTCGAACGCCGGGCGCGGCGCCGGGAGGTCCGGGATGGCCTGCGGGTCGAACTTCATGGAGACGTAGTCGTGCGGCACGCCGCCGCTCGTCTCCTGGAAGAAGTTGGTGCGCAGCGTCGCCTTGATGACCGTGAGGAAGGAGCGCAGGATGCGGTCCTCGTCGAGCGAGGCGACCTGGTCGAGGGCGGCGTCGACCTCTTCGAGCAGCGCGTCCACCAGCTCGTACCCGGCGCGCTGCCGGTCCGGCGACATCCGCGCCTCGAAGAGGGAGACGAGCAGCCGGGTGGTGTGGACGTTGTGGCGGAGGGTGTCCTCCATGTAGTCCTGGCTGAAGGTGGAGCCCGCCTGGCGCAGGTACTTGGCGTACGCCCGCAGCACCACGGCCTGCCGCCAGGTCAGTCCGGCGCTGAGCACGAGGGCGTTGAAGCCGTCGTTCTCCGCCTTGCCGGTCCAGGTCGCCGCGAAGGCGTCCTGGAACCGCTCACGGGCGTCGTCACCGAGGTGGTCGGCGCCGGCCCTCCTGGGCATCCGCAGACCGAAGTCGTAGATCCAGGCCACGCTGCGGTCCGCGCACCGCAGCTCGTACGGCCGCTCGTCGACGACCTCGACGCCGAGCCGCTGGAGCACCGGCAGCACCGCGGACAGGGAGACGGCCTCCCCCTTGCGGTAGATCTTGAAGCGGCGCTCCTCGGCGCCCGCGCCCACCGGCTCGTACAGGCTGAGCGCGAAGTCGCGCTCCTCGCCGAGCTCCTCCAGGCGCACCAGGTCGGCGACGGCGCCGCGCGGGGAGTGGTCGGCCTTGTAGCCCTCGGCGAAGGCGCCGGAGTAGCGGCGCAGCAGCTCGGCGGCGCGCTCCTCGCCGAACTCGGCGTTCATCGCCTCGGCGAAGCCGTCGGCCCAGGAGCGGGCGGCCTCGACGAGCCGGGCCTCGATGCGCTCCTTGTCGGCGTCGGACAGCTCGGGCAGTTCGGTGCCCTGCGGGACGCGGACCACGAAGTGCAGCCGGGAGAGGACCGACTCGGTGTTCCAGGCGGTGAAGTCGACGCTGATGCCGCCGAGCTCCTCCTTGAGGATGTCGATGATCCGCAGCCGGACGCCGGTGGTGTAGCGGTCGCGCGGCAGGTAGACGAGGGCGGAGTAGTAGCGCCCGTACTCGTCCTGGCGCAGGTAGAGCCGCAGCCGGCGGCGCTCCTGGAGGTAGAGCACCGACGTCACGATGGACCGGAGCTCGTCGGCCGGGGTCTGGAACAGCTCGTCGCGCGGGTAGGTCTCCAGGATCTGGAGCAGGTCGCGCCCGTCGTGGCTGTGCGGCGAGAAGCCGGCGCGCTCCAGGACCTCCTCGACCTTGCGGCGGATCACCGGCACCCGGCGCACGGACTCGGTGTAGGCCGCGGAGGAGAACAGTCCGAGGAAGCGGCGCTCACCGACGACGTTGCCGTCCGCGTCGAACTTCTTGACGCCGATGTAGTCCAGGTACGACGGCCGGTGCACGGTGGCCCGGCTGTTGGCCTTGGTCAGCACCAGCAGCTTGTGCTCGCGGGCCTTGGCGCGGGCGTCGGCGGGCAGCCGCTCGAAGGACGGGCTGACCGGGTGGCTCTCGTCGTCGGCGTGGTGCGGGTCGGAGCGCAGGATGCCGAGGCCGGTGCCGGGGACGGCGGCCAGCGAGTCGTCCTCGCGCAGCCGGTACTCGCGGTAGCCGAGGAAGGTGAAGTGGTCGTCGGCGAGCCAGCGCAGCAGCTCGCGGGCCTCCTCGACCTGCGGCGCGGGCAGGTCGGCGGGGACGGGCTCGCCGGGCAGCGCCTCGGCCAGCGCGGTCGCGGTCTGGCGCATCTTGCCCCAGTCCTCGACGGCCTCGCGGACGTCGGAGAGCACGCGCAGCAGATCGGCGGTGATCTGCTTGAGGTCGCCGCGGTCGGTCTCGCGGTCGATCTCCACGTGGATCCAGGACTCGACGTGCGCGTCGTGCGGAAGGTCGCGCGCGTCGTGCGGGAGGTCGCCGCCGGGCGAGGTGGTGAGCACCTCGATCAGCTTGCCGGTGACGTCCCGGCGGACCACGAACCGCGGGTGGATGACGACGTGGATGCCGCGGCCCTGGCGGGTCAGCTCGTTGGTGACGGAGTCGACCAGGAAGGGCATGTCGTCGGTGACCACCTCGACGACGGAGTGGCTGCAGGTCCAGCCGTTCTCCTCGACGGTCGGGGTGTGGACGCGGACGTTGGCCGTGCCCTGGGGGCGGCTCTCGGCGAGCCGGTAGTGCGAGTAGGCGGCTCCGAAGAGGTCGACCGGGTCGCGGTCGCTCAGGTCCTCCGGGGCGGTGTGCAGGTAGTAGCGCTGGAGGAACTCGAGCACGGTGTCCCGGTCGGGCATGCCCTTGTCCGTCGTCCCAGTCGGCAGTTTCCCCCCGGCCGGGCTGTTCTCAGCTACCCGGGCCGCCCTCTC
This sequence comes from Streptomyces sp. NPDC059787, assembly GCF_042732315.1. Taxonomy (NCBI): domain Bacteria; kingdom Bacillati; phylum Actinomycetota; class Actinomycetes; order Kitasatosporales; family Streptomycetaceae; genus Streptomyces; species Streptomyces sp. NPDC059787. Next base: position 55,558 of record NZ_JBHWHX010000037.1, read on the forward strand.
GAGCAGCTCGGCCTTGGCTTCGTCCAGCTTGGTCTGCATGGTCCTCTGGCTCCTGTCGCGCGCCGTTGCGTGACGTAGAAGGAAGTACGGTCTCCGACCTCGTGGTGCGGTGGTACGACACGGGGTGTCCGGTCTGTGCCGACGCTATGCCGTGAGGTGAGAGGAGCGGGGGCTTCTCGGTCGAATTCGACGCGTCCGACGGGTGTGACGTCGCTCTCTGCGACGCCTTTCCCCGGGAGGTGCGCCGCGTCCCGGGTGCCCTCTTGGCCCCGTGCCGCCCGCGAAGACCAGCGACCGTCGCCCGGTCACGGATGTCGTCCGTGTTCTCCGGGCGCACAGCAGGGACGCCGAGGTCCCCGCGAGCTATCGCGCTGATCACGCCACCAAGGCTATCTCTCCTTACAGGCCCCCCGTCATGAGCCGTATGTGTACAAAACCAGGCCGTGAACTTTGACGTTCTGCACAGTGCGCCGACAGAGCTGCGGCCGGTCGCACCGCCGCAACTGCGGGCAGTCGTGCCGCTGGGGCGGCACGGGTGGGCGCAGCGGCACCTCACAAGCGCCGGGCTGCGCACAACCCCCGCCCAGCCCTACCCCGGCACCCGCTACAGGGGCCCGAGGCCACGTCGACGTCAGGCCGCAGCCGCCAGCCGCTCCGCCTCCGCGACGGCTTCCCGCAGGGTGTCCACCACCGGGACGCCCACCGTCTCCAGGCTGGCGCGGCCGTGGGAGCCGCCGGTGTACAGGACGGCGCGGGCTCCCACGTGCTGTGCGGCCAGCGCGTCGTCGGCCGCGTCGCCGATCACCACCGTGCGCGCCGGGTCGATCCCGGTCAGCGCGCGGAGGTGGCGCACCATGTGCTCCGCCTTGCCGCCCCCGGAGGGTCCGGTCCGCCCGTCGACCCGTATGAAGTGCGCCTCGATCCCGAAGCCCTTCACCAGCGGGACCAGGTCCTCGTGCCCGTACAGGCTGAGGATGGACTGGCTGCGGCCGGCCGACGCCCACCCCGTCAGCAGCTCCACCACGCCCTCGGCGAGCCCGCACCGCACATGGTGCTCCGTGTAGTGGCGGTGGAAGGTGGAGTCCATCAGCTCCCACTCGGCCGCGCTGGGCAGCCGCCCCATCAGCCGCTCGTAGAACCTGGGCACCGGCACGCAGTACAGCTCCCGGTACCGCTCCAGCGTGAGCGGCTCCAGGCCCAGCTCGGCGAAGGCCGCGTTCGTCGCCCCGATGACCGCGTCGACGTCGTGGAACAGCGTGCCGTTCCAGTCCCAGACGATGTGCGCGTCCGTGTGCATCCCCATGCCCGAAAACGTACCCGTCCCCACTGACAATGAGGAGACCCGCAGGTCAGCCCACCAGGTTGGGGATCTCCTGGGTGGCGTACCAGAGCAGTTCGTGGTCCTCCGCGCCGTCCACCGTGTACTGCGCGTCGTCGTCCCCGCCGTCCGCCGCGGGCAGCGCCCCGGCGGCGGCCGTCACGTCCGCCTCCGCGTCCGCCGCGTCCACGTGCACCGCCGCCGCCTTGGCCAGCCGTACGGCGCCGGCGACCCGCACCTCACCGAGGGCGGCCGGGTCGAGGCCCCGGTCGGGGTCGGTCGAGGCGGCGTCGTCGGACACGTCCACGGCGACCACGACCCGGCGCCGCGGCGCACCGGCGTCCGCCGCCAGCAGCCGCAGGGAGGCCAGCGCGGCGCGGCTGAGCGCGGCGTACTCCAGCTCCTCGATGTCGTCGGAGAGGTACCACTCGCGCAGCGCGGGCGTCACGGCGTACGCGAGGAACGGCCCGTCGCCCAGCGCACCCGTCCGGTACGCCTCGGCGAGCCCGGGGAGGGTCAGGGGGACGTAGACACGCATGGTCGGCCGCTTTCGTGTGATCGGAGCTCCGAAGGAGCCTTCAGGATACGTGCGGGCGTCCCCCATCGAGTCCCCGCCCACACCCTCGGCCGCGTCCACTCACGTCCGGGAATTCACCCGGCACGCCCGCGTGATCATGGGACCGATGCCCCCTGAACCACCCTGATAGGTGAATTCCCCGGCCCTTCCGGCCCGCTCTCCGCCTCCTTGCCACCGCACCGCACACCCCCGTACAAGATCCTCAACCAGGAAGTTACCGCCCGGTACGACCCCCCGGCCGTACCGGGCCCCTCGAACGGGGTCCCCCATGCACAAGGTCATGACCAGAACCCAACACCGCCCCGCCCACCGTCCCCCCACCCGCCGAGGCTCCCGCCGCCCCACAGCCGCCGCACCACCCCGCACTCCCGCGGACCGGCCCACACCGACCGCTTCCCCCTACGAAGCCTCGTCCCCCACGGACACCACCACACCCCGCACGGACTCGCGCAGGACCGCATCCACCACTCCCACCGCCCAGGACCACTCGCCCACCATCGGCACCACCACACCCCACACACCCCCAGGAAGCACCGCACGCACCTCACTCCCCGACGGAAGCCGACCCTCCCGCGCGGTCACCACTGCACCCCGCACGGACTCGCGCAGGACCGCATCCACCACTCCCACCGGCCAAGGCCGTCCGGGCACCACCACTCCCCCACGGAGCACCGCACGTACCTCGTCCCCCGACGGGGGCCTGCCGTCCCCCACGGGTACCGCCCCGCCCCGTATCCCCACCGGCAGAGCCGTCTCCGCCTCCTCCCCCGGTGGGCGTCGGCCGGCTGCCGCGGCTCTTCCGACCCGGCCCGCCGACAACCGTCCACCGGGCCGTGCGGGCCGGCGGGCCGTTTCGCCGGTGCCGTCCGCACGGGGCGCCCGGGAGGCGGCCGGCGCCCGCCCGCGCGTCACCGACCGGCCTCCCCTCCGTCCCGTCGTCCCCCAGCCGGGGCCCACCGACCGCTTCGCCGAGCTGCTGCTCGCCGTTCTCAGCGGGCAGCGCCCCGTGCACGCGATGCTGCGCCACACCGCCGGGCAGGCCTACGACGAGCTGATCCGGCTCGCCGAGCGCGGGCCACTGCGTACCCGGGGTGTCCGCCCCGTCGTACGCGACATCGGCTGGTTCGAGCCGCGCGAGGGCGCCATCGAGGCGTTCGCCCGGATCGGGGCCGGGGACAGGCTGCGCGCCATGGCCTTCCGGCTGGAACAGGGCCGGGATCTGCGCTGGCGCTGCACCGCCGTGGAGCTGGGCGGCCCGCGGGCGCACCGCGCGGACACCCGCTGAGCGCACCCGCGAAAAGCCCGAGGGCCGGACACCCCAGGAGGTGTCCGGCCCTCGGCCTCTCACAGTCCGCTCACTTCTTGCGGCGACGCCCGCCCCGCGCCTGCTTGCGGCGCTCCGCGCGCGTGAGGCCGTCCGCCTCGGAGCGCACCGGCTCGTCGTCGGCGGCGAAGTCTCCCTCGACGGTGCCGCCCTCGCCGTCCACCGTCGGCGCGGAGAAGTGCAGGTTCCGCCGCTGCGGGGCGTCGAGCCCCTTGGCCCGGATCTCCGGACGGGGCCCCGCCTGCGCGGGCACCGCGTCCTGCTTCTCCAGGTCGGCCACCGGCTTGACGTCCTCGACCGGGACCTCCTCGACCTGCTGCTCGACCTGGACCTCCAGGTTGAACAGATAGCCGACGGACTCCTCCTTGATGCCGTCCATCATCGCGGAGAACATGTCGAAGCCCTCGCGCTGGTACTCGACCAGCGGGTCCTTCTGCGCCATCGCGCGCAGGCCGATGCCCTCCTGGAGGTAGTCCATCTCGTAGAGGTGCTCACGCCACTTGCGGTCCAGGACCGACAGCACGACCCGGCGCTCCAGCTCACGCATGATCTCGGAACCGAGCTGCGTCTCACGGGACTCGTACTGCGCGCGGATGTCGTCCTTGATGGACTCGGAGATGAACTCGGCCGTCAGACCGGCACGGTCACCGGCCTCCTCCTCCATCTCCTCGACGGTGACACTCACCGGGTACAGCTGCTTGAACGCGCCCCACAGCCGGTCCAGGTCCCAGTCCTCGGGGAAGCCCTCGGCGGTCTCCGCCTGGACGTAGGCGTCGATCGTGTCGTCCATGAAGTGCTGGATCTGCTCCTGCAGGTCCTCGCCCTCCAGGACACGGCGCCGCTCGCCGTAGATGACCTCGCGCTGCCGGTTCATGACCTCGTCGTACTTCAGGACGTTCTTGCGCGTCTCGAAGTTCTGCGTCTCCACCTGCGACTGCGCGGACGCGATCGCGCGCGTGACCATCTTGTTCTCGATCGGCACGTCGTCCGGCACGTTCGCCATGGACATCACGCGCTCGACCATCTGCGCCTTGAACAGCCGCATCAGGTCGTCACCGAGCGAGAGGTAGAAGCGGGACTCGCCCGGGTCGCCCTGACGGCCGGAACGACCGCGCAGCTGGTTGTCGATGCGCCGCGACTCGTGCCGCTCGGTGCCGAGGACGTACAGGCCGCCGTTCTTCTCGACCTCTTCCTTCTCGGCCTTGACCGCCGCCTCGGCCCGCTCGATGGCCTCGGGCAGGGCGTGCGCCCACTCCTCGATGTGCTCCTCGGGGTCGAGACCGCGCTGACGCAGCTCCGCCTCGGCGAGGTCCTCGGGGTTGCCGCCGAGCTTGATGTCCGTACCACGGCCGGCCATGTTGGTGGCCACGGTGACACTGCCCTTGCGGCCGGCCTGGGCGACGATCGACGCCTCCCGCTCGTGGTGCTTGGCGTTCAGCACCTCGTGCTGGATGCCGCGCTTGCTGAGCTGCTGCGAGAGGTACTCGGACTTCTCCACCGAGGTCGTGCCGACGAGGATCGGCTGACCCTTGCGGTGCTTCTCCTCGATGTCGTCGACGACCGCCTCGAACTTGGCGACCTCGGTGCGGTAGATCAGGTCCGACTGGTCCTTGCGGACCATCGGCCGGTTGGTCGGGATGGGCACCACACCGAGCTTGTAGATCTGGTGGAACTCGGCGGCCTCGGTCATCGCCGTACCGGTCATGCCGGACAGGCCCGGCTGCTCCTTGCCGTCGTGGTCGTGGCGCTTGTAGAGACGGAAGAAGTTCTGCAGCGTGATCGTGGCGAGGGTCTGGTTCTCGTCCTTGATCGGCACCGCTTCCTTCGCCTCGATGGCCTGGTGCATGCCCTCGTTGTAGCGGCGGCCGGCGAGGATACGGCCGGTGTGCTCGTCGACGATCATGACTTCGTCATCGATGATGACGTAGTCCTTGTCCTTCTTGAAGAGCTCCTTGGCCTTGATGGCGTTGTTCAGGTAGCCCACGAGCGGGGTGTTCACCGACTCGTACAGGTTGTCGATGCCCAGCCAGTCCTCGACCTTGGCGACACCGGACTCGTGGATGGCGACCGTGCGCTTCTTCTCGTCGACCTCGTAGTCGCCGGTCTCCTCGATGCCCTTGAGCGGCTGGCCGGGCTCGCCGCGCTTGAGGCGCTTGACCAGCTTGGCGAAGTCGCCGTACCACTTGGTGGCCTGGTCGGCCGGACCGGAGATGATCAGCGGCGTACGGGCCTCGTCGATGAGGATGGAGTCGACCTCGTCGACGATGGCGAAGTTGTGCCCGCGCTGGACGAGCTCCTCCTTGGACCACGCCATGTTGTCGCGCAGGTAGTCGAAGCCGAACTCGTTGTTCGTGCCGTAGGTGATGTCGCAGGCGTACTGCTCGCGGCGCTGGGCCGGCGTCATGTTGGCGAGGATGCAGCCGACGCTCAGGCCGAGGAAGCGGTGGACGCGGCCCATCATCTCGGAGTCGCGCTCGGCCAGGTAGTCGTTGACCGTGATGATGTGGACGCCCTCACCGGACAGGGCGTTCAGATACGCGGGCAGGGTGCCGACGAGGGTCTTGCCCTCACCGGTCTTCATCTCGGCCACGTAGCCCATGTGCAGGGCGGCGCCGCCCATCATCTGGACGTCGTAGTGCCGCTGGCCCAGGACGCGCTTGGCGGCTTCGCGGACGGTGGCGAACGCCTCGGGGAGCAGGTCGTCCAGGCTCTCACCGTCGGCGTACCGCTGCTTGTACTCATCGGTGAGGGCCCGCAGCTCGGCGTCGGAGAGGCCTTCGAAGTCCTCTTCGATGGAGTTGACCTGGTCCGCGATGCGGTGCAGCTTGCGCAGGATCTTGCCTTCGCCTGCACGCATGATCTTCGAGAGGACGGACACGGGGGTTGGTCTCCTTGCCGGTCGGGCCTGGGACGGTCGGTTTCCATTTCACTGACTGAGCAACGGCCATCGTATGCGAGGACCCCGCCACGCCGGGAGGCCTGCCACGAGGGTGACCGTCGGCTGCTTCCTATCCGTTTCACGGCTGCCTCAAAAGGAGAACGTCCGGGCCCCTCGGATGGTGCCGCCTCACACCGGCGAATTGCGCGAAGGGTGATCATCACCTCACGCACCGCGAAAGGGATGGCGCCGTTCACCCCCGCGCGAGCAGAATCGGCCGATGGACCCCGTCACGCTCACCACCGACCGCCTCCTGCTGCGCACGGTCGGCCCGCAGGACACCGACACCGTGTACGCGATCTGCCAGGATCCGGACATCCAGCGCTGGACCACGATCCCCTCCCCGTACCTTCCGGAGCACGCGCGGGGTTTCACGGAGCAGATCGCTCCCGACGGGTGGGCAGGCGGTTCGATGTTCACCTTCGGCGTCTTCCTGCCCACCGGGGAGCTCACGGGCATGCTCGGCATCACCATGCGCTCCCTGGGGACGGGCGAGATCGGCTTCTGGTGCGCGAAGGAGCACCGCGGCAACGGCTACATCACCGAGGCCGCCCTCGCCGTCTCCCGCTGGGCCTTCACCCGGATGTCGGTCGACCGCGTGGAGTGGCGCGCGGAGGTGGGCAACACCGCCTCCCGCGCGGTGGCGGAGCGCGCGGGCTTCACCATCGAGGGCGTCCTGCGTTCCTCGCTCAACAACAAGGGAGTGCTGCGGGACGGCTGGGTGGGCTCCCTGCTCCCGTCCGACCTGGGACTTCCCTCCACGGCGCCCTACGTTCCCGGGCAGGGATGAGCCCCGGGCCCGCCGCCGTTGTCAGTGCCGCCCTCTATCGTGCGGACGTATGACGACCCTTCCGCGCCCGACCACGGAACTGACGGCAGACGAGGCCCGCCGCATCGCCCTGCGGGCCCAGGGATTCCTCGGCGCCCCTGACCACCGCTCGGGCGTCCGGGGCGTCCTCCGTCATCTGGGCGCGGTGCAGCTCGACACCATCTCCGTCCTCGCCCGCTCCCACGAGCTCATCCCGTACGCCCGTCTGGGCTCCGTGGGACGCCGGACCGTGGAGGAGGCGTACTGGAAGGAGGCGGACCGGCCGCCGCACGCGTTCGAGTACTGGTCGCACGCCGCGTGCATCCTCCCCGTCGAGGAGTGGCCGCACTTCGCCTTCCGCCGCCGCGCCTACCGCGCCCGCCCGCACTGGAACCACGAGCTCCCCGACGGCACCTACGACCAGGTGATCAAGCAGCTCCGCGCGGAGGGCCCCCTGACGGCCACGGAGCTGGGCGGCGCCAAGCGCACCAGCGAGTGGTGGGACTGGTCCGGCACCAAGGTCGCCGTCGAGCGCGCCCTGATGTACGGCGAGGTGGTGTGCGTCGAGCGCCGCGGCTGGAAGCGGGTCTACGACCTCGCCGAGCGGGCGATCCCCACGGAACTGCTGCACGACGAGCTGGACGACGCCGAGTGCCTGCGCCGTCTGGTCCGCCTGGCCGGCCGGTCCCTCGGCGTGGGTACGCGCGCGGACATCGCCGACTACCACCGCCTCAGGGGCGATCAGGTCGACGCGGTGATCGACGGCTCGGGCCTGGTCCCGGTCACGGTGGCGGGCTGGTCCAAGCCGGCCTGGGCCGATCCGGCGGCCCTGGCGACACCGCCGCGCGGCCGGCACCGTACGACGCTGCTGTCCCCGTTCGACTCCCTGGTCTGGGAGCGGGCGCGCACGGAGCGGATCTTCGGCTTCACCCACCGTCTGGAGGCCTACGTGCCCAAGTCCAAGCGGGTGCACGGCTACTTCGCGATGCCCGTCCTCGCGGGCGGCCGGCTCGTCGGCCGGGTCGACCCGGCCCGTGAGGGCCGCACGCTGGTGGCCAAGCAGGTCACGCTGGACGGCCGCAAGGCGGTCCCCGCCGTGGCCCGGGCCCTGGTGGAGGCGGCGGGCTGGGTGGACTGCACTGACGTGAGCGTGGAGCGGGTCGACGCACCGGAGCTGCGCGAGGCCCTCACCCTGGAGCTCGCCCGGGCCCTGGCCTGACGCGGGGCGCCGTCACCGGATCTCGAGGATCTTCTCCCGCATCGCGTAGACCACCGCCTCCATCCTGGAATGCAGCTGGAGCTTCTCCAGGATGTTGCGCACGTGGTTCTTCACGGTGTTCTCGGAGATGAACAGTTCCTTGGCGATATCGCGGTTGTTCATTCCCGTGGCCACCAGCTTGAGGACTTCGAGTTCACGGTCCGTCAGCCGGGGCGCGGGCACCAGCCGGCGCTCGTCGGTGCGCTGGATCATCGACTTGAACTCGGTGAGCAGTTTCGACGCCATGGACGGGCTGATCTGCGACTGTCCGTCGGCCACCGCGCGAATGGCGGTGGCCACCTCGTCCGTGGAGATCTCCTTGAGGAGATAACCGGTCGCGCCCGCCTTGATGGCGTCGTAGAGATCGGCTTCCTCGTCGCTGATCGTCAGCATGATGATCTTCGCGCTGGGGGCGACCTCCTTGATGGAGGTGCACGCCTCGATCCCGCCCCGCTTGGGCATTCGCACGTCCATCAGGACGATGTCGGGCAGCAGGTCGGCCGCCTTCTCCACCGCCTCCGCGCCGTCCCCCGCCTCGCCGACGACCTGGATGTCCTCCTCGGCCGCGAGCACGATCTCCAGTCCGCGGCGGAACAGCGCGTGGTCGTCCACCACAAGGACTCTGATCGGCTCCTTGCGTGGTGTGTCCGCGTCCGGGCCCATGCCGACGACGCCGTCGTCGGCGTCCCCGTCACGCATCGGTCCGAAGCTGTCCGCCATCGTTCCTCCCCCTGAAGGCTGTGGCCTGTGGTCCTGACCATCGCCAACCCAAGGCAGCGGCCCACCGGTTGGGCCGTTGCAGCCATGATTCCATGCCCAGCTGTCACCGGGGTGCCGGTGTGCGCGCCGAGTGGGCGCACACCGGTGCCCCTGGGGGCGCACACGCGCACCAGGGGCACCGGCTCGGCCGTCACGCGGCGGGTCAGCCGCCGAGCGTCCCACCCGCCTCGGGGGACTGCGTCTGGGTGACCATCGTGTCCGTGCTGAGGTGGATCACGCCGTAGTCGTAGGCGTGCCGCCGGTAGACGACGCTGGGTTCCTTGGTCTCGGAGTCGATGAACAGATAGAAGTCGTGCCCGACCAGCTCCATTTCGTAGAGCGCCTGGTCGAGTGTCATGGGCGCCGCCACGTGGGTCTTCTCACGGACGATCAGCGGTCCGTCGCCCTGGACCTCCAGGGAGCCGATCTTCTTGGTGGGGACGGCTTCCCGCTCTTCCGTGACGGAGCCCGCGCCGGCCCCGTTGAGTGTCGCCACGCCCGGGACGTGGTCGGGGACCTCGGCGGCCGAGATCCTGCGCGCACCGCGCCGCGAGAATCGCTTGTCGTGCTGCTTGCGCAGCCGGGCGTCCAACTTCTCCGCTGCCAGGTCGAGCGCCGCGTACGGATCGCTCGCCGCTGCCTCCGCCCGGATCACCGGACCGCGGGAGCGGAGCGTGATCTCCACCCGGTCGCTGCGGTCGGCCTGTCGGGGGTTGGGCTCCTTGGACACCTCGACGTCGAGGCTGATCACCTTGCCATCGAGCTTCTGGATCTTCTCCAGGTTCAGCTTCTCGGCCACGTGCTTCCGGAACCGCTCGGGCACCTCGGTCTTGCGGCCCTTGACGACGATGTCCACGCAGAACTCCGTTCCCGGATCACTCCGCCTCGGTGCGGAGCGTCTCCCTTTTGCACCAGATTCCGGTGACGTCCGGAACCTCGGACTCGGTGACGTCCACCTCCTCCCCCATGGGCGAGATCTCCACTTCACCGGCACGGGTGATGACGAAAAACCCGCAACACGGCAATCGGATTCGAGAGGTGTGGCCTGCGCCTTTCCCTCACAACCGAACATATCTCGCCCGGACGGATGTCGTCACCCTCTACCGCGCCATACCTCCATTCTCATGAATTAACCATCTCATTACCTGTAACGACGCACGTTCTCAGTCAGTTCCGGTTTATTTCGAAAGCGTCCGGAGACGCCGCGACGACGGCCGCGCACATCCCGTCGGCGCTGCCCGCGCCCGCCGTGACCGGCGGCCGACCCGACCGCCGACCCGTCCACTGTTGAACTGGCCCGCTCTGCTGTTCCCCTCTCCCTTCCCGTGTCTCACCCCAGTACACGGGCGCGGGCCCCGAAATACTCGATTCGGCGCCCCGATCCGGTGACACGGCCCACGACCGCGCCCGTACGGCGCGCGCCGCCTCGGCCAACGACGCCCCGGTCGTCATCAGGTCGTCGACCAGGACGACCCGGCCCGCCGAAAGCAGCCGGCCGCACCCCTGCACCACCGTCAGCGCGCCCGCGAGATTGGCCAGCCGCTGCCGGGAGCCCAGCCCCGACTGGTCGGCCACGTCCCGCCGTTGCCGCAGTGCGGGAAGTACTCGTGCGGGTACCCCTGCCCGCCGCAGCTCACCCGCCGCCGCGTAGGCGATCCGTCGGGCGGGGTCATGACCGCGCGCCCGCACCGCCCGCCGTGCGGAGGGCACGGGGACGAGCAGCACCGGGCCGCCGCCCGCGCACGGCGCACGGACCGCTGCCAGTCCCGCCCGCACCGCTCCCGCCAGCGCCTCGCCGAGCGGTCCGGAGAGGGCCAGGGCGCCCCGCTCCTTGTGGGCCAGCAGCGTGGCGCGCACCTCGTCCGCGTACCGGGCCGCCGCGTGCACCGACGGCAGCCCGGCCGGCTCGGGCACCGGCCGCACCCGGCACGGCACGGCCCCGCTCAGCGCCGTACGGCACCGGGCGCAGAGCACCGTACGGGCTCTGCCGCAGCCGCCGCACTCGGCCGGGAGCACCAGGTCGGTGAGGTCCTGCCACCAGTCCCGCATGGGACCACTGTGCCAACACCCACCGCACCCGGCCACCCCTGTGGATAACCCGGGGGACGGGTCCGGCCGACCCGGCTCATCCCGGGTAGACCGGCGCGGTCCCCTCCGTCACCTTCTGCCACTGCGCGCCCGAGGGCAGCCGTACGATCCCGTCCACCGAGTACGCCATCAGCGGCGCCTGTTCGTCCTCGGAGGCGGTGACGGCCTTGACGCCGGTCAGGGCGGCGGGCGGCGGCACGTCCGGCGTGGAGCCGTCGACCTCGACGTACTTCATCTGCTCCACGCCTCCCTGCTCGCGTCCGACCACCACGAGCCGGCTGTCCCCGGCCCAGGACATGGCCGTGACCTGCTCCAGCACCGGCGTCGCGGAGTGCGGGTCCAGCACGGTGACCACCGGCTGCTCACCCGTTCCGCCGTTCCGCTCGATCCGCCCGATCACCAGGGAACTCCGGCCGTCCTTCTCCACGACGAGCGCGATCCGCACCCCGTCGGCGGCCACCCGGACCGCCCGCACACGGCCGTCCAGCTCCGGCGTCCGCACCTCGACCGGCTCACCCGCGCCCTCCTCCAGGAAGTACAGCCGCGGGTCGGCGGGGTCGCTGTCGGCCACCCACAGGCCACCCTGCGCGTCCCAGCTGGGCGTGGTCAGCCTGTCCTCCTCGGTCTTGCCCGTGCTGCGCAGCACGGGCTCCCCGAGGGAGCTCCCCGACACCAGCGAGGCGACGAACAGCGACCTGCCGTCGATGGCGACCCCGGCCGCGGTCCGCTCGTCCCGGGCGACCGCCACCGACCGCAGCGCCTTCTCGCCCTCGCCCAGCGCACCGGGCACCGGCGCGGGCGCGGTGTCGCTGCTGCCCGCGGTGATCCGCACGAGCCGGTGCTCGTCGTCGACGAAGTACAGGTGGTCGGGCGTGTCCAGCGCGCCCCGGGTGGCGACGAGCTCGACCCCGTTCTGGGCGAGCGAGCACAGCTGCCCGCCGCCGGCCCGCAGCTCGACCTCGTCCACCGCGGGGCTGAGCGTGCGCAGCGTGAACAGCAGCTGGGCCGCCATCTCCTCGCACCGGCCGGTGTCGACCTCGGCCGCCTTGTCGTTGAGCGGCACGGTCAGTCTGCCCCGGTCGTCCGGGGTCAGCGGACCGGCGCCCTTCCGCAACGCCGTCCCCGCGGGGAAGGCGCTCCTGACGGCGGGGTCCAGCCAGGCCGTGGGCCCCTCGACGAGGGAGCGCACCATCTGGGTCGTGGGGTCCACGTGACTGCGCACATAGACGGGGTCGGCGACCGTCATCGGCGCCGCTCCCGCGCTGTCCGAGGCGAAGTAGTACTTGTTGACGGACATGTAGTTGCGCTGGAAGTCCGACTTGCCCATGACGACGCCCTGCGGCACCGCGTCGATGCGCCACTGCTCGCTCTTGGCGTCCTTCGTGAGATGCACCAGCTCGTCGTAGGGCCCGGAGGCGGGCGCGTACGACTGCTGCGCGTCCACCGTGGCGACCTTGGTCCCGGTCAGCGTGTAGGACAGGGAACCGGTGTCCTGCCGGTCCGTGCTGTCGGCCTGGGCGCCCGGCCCGTCCGACAGCACGGTGGTGGACAGCTCCGGCTTCCAGGTCTTCGCCGCCTCACGGGTCAGATACTGGCGCGCGGTCTTGTAGTCGGGGTCGTCACTGGTCAGCGCCTCCAGGAAGCCCTGCACGATCTGCGTGGGGGTGGCGTCCTCACTGGGCGGCATGGCGAACACCCGCACCTGTGTGTCCTGCCGCGGCGTCGACTCGACGCCCCGCAGATCCCCGCTGTCGGGCATGGAGGCACACCCGGCCAGCAGAACGACCCCACTGGCGACGTACGCCACCGTCCGCACCGGCACCCCCCGGCCGCGCTCACCGCCGCCCACGCGAAGCCTCCCCGTCCCTGTCCGCATCCCGCGCCGCACTCCGACCGCCCTCGCCGCCGGCCGCCCCGGCCCCGCGCTCCGACTCCCGGCCGGCCCCCGGATCCCGGTCACGGCCACCGTCCGCGCCCGGCCCGGGACCGTCGCCGCTCTCCGCGGCCGACACCCCCGAGCCCCCGCCACGGCCGGCGTCCGGCTCCCGCACGGAGCCACCGTGCCCGGCCCGCGCCCCCTGGCCCGAGCCGTCACCACTCGCGGCGGAAGCCTCCGCACCTCCGTCGTGCCCGTCGTCCGGTCGTCCCCCGGAGCCGCCGCCGGTCTCCGGGAACCCGTCATCGCCGTCCGCGGTCGTGTTCCGCGCCCCCGGTGTCATCCGTGTGCTGCCCGTTCGTGCCGGTGGGGCGGGCCGGGCCACCACGCGTGCGCCGCTGCCGGGCAGCGCGGTGGGGTCGGCCGTCGGGGTGGCGGTCGACGGCCTCAGCGCGAACGGATCCCGCGTCGGCCCGTCGGTGCCCGCCTGCCGCGCCGGCACCGTCGCGCGCTTCTCGCCGTCCCCGCCGCCGCGCGGCAGACCGGTGTCGTCCGGCCCGCGGTTGCGCCGCGAGTCCTTGGGCTCCAGCGGGATCGGCGACCCCCTCAGCGGCTCGTCCGCGGTTCTGGGCAGCGTCAGCCGGAACTGCGAGCCGCCGCCCGGCTCGCCCCACGCCTGGAGCCAGCCGCCGTGCAGCCGCGCGTCCTCCAGGGCGATGGACAGCCCCAGCCCCGTACCGCCGGTGGTACGCGCGCGTGCCGGGTCGGCCCGCCAGAAGCGGCTGAAGACCCGGGTCGCCTCACCGGGCTTGAGCCCGACGCCGTAGTCGCGCACGGCCACCGCCACCGCCCCGCCGGCCGCGGCGAGCTTGACGACGACGTCCCTGCCCTCGCCGTGCTCCACCGCGTTGACGACCAGGTTGCGCAGGACCCGCTCCACGCGCCGCGCGTCGGCCTCGGCGACGACGGGCTGCTGGTCGCCGACGGTCCTGATCCGCGTGCCCTTGCGCTCGGCGAGCGGCTCAGCCCCGCTGACCACCCGCCGTACGACCTCGCGCAGGTCTATCGGCTCCGCCTCCAGCGCCGCCGCGCCCGCGTCGAACCGGCTGATCTCCAGCAGGTCCGCGAGCAGTGACTCGAACCGGTCGATCTGGTCGGCGAGCAGTTCCGCCGACCGCGCGGTGATCGGGTCGAAGTCCTCGCGCGCCTCGTGGATGACGTCCGCGGCCATCCGCACCGTCGTCAGCGGCGTCCGCAGCTCGTGCGACACGTCCGACACGAACCGGCGCTGCATCCGCGACAGGTCCTCGAGCTGGTTGATCTTCAGCTGGAGGTTCTGCGCCATCTTGTTGAACGCCTCGCCGAGCCGCGCGATGTCGTCCTCGCCGGTGACCTTCATACGTTCCTGCAGCCGCCCGGCGGACAGCCGCTCGGCGATCCCGGCCGCCATCCGCACCGGCGTGACGACCTGGCGCACCACGAGCCAGGCGATCGCCCCGAGGAGTACGACGACGAACAGCCCGGCGGTCGCCAGGGTGCCCTTGACCAGGCTCAGCGACTTCTCCTCCTGGGTGAGCGGGAAGAGGTAGTACAGCTGGTACGGGTCGCCGTTGGGGTCGTTGACCTGCTTGCCGATGACCAGGCCGGGCTGGGAGGGCTTGTTGGTGTCGTAGACGATGCGCGTGTAGCTCTGGGCCGCCGACGCGCTGGTGTCGATCCTCTCCCGCAGCGCCGCCGGCACACTCGCCGTCGGGTTGACCTCACCGGAGGCACGCGGTCCGCGTCCGCTGCCGCTCTCGTCGCCCGCGGGCAGGGTCACCACGTCGAAGGCGCCCTGGCCACCGCTGGAGAGCGACTCCACGAGGTCGCTCATCCACTGGATGACGCTCTGCGAGGAACGGCCGTCCACCGCCGCGCCGTCGTCGCCCGTGACGCTCACGTCCTCCTCGGCCTGCTGTTTGGCCACCGCGAACCCGCCGGTGGCCTGGCTCTGCGACGCCTTCACCTTGGCGTCCAGCAGACCGTTGCGCACCTGGCCGATGACGACGAAGCCCAGCAGCAGGACCACGCCCAGCGACATCAGCAGCGTGGTGGCGACGACCTTGAGCTGGATGTTGCGCCGCCACAGCCGCATGACGGGCAGCAGCGGCCGGCGCACCCACCGCACGAACAGCCGGATCACCGGGCTGCCCTGGACCCCGCCCTGCAGCAGCCCGCCGTCGAGCAGGCGCCCCCAGCGGGAGCCCGGAGTCTTCCGGCCGACAGGCCGCCCCGGACGGCCCCCGGACCGGCCGGGCGCCGAAGCGGCACTGTCACCGGACATGTCAGCTCGGTCCTGCCTTGTATCCGACACCACGGACGGTCACCACGATCTCCGGCTTCTCCGGGTCCTTCTCGACCTTGGAGCGCAGCCGCTGCACATGCACGTTCACCAACCGGGTGTCCGCCGCGTGGCGGTAGCCCCAGACCTGCTCCAGCAGGACCTCGCGCGTGAACACCTGCCACGGCTTGCGGGCGAGCGCGACCAGCAGGTCGAACTCCAGCGGCGTCAGCGCGATCGACTGCCCGTCCCGCTTCACGGAGTGCCCGGCCACGTCGATCACCAGGTCACCGATGGCGAGCTGTTCCGGCGCCGGCTCCTCCGACCTGCGCAGCCGCGCCCGGATACGGGCCACCAGCTCCTTCGGCTTGAACGGCTTCACGATGTAGTCGTCGGCCCCGGACTCCAGGCCCACCACGACATCGACGGTGTCGCTCTTCGCCGTGAGCATCACGATCGGCACCCCGGACTCCGCCCTGATCAGGCGGCACACCTCGATGCCGTCCCGGCCGGGCAGCATCAGGTCCAGGAGCACCAGATCGGGCTTGGCCTCGCGGAAAGCGGCCAGCGCCTTGTCGCCGTCGGCTACGAAAGACGGCTCAAAACCTTCACCGCGCAACACGATGCCGAGCATCTCGGCCAGTGCGCTGTCGTCGTCGACGACAAGGACTCGTCCCTTCATAAACGACATCATCCCATTAGCTAATCGTGACCTGGCGTGACCTGGCACACAGCGTGGCCAGAGCCTCGGCCGTCACGGGCGAAACGGCACCTTCTTCGGTGACGATCGCCGTCACCAGCTCCGGCGGCGTCACATCGAACGCCGGGTTGTACGCCTGGGTCCCCAGGGGCGCCACCGGAATCCCCCCTCCTGCTTCCGTTCCGGCCACCGGCACCTGCGGTGCCGTGACCTCGGTCACCTCATGACCGGGACGCTGCTCCACCTCGATGGACGCCCCGTCCGGCGTCTGAGGATCCACCGTCGTCACCGGTGCCACCACGATGAACGGCACATGGTGGTACCGCGCGAGCACCGCGAGCGGATAGCTCCCCACCTTGTTCGCCACCGCACCGTCGGCCGCGATGCGGTCCGCGCCGACGAGCACCGCGTCCACCTCACCCGCCGCGAACAGCGATCCCGCCGCGTTGTCGGTGAGCAGGGTGTACGCCATGCCGCTGCGGGCCGCCTCGTACGCCGTCAGGCGAGCACCTTGCAGCAATGGACGCGTCTCGTCCACCCACAGGCGCCGAAGCCGTCCCACCCGGTGCGCCGCCAGCGCCACCGCGAACGCCGTCCCCTCGCCGCCCGACACCAGCGAACCGGTGTTGCAGTGCGTGAGGATCCGGTGCCCGCCGCCGGGCAGCAGCTCGTCGAGGAGCGCCAGCCCGTGCTCGGCCATCCGGACACTGGCCTCGGCGTCCTCCCGGTGCAGCTGCCGTGCCGCGGCAAGCGCGGCCCCGGCCGCCTGCCGGGCGTCCCCGCCGCGGGCGAGGACGGCCTGGTGGGCGGAGCGCGCCCGGCGTACGCCGACGGCGAGGTTCACCGCGGTGGGCCGGGCGCTCTCCAGCGCCGCCGCCGCGTCGTCCACGTCGTAGCCCCGTACGGCGGCGAGCGCGACGCCGTAGGCTCCCGCGACGCCCAGCAGGGGAGCACCGCGCACGGCGAGCGAGCGGATCGCCTCCACCAGCGCCGGCGCATCCGTACAGACGAGTTCGACCTCCTCGGCAGGCAGCCTCGTCTGGTCGAGCAGGACCAGGACGGGGCCTTCGGGCGGCTCCTCCCAGCGCAGCGCCGGGATCTCGGTCGGCCGTTTGTTGTCGCCGCTGTGTGCGTACTGATCAGCCATGCGGCCAGTCTGCCCCCTGTCACGCGGACAATTGAAGGTACGCAGCCCTCACCTCGGCAGGTCGGTTGATGACCACCCCATGGCACGATGGCAGCCAAGCCGCCGCCGCGACCGCGGACGGGCACCGTGAAGGAGCGACGATGAACGACACTCCGGGCTGGGCCTCGCCCGGATCCGCCCCGTCCGAAGGGCAGGAACCGGGCGCGTCCGGCCCTGCCGAGCCCGCCGGCCGTCCAGACCCCCGGCACCCCGCCGACCAGCCCCGACAGCCGGGCCAGGCCCCGCAGGACCCGGGCGTGAAGTGGTCGAAGGAACAGCCACCGCCCGCCCAGTGGTCCGCACCCACCGGCCCGCCCGGCCCCACAGGCCCCGGGCAGACGCCCCCGTCCCCGCCGCCCGGTCCGGGCTGGGGCACCCCGCCACCTGGTGGGCCCGGCGGCTACGGAGGTCACGGCGGACCCGGCGGGTACGGTGCCTGGGGAGGCAACTGGGGAGGCCCCCCGCCCGCGGCCAAGCCCGGCGTCATCCCGCTCCGCCCTCTCGGCGTGGGCGAGATCCTCGACGGCGCCGTCTCCACCATGCGCACCTACTGGCGCACGGTCCTCGGCATCTCGCTGACCGTCGCCGTCCTCACCGAGATCGTCGTCGTGCTGCTCCAGGGCCTCGCCCTGGACAACTCCAGCACCGCGGTCCTCGACGACCCCAGCGCCACCCTCGGCGAACTGACCGACGCCATGGGCGACGCCCTGCTCAACTCCGGCGTGGTCTTCCTCGTCACCCTGGTCGGCACCGTCGCCGCCACCGCCCTGCTCACGACCGTCACCAGCCGCGCGGTACTCGGCAGGTCGGTCACCACCCGCGAGGCCTGGCGCGACGCACGCCCCCAGATCGTCAAGCTGTTCGGACTGATCTGCCTGCTGCTGCTCATCACCGTCGGCATCATGACCGTCGGCGCGCTGCCCGGCTTCCTCGTCACCCTCGCCACGGACAGCGGGGCGGGCATCGCCCTCACCGTCCTGGGCCTGATCGGCGCCGTCGTCGTCACCCTGTGGCTCATGATCCGCCTGTCGCTGGCCTCGCCCACACTGATGCTGGAGAAACAGGGCATCGTGAAGGCGATGAGCCGCTCCGCCAAACTGGTGCGCGGCTCCTGGTGGCGGGTCTTCGGCATCCAGCTGCTCGCGACGATCATCGCGAACGTCGTCGCGTCGATCATCGTCATCCCCTTCACCTTCCTCGCCGCGGCCGTCGGCGGCGACGGCGTCTCCGGCTTCCTCAACAGCGCCGGCGGCGACATGGGCTGGACGTTCCTCATCGTCAGCGGCATCGGCTCGGTCATCGGCGCCATGATCACGTTCCCGATCACGGCCGGCGTCACCGTGCTCCTCTACGTCGACCAGCGCATCCGCCGCGAAGCCCTCGACCTCGAACTGGCCCGCGCCGCCGGCGTCCAGGGCCACGGACCCGGCACCACCCCGGGGAGCTGATGGCGTGACCGCCACGGGGGGAGTTCTCACATCCGTACAGGCGCTGCCCGCGGCCGCCGACACCGTCGTACGCCTGCTGCTGCGCGGCGACGACGAGCCGCCCGTCACCATCCCGCGCGACCCCGCGCGGGAGGCGGCCAGGCGCGAACTGTCCAAAGGCATGTACCACGAGAACGACCCCAGCTGGTTCCAGCAGGCCCTCGACACCTTCTGGGAATGGGTCGACGAGCTGTTCGGCGCCGCCTCCACCGCGACACCCGGCGGCACGCTCGGCCTGGTCGTCGTCATCGCGGCCGTGATCGCCGTCGTGGGCGCCCTGTGGTGGCGCCTGGGCACCCCGCGCCGCGAACCGGCCTCGGCCCCCGCCCTGTTCGACGACCGCCCCCGCAGCGCCGCCGAACACCGCGCGGCAGCCGAGGCGCACGCCGCCCAGGGCCACTGGAACCAGGCCGTACAGGAACGCATGCGGGCCGTCGTCCGCGCCCTGGAGGAACGCGCCCTGCTCGACCTCCGCCCCGGCCGCACCGCCGACGAGGCCGCCGCGGAGGCCGGCCGCGCCCTGCCCGCCCACACCGACCGGCTGCACACCGCCGCCCGCTCCTTCAACGACGTCACATACGGCGGCCGGGCCGCCACGGAACAGTCGTACCGCCGGCTCGCCGAACTCGACCGCGACCTGGAACGCACCAAACCACAGCTCGCGACCAGCAGCACCCACAGCACGGACACCAACACCCGCCAGGGAGCCGCCGGATGACGACCGAGGTCACGCTCCCGTCCACCTCGGCCTCGCCCACCGCCCGCCAGGTGTGGACCCGCGCGCGGGGCATCGCCCTGGCGCTGGTGCTGCTGATCGCGGCGGCCGTCGCCATCGCCGTGGTCCGCTCCGACGCCCGGCACGGCGAACTCGACCCGCGCTCCGCCGATCCTTACGGCAGCCGCGCCGTCGCCGAACTCCTCGCCGACCGCGGGGTGGACACGCGCGTGGTCACCACCCTCGACGAGGCCACCGCCGCGGCCGGCCCCGACACGACCCTCCTGGTCGCCGTCCCCGATCTCCTGACCGGGCCCCAGCAGTCCCGGCTGCACTCCGCCGCCACCGGCTCCGGCGGCCGCACCGTCCTGGTCTCCGCCGGCAGCGCCTCCGCGGAACGGCTCGCCCCCGGCGTCACCGCCGACCCGGCCACCAGCTTCGACTCCACCCTCTCCCCCGACTGCGACCTGCCCGCCGCCCGCCGCGCGGGCACCGCCGACCTGGGCGGCATCCGCTACACCACCACCCACCTCACCGCCGACGAGTGCTACCCCAGCGAGCGCCTCGCCACCCTGCTGCGCATCCCGGACCCCTCCGGCGACAGCGACGGCGACACCGTCCTCCTCGGCGCGCCCGACATCCTCCTCAACGACCGCCTCGACGAGCACGGCAACGCCTCGCTCGCCCTCCAGCTCCTCGGCTCCCGCCCCCATCTGGTCTGGTACCTCCCCTCGCTCGCCGACGCCTCCGCAGCCTCCGAAGAGGGCGAGCGCGGATTCTTGGACCTGCTCCCCTCCGGCTGGCTGTGGGGCACCCTGCAACTCTTCATCGCGGCAGCACTGGCCGCCCTCTGGCGGGCACGCCGACTCGGCCCCCTGGTGCCCGAGAAACTCCCCGTGGCGATCCGCGCCTCCGAAACCGTCGAAGGCCGCGCCCGCCTCTACCGCAAGGCGAACGCCCGCGACCGCGCGGCCACCGCTCTTCGCTCCACCACCCGCACGCGCCTCGCCCCCCTCGTAGGCATTCCCGTGTCCCAGGCGCACGCGCCCGAGGCCCTGCTCCCCGCGCTGTCCGCCCACCTCCAGGGCGACGGACAGTCCCTGCACACCCTCCTCTTCGGTCCGCCCCCGGGCGACGACGCAGCACTCATCCAGCTCGCCGACCACCTCGACGCCCTCGAAAGAGAGGTACGCCGTCCATGATGGACCCGACCACTGACAACGCCGCGCACACCGGGGACCCGGCCGCCGCCCGGGCCTCCCTGGAAGCCCTGCGTGCCGAGATCGCCAAGGCCGTGGTCGGCCAGGACCCCGCGGTGACCGGCCTCGTCGTCGCCCTGCTCTGCCGCGGCCACGTCCTCCTCGAAGGCGTCCCCGGTGTCGCCAAGACCCTCCTCGTCCGCGCCCTCGCGGCCACCCTGGAACTCGACACCAAGCGCGTCCAGTTCACCCCCGACCTGATGCCGAGCGACGTCACCGGCTCCCTGGTCTACGACGCCCGCACCGCCGAGTTCTCCTTCCAGCCCGGCCCGGTCTTCACCAACCTCCTCCTCGCGGACGAGATCAACCGCACGCCCCCGAAGACCCAGTCCTCCCTCCTGGAGGCCATGGAGGAACGCCAGGTCACGGTCGACGGCACCCCCCGCCTCCTGCCCGACCCCTTCCTGGTCGCCGCGACCCAGAACCCGGTCGAGTACGAGGGCACCTACCCCCTCCCCGAGGCCCAGCTGGACCGTTTCCTCCTCAAGCTGACCATCCCCCTGCCCTCCCGCCAGGACGAGATCGACGTCCTCACCCGCCACGCCGAGGGCTTCGACCCTCGCGACCTGCGCGCCGCCGGCGTACGCCCCGTCGCGAACGCCGCCGATCTGGAAGCCGCCCGCCGCGCGGTCGCAGAAACGACGATCTCCCCCGAGATCACCGCCTACGTCGTGGACATCTGCCGCGCCACCCGCGAGTCGCCGTCCCTCACCCTCGGTGTCTCCCCGCGCGGGGCCACCGCGCTCCTGGCCACCGCCCGCGCGTGGGCCTGGCTGACCGGCCGCGACTACGTCATCCCCGACGACGTGAAGGCCCTCGCCCTGCCCACGCTGCGCCACCGCGTCCAGCTCCGCCCGGAGGCCGAGATGGAAGGCGTCACGACCGACTCGGTCATCAACGCGATCCTCGCCCACGTCCCCGTCCCCCGCTGATGGCACTCACCGGACGCGCCGCCCTGCTCGCGGCCCTCGGCTCCCTACCGGTCGGCATCTGGGAACCCGGCTGGACGGGCATCCTCGCCGTCAACGCCCCGCTGGCGGTGGCCTGTGCCTGCGACTTCGCCCTGGCCGCCCCCGTACGCCGCCTCGGCCTGACCCGCTCCGGCGACACCTCGGTACGCCTGGGCGACACCGCCGACGTCACCCTGACGATCAGCAACTCGTCCAGCCGCCCGCTGCGCGCCCGCATCCGCGACGCCTGGCCCCCCAGCAGCTGGCAGCCCGGTACGGAGGTGGCGGCCTCCCGCCACCTCCTGACGATCCCCTCGGGTGAACGCCGGCGCGTCACGACCCGTCTGCGCCCCACCCGCCGCGGTGACCGCCGGGCCGACCGCGTCACCATCCGCTCCTACGGCCCTCTCGGTCTCTTCGCCCGCCAGGGCGCCCACAAGGTCCCGTGGACGGTACGCGTCCTCCCGCCCTTCACCAGCCGCAAGCATCTGCCGTCCAAACTGGCCCGGCTGCGCGAACTGGACGGCCGCACCAGCGTGCTGACCCGAGGCGAGGGAACGGAGTTCGACAGCCTGCGCGAGTACGTTCCCGGCGACGACACCCGGTCCATCGACTGGCGTGCCACCGCCCGCCAGTCCGCGGTCGCGGTACGCACCTGGCGTCCCGAACGCGATCGTCACATCCTGCTGGTCCTCGACACCGGCCGCACTTCTGCGGGCCGTGTCGGCGACGTTCCCCGCCTGGACGCCTCCATGGACGCGGCCCTGCTCCTCGGGGCCCTCGCCTCCCGCGCCGGTGACCGCGTCGACCTCCTGGCCTACGACCGTCGCCTGCGCGCCCTCGTCCAGGGCCGCACGGCGGGCGACGTCCTGCCGTCCCTCGTCAACGCCATGGCCGTACTCGAACCCGAGCTCGTCGAAACCGACGCCCGGGGACTGACGGCGACGGCGCTCCGTACGGCCCCCCGCCGGTCGCTGATCGTGCTGCTCACCACGCTCGACGCCGCTCCCATCGAGGAGGGCCTGCTGCCCGTCCTGAGCCGGCTGACCCAACGCCACACGGTTCTCGTTGCCTCGGTGGCGGACCCGCACATCGCCAGGATGGCCAAGGCACGCGGAAACACCGATGCGGTGTACGAGGCAGCGGCGGCAGCCCAGGCCCACACGGAACGCGTCCGCACCGCGGAACAGCTCCGCCGCCATGGCGTCACGGTTGTGGACGCGACTCCGGAGGAACTGGCGCCGGCACTCGCGGACGCGTATCTGGCTCTGAAGGCGGCTGGGCGTCTGTGATTCACGGGGTGGCGGGTCGAGGTTTCCAAGACTCCGTGAGCTCCGTCGGCCCTGAAACGCAGAAAACCCCGCACCGGTACGGTGCGGGGTTTTCCCAATATTTGTTCGGCGGCGTCCTACTCTCCCACAGGGTCCCCCCTGCAGTACCATCGGCGCTGTAAGGCTTAGCTTCCGGGTTCGGAATGTAACCGGGCGT
>NZ_JBHWHX010000038.1:0-75367 GCF_042732315.1 Streptomyces sp. NPDC059787
GAACCGGTGACGGGACGGCCCCTCGTGTCGTCCGGTCAGTGCGCCCGCTGCTCCCGGTGCAGGCGCTTCGCGCGCTCGCGCCGGGACGGGGCCAGCACGTCCACGGTGACGCCGGCGCCCAGGCCGGGCGTGACCTCCTGGACGCGGAACCGGTCGGCGACCTCCCGCACCCGTGCGTCGTCCGGGCCGAGACCGATGTAGAACAGCGACTCGTCGGCGGGGTCGTCGTCGCCGCCCCAGCGCACCACGCCCTCGCAGTCGGCGAGGATGTCCCGCACGGTCAGCACCTGCAACGGGAAGAGCGAGCCGCTCGCGCCGGCGCCCGGACGGATCCGCACCGCGGTGCCGGAGGCGAGGTTCGACTCCGGCCCGTCCTTCTTCAGGCCGCCGATCGGCTGCCAGCCGGTGAGGTCGACGCGGGGCAGCTGCTCGACCTCGTAGTGGTAGCGCCGTACGACGTGGAGCAGGATCGCCTCCACGTCGCCGATCCGCACGTCGACCTCCAGCCCGGTGCCGGACACCTGGCGGGTCCACACGGTGGAGACGTGGTTGGCCTCCTTCTCCAGGGACCAGCCGTTCGCCGACGTGGGCGCCTTCTTCCCCGGCGCGGCCGCGGGCCCGGTCGTCGCGCCGTCCCGGGGACCGGCCAGGGCGGTGCCGGGGGCGACGAGCCCCGCGGCGACCGCGGCGGTGATCACCCCGGTGGACTTCACCAGGACTCGTCTCGACATGCCGTTCACGCTGCCGCGCCTCTCGGTGTGCACGTCATTGTTCCCTTCTCACGGTGAGTAGATGATGAGCGCCGTGGTCGGCAGGAAGGTGGCCAGGGCGCTGAGCAGCCAGTAGGTGCGGGGTACGAGCGAACTGCGGCGCTTGAAGGGGCGGTTCACGGCGAGCCAGAGCATGACGTACGGGACGACGATGACTGCGGCGATCGGCAGCCAGAACACCATGGGGTCGTCGTCCGTCGGTTCGGGACCGCCCGCCCAGCTCGCCGCGAGGAACCACAACAGCCAGATCGGTATCACGCCCGGGACGCCGAGAAGCACGTTGACACCCAGGGCGACCTGCCACCGTCCGGTCATCGGGGCCGGCCCTCCTTCGTTCGCCGCCGCCACTAGCCGCGCGACAACGCGTTGTACTGCTCCAGGACGTGGTACAGGCCCATCAGCTCCCGGCCGTACTGCTCGGCGTCCGGACCGGTGCCGTTGTACTGGCCGAGCACGGCCTCCGTGACGTGGACGTTTCCGCTCAGGTCGGGCCGGTCGATGCCGAGCAGCTCCGAGTTCCACAGCAGCACGTAGGCGACGGTGCGGACGTTGTACTCCTGGTCGTCGTGGAGCTGGTACCAGACCTTGCGGAGGTCGGCCGAGGAGTTGTAGTCCATCCCCTCGCCGTTGATGATGCCTTCGCCGATGCAGTAGTTGCGGGCCTTGATGGCGGTCGCGGCGAAGATCTGTCCCCAGCCGGTGCTGCAGTCGTCCCTCTCGCCCGCCTTGACCGCCGCGTCGGCGATGAAGTCGAGCGGGTTGAGCTTGCGCAGCTCCCACAGGACCGGTGCCTGGATGAGCGCCTTGCGCATCCGCAGCGACCGGGCCAGCGAGGTGAACAGCCAGTCCGCGTCCATCACCGCGTCGAACGCCTCGGTGGTGGAGATGCCGCCGAGGGAGGCCCAGTCCTTGTCGGTCCAGCCGTCGCCGCCGGTCTCCGGTACGCCGATCGACTCCAGGTACGCCTTCACGTCCTGGAGCATCGGGGCCCGGTAGGCGTCCTTGTCCAGGTCGGTGTCCAGCTCGTTGAGGTCGGCGCCCGGATTGAAGTCGCTCTGGCCGTAGTCCCGTCCGGACGCGATGTTGTTGTCGATCTCGATCGAGCCCGAACCCGAACCGACCGTGATGGTGGAGATCTGGTCGAACGCCCAGTTGGTGGGCAGCGGGTAACCGAGGTTGCCGGAGAAGCCGCTGGACATGTCGCAGACGAAGCTCGTCACCGCGTAGCCGGCGTCGGAGACGCGCTGGCAGACGTTGCGCGGGCCGTAGATGCCGACGCGGTAGCCGGAGTTCTCGCCGATGGTGCGCATGATCCCGCGGAAGTGCGGGATGACGTAGTCGGTGACCTCGCCGTCCATCGCGTCGTAGTCGACGGCGAAGTAGATGATGGTGCCGGCCTTGAAGCCGTGGTACCTGGCCCACTCGATCGCGCGGAACGCGTCGATGGTGCCCTGGTTGTGGCTGAAGTAGTCCGCGGACCGGCTCCACGTCTGGAAGATCGGGAAGCAGCTGAGCCCGTACTCCTTGATGGTGGCGAGCTCACCCGGCTGGATCTGCTTCTCCGGCAGGCTGGTGGCGGAGGGGTTGAAGAGGTAACGGCCGATGTACCTGTAGCCGGCGTCCTTCAGGGCCTGCGCACGCGCGGGCGTGATCTGGGTGACGCCGTCGCAGGCCGTGCCCTTGCGGGACTGGTCGCCGTAGGAGACCAGCAGCGAGGCCCAGGTCTGGAAGTCGCCCTTGCCGGTCACGGGGAGCTTGCTGAAGGACTGGAAGGTCTCCACGCCGGACTGCACCGCGGAGGTGAAGTTGCCGAAGGGGACGTTCCGCTTGTTCAGGATCATGGCCGCGGTGAAGAGCTGCGCCCAGACGCCGGTGGTGCCGTTCGACACGGTGTGGCTCTTCAGGCCGGACTGGGTGCCCGGTCCGAACACGCCGTTGGCGACGCCGTCCGCCATGCCCAGCTCGTACTGGATCGCGAACAGCATCGACTTGGCCACGTCACGGGAGTGGTGGCCGTCGCAGGGGATGATGTAGAAGTCCTTGCGCAGGATGTACCGGCCGTTCAGCCACTGCTGGATGGAACGGATGGTGTCCGAGCCGTTGCTGACGGTGACGTAGGCGTCCATGTTGAACAGGCCCTTGACCACCTTGGGCCACAGGGAGCTGCCCGGGTAGGTGCCCGAGACGCCCATGTTCTGGTTGAGCTTCACGACCGCGTCCTTGACCCGGTCGTTGTACTGTCCGTCGATGTCGCCGCCGTCGTAGCCCTTGCAGTACAGGGCGGACTGGATGATGCGGCAGAAGTTGGCCGACGGGATGGTCGTCTCGTCGAGCTTGCCGTACAGCTCCCCCAGCTTTCCGAGGGTGGTCGGGCCGAAGGAGTTGGACAGGGCGGTGATGCCCATCTCGTACTGGAGCGCCCGGGTCAGGGCGTACATCACGGGCCAGCCGGTCTGGCCGTTCTCGCTCAGCTTGGATATGCCCAGGGTCGCACCGTCGTTGTACGTGGTGTTGATGAATCTCTGGGCGCGAAGCACCATTTCGTCAGCCATGACTCCGTCTTCTCCTGTCGGTCCGGCACGGAGCGGACCCTGTGGGGCCCGCCGGTCATGAGGTCGTTCGTGGCCTGTACGGCTGCGTCGGGTGCGGCGCCGTCCGCCCGGCCGTGAGCGGTGACGGCGCGTGGGGACGTGTGACGGCCCCGCCCGATGGTGGAGCCGCCGTTCAGGGGCGCGGGTCGGTGGAGTGCCCGCCACCGGATCGTGGCGCGGCGATGTGGGACAGGCCCCCCCGGGTGTCCGTGCGCGCCGCCCGTACGGTGGCGCGCTGCTGGAAGCTGTTGCGCGGCCCCGGACGCCCCCTCGGCTCTGTGCCCGGCACACCGGTCGCGTGCTCCGTGGCAACTTTCGTGATCTTGCTTTTCCCTTGACGCCCGGTCAAGTCCGCTATGAACGGACTGTGTTGTTCCGGGAGTCGGGGAGGGGGGTTCGTGATGGAACCGTGACCGAAGGGGAATGGAGATCGTGCACAACCCGGAGGCCGTGTCGGGCGTCGCGGGACGCGACGCGGGCGTCCGCACACGCCGACCGGCCCCGCGCCTGACGACGCGGGGCCGGTGTCCGCCGGGGCCCGGGCGGGCGGTGGCTCAGCCCGCCAGACCCAGCTCCCGGGCGATCAGCATCCGCTGGACCTCGCTCGTGCCCTCGCCGATCTCCAGGATCTTCGAGTCGCGCCACATACGGGCCACCGGGTACTCGTTCATGAAGCCGTAGCCGCCGTGGATCTGCGTGGCGTCACGGGCGTTGTCCACGGCGACCGTGGACGAGTACAGCTTCGCCAGCGCCGCCTCCTTCTTGAACGGCTCGCCGGCCACCAGACGGCTGGCCGCGTCGCGCCACGCGAGGCGGGCCGTGTGGGCTTTCATCTCCATGTCGGCGATCTTGAACTGGATCGCCTGGTTGGCGCCGATCGGCCTGCCGAAGGCGTGCCGCTCCTTGGCGTACTTCACCGACTCGTCCACACAGCCCTGCGCAAGACCCGTGCCCAGCGCCGCTATGGCGATACGGCCCTCGTCCAGGATGCGCAGGAACTGCGCGTAACCCCGGCCCTCCTCACCCAGCAGGTTCGCCGCCGGGACGCGGACGTCCTGGAAGGACAGCTCCCTGGTGTCCGACGCGTTCCAGCCGACCTTCGAGTACGGGGCCGCCACCGTGAAGCCCGGCGTGCCCGACGGGACGATGATCGCCGAGATCAGCGGCCTGCCGTCGGGTTTGCGGCCCGTCACCGCCGTGACCGTGACCAGGCCCGTGATGTCCGTGCCCGAGTTGGTGATGAAGCACTTGGCGCCGTTGACGACCCACTCGCCCGTCGACTCGTCCAGCCGGGCCGTCGTACGGGTCGCGCCCGCGTCACTGCCGCCGTCCGGCTCCGTCAGACCGAACGCGCCCAGGATCTCGCCCGAGCAGAGCCGGGGCAGCCACTCGCGCTTCTGCTCCTCCGTGCCGAAGAGGTGGACCGGCATCGCGCCCAGCGAGACGCCCGCCTCCAGGGTGATCGCCACCGAGGAGTCCACCCGCGCCAGCTCCTCCAGGGCCACGCCCAGGGCGAAGTAGTCGCCGCCCATGCCGCCGTACTCCTCCGGGAACGGCAGCCCGAATAGGCCCATCCGGCCCATCTCCCGCACGATCTCGTACGGGAACTCGTGCCGCTCGTAGAAGTCACCGATCTTCGGTGCCACCACGTCGTGCGCGAACTCCTCCACCGTGCGGCGGAGTTCTTCCAGTTCGGGGGAGAGCTTGTGGTCCATGTCGTTCACTGCTCCTGGTGGGAGAGGGCTCGTACGGTGCGGGACGGGCTGGGTCGGCCCAGGTGGGCGGCCATCCAGACGCTCGTGGCGACCAGACGGCCGAGGTCGACTCCGGTGTCGATGCCGAGACCCCGCAGCATCCACACGAGGTCTTCGGTGGCGAGATTGCCGGTGGCGGACTTCGCGTACGGGCAGCCGCCCAGTCCGCCGGCGGAGGCGTCGACCGTGGTGACGCCCCGCTGGAGCGCGGCCAGCGTGTTGGACAGGGCCTGGCCGTAGGTGTCGTGGAAGTGCACGGCCAGCGCGGACACGGGCACGTCCGCCTCGCCGAGCGCGGTGAGCAGGGCCGTCACATGGCCCGGGGTCGCCACCCCGATGGTGTCGCCCAGGCTCAGCTCGTCACAGCCCATGTCGAGCAGGGCCCGGCACACCTTCACCACCTGGGGGACCGGGACCGCGCCCTCCCACGGGTCGCCGAAGCACATCGACAGGTAGCCGCGGACGTGGACGTCCTGCGCCTTCGCCCGCCGCACCACCGGCTCGAACATCGCCAGCGCCTCGTCCACCGTGCGGTTGAGGTTGGCCCTGGCGAAGGACTCCGTGGCGCTGGCGAACACCGCGACCCGCCGGGCGCCCAGCGCCAGCGCGCGGTCCAGTCCGCGCTCGTTCGGCACCAGGACCGGCAGCGACACCGGCAGGTCGGACACCGCCGGGTACAGGTCCTCGGCGTCCGCGAGCTGGGGCACCCACTCGGGGTGCACGAAGCTCGTCGCCTCGATGGTGCTCAGACCGGTGCCGGCCAGGCGGCGGACGAACTCCGCCTTGACTGCCGTCGGGACGGTCGCCTTCTCGTTCTGCAGTCCGTCGCGCGCGCCGACCTCGTGGATCCGTACCCGCGCGGGCAGCCCCGCGGCCGGTACGGCCGTCGGCAGGCCCAGTTCCGGGGCGTTCATGCCGTCTCCTCCTCCACCGGTGCGATGACCGCCAGCACCTGGTCCATCGCGACCGTCGTGCCCGGGGCCACGTCCAGTTCGGTGACCGTGCCGGCGTGCGGGGCGGAGATGACGTGCTCCATCTTCATCGCCTCCACCACCAGCAGGCTCTGGCCCGCCGCCACCTCGTCGCCGACGGCGACCTTCACCACCGTCACCGTGCCCGGCATCGGCGCGGTCAGCGAGTCGGCGCCCGCCTGGCCGGCGCGGGTGAGGGACGCGGCGACCGGGTCGTGGTCGCGGACGTGCCAGGCGTCGCCGTCCCGGCCGAGCCAGGTGCCGTCCGGCAGGGCGGCGAAGGTGTGGGCGACGCCGTCGAGCGTGCAGGTGAACCGGTGCCCGCCCACCGGGCCCGCGGACCCCCGCACCGGGGTGCCGGCGCCCGGCAGCAGCAGTTCCGTCCCGCCGTCCGCCGTGCCGCGCACGCGCACGGTCACCGGGTCGTGGCCCGCCACCCGCAGGTGGTGCGCCGTCCACGCCCGCTCGCCGCCCATCCGCCAGCCGTCGGCGGCGGCGAACGGGTCGGCCCAGCCGGATCCGCCGGCGGGCTGCCGGAGGGAGGCCTGGCGCAGCAGCGCCGCCGCCGCGTACGTCTCCGCCGGCACCTCGTCCGGTACGAGCCCGTCCACCTCACGCTCCACCAGCCCGGTGTCCAGGTCGCCGCCGACCACCGCCGGATGCGCCAGCAGCCGCCGCAGGAACCCGGCGTTGGTCTGCACGCCCAGCGTCACCGTCTCCGCCAGCGCCGCCCGGAGCCTGCGCAGCGCCGTCGCGCGGTCGGGGCCGTACGCGATCACCTTGGACAGCATCGGGTCGTAGAGGCTGCCGACCTCCGTGCCCTCGCTCAGCCCGGAGTCGGTGCGGACGCCGTCGCCCTGCGGTTCGCGCAGCTTCAGCACCGTGCCGCCGGAGGGGAGGAAGCCGCGCGCGGGGTCCTCCGCGCAGACGCGGGCCTCCACCGCGTGCCCGGTGAGCCGGACGTCGTCCTGCCCGAAGCCGAGCGGCTCGCCCGCCGCCACCCGCAGCTGCCACTCGACCAGGTCAAGCCCCGTGACCAATTCGGTGACCGGGTGCTCCACCTGGAGGCGGGTGTTCATCTCCATGAAGTAGTACGACGAGGGGTCGTTGCCCGGGACGATGAACTCCACCGTGCCCGCGCCCCGGTAGCCGCAGGAGCGGGCCGCCTGGACCGCCGCCTCGCCCATCGCGGCCCGGGTCCCCTCGTCGAGGAGCACACTGGGCGCCTCCTCGATGATCTTCTGGTGGCGGCGCTGCAGCGAGCACTCGCGCTCGCCCAGGTGGACGACGCCCCCGTGGCCGTCGGCCAGCACCTGGATCTCGATGTGCCGGGGGCGGTCGATCCACCGCTCGACGAGCAGTGTGTCGTCGCCGAAGGAGGCGCGGGCCTCGCGCCGCGCGGCGGCGATCTCGTCGGCCAGCACCGACGCGTCCCGCACCAGGCGCATGCCCTTGCCGCCACCGCCCGCCGACGGCTTCAGCAGCACCGGCACACCGATGTCGCGGGCCGCGTCGGCCAGCTGCCCGTCCGTGAGGCCGCTGCCGCTCGAACCCGGGACCACCGGGACCCCGGCCGCCTTCACCGTCTCCTTCGCGCGGATCTTGTCGCCCATCAGGGCGATCGCGTCCGCCGGGGGCCCGATGAACACCAGCCCCGCCCGATCGCACGCCCGCGCGAAGGCGGCGTTCTCGGCGAGGAAGCCGTACCCCGGGTGCACCGCCTGCGCGCCGCCGAGGGCGGCGGCCTCGAGCAGCCGCTCCACCGACAGATAGCTCTCCGAGGCCGGCGCCGGCCCGATCCGTACCGCCGTGTCGGCCTCCCGCACGTGCCGCGCGTCGGCGTCCGCGTCGGAGTACACCGCCACCGAGCGCACGCCCATCGACCGCAGTGTGCGGATGACGCGCACCGCGATCTCGCCCCGGTTGGCCACAAGCACTGTCTCGAACATCGTTGTCCGTCCCCTCACATCCGGAAGACGCCGAACTGAGGGTCACTCAGTGGCGCGTTGGCGCACGCGGTCAGGGCCAGGCCCAGGACCTGCCGGGTCTCCAGCGGGTCGATCACGCCGTCGTCCCAGAGGCGGGCCGTCGCGTAGTAGGCGTTCCCCTGACGCTCGTACTGCGCGCGGATCGGGGCCTTGAAGGCGTCCTCGTCCTCGGCCGGCCACTCCTCGCCGCGTCCCTCCAGCTGGTCCCGCTTGACGGTCGCGAGGACGGAGGCGGCCTGCTCGCCGCCCATGACCGAGATCTTGGCGTTGGGCCACATCCACAGGAACCGGGGGGAGTACGCCCGCCCGCACATCGAGTAGTTGCCCGCCCCGTACGACCCGCCGACCACCACCGTCAGCTTCGGCACGCGCGTGCAGGCGACCGCCGTGACCATCTTGGCGCCGTGCTTGGCGATACCGCCCGCCTCGTAGTCCCGGCCCACCATGAAGCCCGAGATGTTCTGCAGGAACACCAGCGGGATGCCGCGCTGGTCGCACAGCTCGATGAAGTGGGCGCCCTTCTGCGCGGACTCGGAGAACAGGATGCCGTTGTTGGCGACGATGCCCACCGGGTGGCCGTGGATCCGGGCGAAGCCGGTGACGAGGGTCTGCCCGAACTCCGACTTGAACTCCGCGAAACGGGAGCCGTCGGTGATCCGCGCGATGATCTCGCGTACGTCGTAGGGCGTGCGGGAGTCGACCGGCACCGCCCCGTACAGCCCCGCCGGGTCCACCTTGGGCTCGACGGCCGGTTCCACCTGCCAGGGAAGCCGCCCTCGCGCGGGGAGCGTGGAGACGATGGTGCGGACGATCCGCAGCGCGTGCGCGTCGTCCTCCGCGAGGTGGTCGGTCACGCCCGACACGCGCGAGTGGACCTCGCCGCCGCCCAGCTCCTCCGCCGTGACCACCTCACCGGTGGCCGCCTTCACCAGCGGCGGGCCACCGAGGAAGATCGTGCCCTGGTTGCGGACGATCACCGCCTCGTCGCTCATCGCCGGGACGTACGCCCCGCCCGCCGTGCACGAGCCGAGCACCGCCGCGATCTGCGGGATGCCGGCGCCGGACATCCGGGCCTGGTTGTAGAAGATCCGCCCGAAGTGGTCCCGGTCCGGGAACACCTCGTCCTGCATCGGCAGGAAGGCACCGCCGGAGTCCACCAGGTAGACGCAGGGGAGCCGGTTGTCGAGGGCCACCTCCTGCGCGCGCAGGTGCTTCTTCACCGTCATCGGGTAGTACGTGCCGCCCTTGACGGTGGCGTCGTTGGCCACGACCACGCACTCCCGGCCGCCGACCCGCCCGATCCCGGCGATCACTCCGGCCGCCGGGGCCTGCCCCTCGTACATCCCGTCGGCCGCCAGCGGGGCCAGCTCCAGGAAGGGCGAGCCGGGGTCGAGGAGGGTGTCCACGCGCTCGCGCGGGAGCAGTTTCCCGCGCGCGGTGTGCCGTGCCCGCGCCCGCTCGCCGCCGCCGAGCGCCGCCGCGGCCAGCTTGCCGCGCAGCTCCTCGACGAGCGCGCGGTGCGCCTCCTCGTTGGCCCGAAAGGCCTCCGACGCGGGATCGGCCGCGCTGTGAAGCTCCGGTGCCTCATGCATCCTGCGGGTCCCCTCACCTTGTTAATGAGCGTTAACGCATTTCCTTCAGGTTAACGACCGCTAACCGTGCTGTCTAGAATCGTCTTCATGGCCACCAGAACCGACGCCCCCACCCGCCGCGAGCAGATCCTCAAGGAGGCCGCCCGGCTCTTCGCCGATCGCGGCTTCCACGGCGTCGGGGTCGACGAGATAGGCGCCGCGGTCGGCATCAGCGGCCCCGGGCTCTACCGGCACTTCGCGGGCAAGGACGCGATGCTCGCGGAGCTGCTGGTGGGGATCAGCGGCCGGCTGCTGACCGGTGCGAAGCGGCGCCTGGAGGAGGCCGACGGGGTGGCCCCCGAGGCGGTCCTCGACTCGCTGATCGAGGGGCACATCGACTTCGCGCTCGACGACCGCCCCCTCATCACCTTGCACGACCGTGAGCTGGACCGCCTCCGGGACACCGACCGCAAGCTGGTGCGCCAGTTGCAGCGGCAGTACGTCGAGCTGTGGGTGGGCGTGGTGCGCGAGCTCTACCCGGAGCTGGCCGAACCGGCCGCCCGCTCGGCGGTCCACTCGGTGTTCGGCCTGCTCAACTCCACCCCCCACCTGACCCGCACCGGCTCCCTGCCCGGCCGTACCGGCACCGCCGAGCTGCTGCACCGGATGGCCCGGGGCGCGTTCGCGGCGGCGGGCGCGCGATGACCCCGGCGGAGTGACGAGCGTTACGGGGCCCCCGCTCTGGACGGCTGTGGATACTCGCCGGTATCTTGAATGAGCAAGCGCTTAGCCATGCGGGCCGTAGCCATCAACTGAGGAACCCCGACGGCGAGCAACCACGTACGCGAGAGCGGCGCCGGTTTAGGCGCAGGGATTGGGGTGGCGGACAGTGCGCCGTACGGTTTTCAACGAGGATCACGAGGCGTTCCGGGAGACCATCCGCGCCTTCATCGAGGCCGAGGTCGTCCCCGTCTACGACGAGTGGTTCGCAGCGGGCCAGGCGCCCCGCGACTTCTACTACAAGCTCGGTGAGCTGGGCATCTTCGGCATCAGCGTGCCCGAGGAGTTCGGCGGCGCGGGCATGGACACCCACAAGTTCGAGGCCGTCCTCTACGAGGAGACCGCCCGCGCGGGCGTCCAGTTCGGCGGCTCCGGCGTGCACGTGCTGCTCGCCCTGCCCTACCTCAAGATGCTCGCCACCGACGAGCAGAAGAAGCGCTACCTGCCGAAGTTCGTCACCGGCGAGGAGATGTGGGCCATCGCGATGACCGAGCCGGGCACCGGCTCCGACCTCGCGGGCATGAAGACCACCGCCAAGCTCTCCGAGGACGGCTCCCACTACGTCCTCAACGGCGCCAAGACCTTCATCACCGGCGGCGTCCACGCCGACAAGGTGATCGTCTGCGCCCGCACCGCCGCCCCGACGGCCGAGGACCGCCGCCACGGCATCTCCCTCTTCGCCGTCGACACCAAGTCCGAGGGCTACTCGGTGGGCCGCAAGCTCGACAAGCTCGGCCTGAAGACCTCCGACACCGCCGAGCTGGCCTTCGTCGACGTCAAGGTTCCCGTCGAGGACCTGCTCGGCGAGGAGAACAAGGGCTTCTACTACCTCGGCCACAACCTGGCCTCCGAGCGCTGGGGCATCGCCTTCGGCGCCTACGCGCAGGCCAAGGCCGCCGTCCGGTTCGCCAAGCAGTACGTGCAGGAGCGCACCGTCTTCGGCAAGCCGGTCGCCCACTTCCAGAACACCAAGTTCGAGCTGGCCGCCTGCCAGGCCGAGGTCGACGCCGCCGAGGCCGTCGCCGACCGCGCCACCGAGGCCCTGGACGCCGGCGAGCTCACCCCCGCCGAGGCCGCCTCCGCCAAGCTGTTCTGCACCGAGGTCGCGCACCGCGTCATCGACCGCTGCCTCCAGCTCCACGGCGGCTACGGCTACATGAACGAGTACCCGATCGCCCGCCTGTACGCGGACAACCGCGTCAACCGCATCTACGGCGGCACCAGCGAGATCATGAAGACGATCATCGCCAAGGACATGGGCCTGTAAGCCCCCCGAAATCCCTGCCGTATACAACTGACCACATGAGTCAGGCACTACAGGAACTCCTCGATCTGCTCGACCTCGAGCAGATCGAGGAGAACATCTTCCGCGGCCACTCCCGCAGCGCCGTCGTCCCCCGCGTCTTCGGCGGACAGGTCGCGGCGCAGGCACTGGTCGCCGCCGGGCGGACCGTCCCCGAGGACCGGCCCGCCCACTCCCTGCACGCGTACTTCCTGCGCCCCGGCGACCCCGGCGCCCCGATCGTCTACACCGTCGACCGGATCCGCGACGGCCGCTCCTTCACCACCCGGCGGGTGGTCGCGGTCCAGCACGGAAAGCCGATCTTCCACCTCTCGGCGTCCTTCCAGACGTACGAGGAGGGCCTGGACCACCAGGACCCGATGCCGCCGTCCCCCGACCCGGCCACGCTGCCCACGTCGCAGGAACGCCTGCGCGGGTACGCCCACCTCGCCCCCGAGGTCGTGGAGCGCTTCCTGGAGGCCCGCGCCGCCGTCGACCTGCGCTACGTCGACGAGCCGCCCTACGGCCGCTTCGGCGAGCCCCGCGAACCCCACTCCCAGGTCTGGTTCCGCACCAACGGCAAGCTCGCCGACGACCCCCTGCTGCACGTCGTCCTCGCCACGTACGTCTCCGACATGACGTTGCTCGACTCCGTCCTCCTCGCCCACGGCCGCGGCGGCTGGGCCGTCGGCGACGTCGTCGGCGCCTCCCTGGACCACGCGATGTGGTTCCACCGCCCGTTCCGCGCCG
Organism: Streptomyces sp. NPDC059787; assembly: GCF_042732315.1. Taxonomy (NCBI): domain Bacteria; kingdom Bacillati; phylum Actinomycetota; class Actinomycetes; order Kitasatosporales; family Streptomycetaceae; genus Streptomyces; species Streptomyces sp. NPDC059787. The sequence goes on from NZ_JBHWHX010000038.1 coordinate 12,458, forward strand.
ACGAGTGGCTCCTGTACGACCAGCAGTCCCCCTCGGCCCACGGCGGCCGAGGCCTCGGCCAGGCCCGCATCTACACCCAGGACGGCCGCCTCGCGGTCTCGGTCATCCAGGAGGGCGTGGTCCGGGTCCCGCGCTCCTGAGCCGGCTCCGGACGCCCTCCCCCTCTCCACGGCGCACGGGCCGGACGGCTGTCCGCGTCCCAGCGGACCGTTCCAGGCGGTCGGCATCCGTGCTGGTCAGAGGCCGTTCCAGCGTTCCGGCGTCCCGTGCTGGGCGTCCGGTGTGGCGGGTGGGACGGATCACGGCACAAGCTGCGGTCATCCCGGCAGCCCGCCGGCCGATCCACCACGTCACACCATGGAGACCACCATGCGTTCTCGCTTCGCCACCCGCTCCGCCCGCCTCGCCCTGGCCGCCGTCGCCGCGCTCGCCCTGGGCGGCGCCGCCACCGCCACGGCCACCGCCGACAGCGGCAGCCACACCACCCGGCCCTGCGCGACCAGCGACCTGAACCTCAAGGTCACGTCCGAGACGCAGGCGGGCGGCTACTACCTGATCACCGCCAAGGCCAAGCCCGGCATCGTCTGCCACCTGGAGGGCGTGTTCCCCTCCGCCTCCTTCGGCTCCCACCCCGACACCGAGGTCTCGCCCGCCGAGCACGGCGTCAGCGACGACGTCGTCCTCGGCGGCTCCGCCGTCGCCTACGCCGGCATCAGCCCCAAGAGCACCAACAACAACAACGGCGTGCAGTTCGACCGGCTCCACCTCTCGGTCGCCGGTGACGAGGAGAACTCCGTCACGCTCCGCCTCCCCGACACCGCCACGGTCGACCGGCCGATCGCCACCAACTGGCACGCCGACCGCGCCGACGCCGTCCCGTTCGTCAACTGACCCCCGCGTCCACCGGCTGCCCCGTCGGCCGGGCGTGTCCCCGCGCCCGGCCGACGGGGCCTTTCACTGCGCCAGACCGGCCTCCGCCAGCAGGTACGCCGTCATCGGGTCGTAGTGGCGGGGGCTGGTGACGTGGTCGTCGAGGGGGACCGTGACCTGGACGGTGCCCTCCGCCTCGGCGACGAACAGGGCCGGGTCGTTGCAGTCGGCGTAGCCGACGGAGTCGACGCCGTACTGTCCGGCCGCACCCGCCCAGCCGTGGTCGGCGACGACCAGGTCCGGCAGCGGGCGGCCCTCGCGCTCCAGGGCGGTCAGGATGGCCTTCATCGGCTCACCGGAATGGGTGTGCCACAGCGTGGCGCCGTGCTCCAGCACCGCCACGTCCGCGAACTGCATCACATAACCCTCGTCCGTCGTCAGCCCGTCCGGGATGACCACGATCTCGCAGCCGACGGCCCGCAGCGCGGCGGCCGTCGCACGGTGCACGTCCAGCAGCCCGCCCGGATGACCGGTCGCGAACAGCACCCGCTGCTGCCCGTCCGCAGCCTTGCGCAGCCGCCCGGCCATGCGCTCCAGCCCGGCCACGGTCAGCTCCGGGTCGATGGTGTCCTGCCCGTACCGGTGCTCGGGGTCGTCGTTGACGCCGACCCGCTCCGCCATCACCGCCAGCACGTCCTGCTCGTCGGTCCAGCGGTCGCCGAGTTCCAGGCCGAGCCAGAAGTGACGGTCGCCGTTCGCCAGTTTGCGGTAGTGGGAGAGGTTGTTCTCGCGCGGCGTGGCGACATCGCCCGCGATGCGCGTGGCGACCAGGTGCTCGACGAGTTCGGCGCGGCTGGGTGTCCCGGGTATCGGCATGCCCCCATTGTGGAGCAGCGGCCTGTGGGCGTCCCTGGCGTATCGCGCGCTGGGACGTGCGTCACGTACTCAGCCGACTCCGTACGGCTACTCAGTGGCTCGGTGCCGCCCGTACGGCTCACGTGCGCCGCAGCGCGAACCACAGCTCCATCCGTACGTCCGGGTCGTCCAGGTCCGCCTCCAGCAGCGCCGCGCACCGCGCGATGCGCTGCCGCACGGTGTTGCGGTGCACGGACAGCGCCACCGCCGTACGGTCCCAACTGCCGTGCAGGGAGAGCCAGGTGCGCAGGGTGTCCGTGAGGGCGGGAGCGGCCGCTATCGGCGCGAGCAGCGACCGGGCGTGGGCGTCCGCGTCGCGCGGCGGGACGAGGTCGGCGAGGGCGGGGCGGTCGCCGTGCCGGAGCAGCGGGGCGCGGGTGGCGCGGGCCCGGGCCAGGGCGCGGGCGGCCTGGGTGTCGGCGTCCGGCCAGTCGGGCGGGGCGGCGGCGGTGCTGACGCCGAGGGTCCAGCCGGGAAGCGGCTCCACGGGGCGGTCGGCGGGCACCAGGACGCGTACGAACTCGCCGGCCGGGTCGACCAGGGGGGAGCCGAGCGCCGTGCCGAGTGCGGAGGTGGTCAGGGGGTCCGGTGCGGTGTGGCCGTCCGGCCGGGCGTGGACCACCTGCCACCGCTCTCCGCCGAGGAGCGGGGCCACGTCCTGGGGCGGGCTGCCCAGCAGGAGTCGTACGAGTGCGGAGGCGCGGGCCGCGGTGGTGCCGCTCTGTTGCCGGGCGGTGAGGAGGGTGAGCAGGACGGCTGCGACGGAGGCGATGCTGTGGTTGCCCGGGTCGCGTTGTGGCGAGGCCACGCCGAGTACGTATCCGGTGCCGAGGGCGTAGGCGGCGAGGTGGGTGCCGTCGACTGTGTCGCTGGCGGTGGTGGGCGCCGCTTGTCGGTGCTCGCCGGGTGCGGGTGTCACTTGCCGGCGTTCGCCGGGTGCCGCCGCGCCCACCCGTGCCGCCCCAGCGGCACGACTGCCCGCGGCTACGTCGGCACGACTGCCCGCGGCTACGTCGGCACGACTGTCCGTAGCTGGGGCGGTGCGGCTGCCCGCGGCTACGTCGGTGCGGCTGTCCGTGGCTGGGGCGGTGCGGCTGTCCGTGGTCGGGGCGGTGCGGCTGTCCGTGGTCGGGGAGGGGCGTACCAGATCGGCCAGGTCCGTCAGGGACTGTCTTGTCTCCGGGGGTGGGGTGGTTCCCGCGGTGGCCAGTTCGGTGGTGTCCGGGGTGTACAGGGCGGCCCAGCCTCCGATCCGTTGGGCCAGTCGGTGGAGGACCGGGCGGACCGGGTCCGGGCGGGACGCCGCGGTGGCGAGGCTCTGCTGGGCCTCCGCGACCCGGCGCAGCTCCGCCAGCCGGGCCTGCGCCATGAGCTGCCAGACCGCCCGCGCCACCCCCGAGAACGTGGTCCGCGGCGGCACCTCCAGCAGCGGCAGCCCGTGCATCTCGCACGCCTCCGCCAGCTCCTTGGGCACCGCCTCGTGCACCGGTGCCACGCCGAACCCGAGCGCCGCCCCGCCCGCCGCCACGATCCGGGAGACGTACGCGTCGAAGTACCCCGCGCCCGCCCCCTCCGGGATGTGCACCCCCGCCGACAGCAGCAGCTCCCCGCCCAGCAGATACGGGTACGGGTCCGCCATCTCCGAGGCGTGCGCCCAGTGCACGACGGCGCCGGGGTCGTCGGGCCCGGCGATCCGGCGCAGTCCGAGGTCCTCGCGTGCCAGGAGCGCGTCCAGACGCACAGGTGGCGTGGGGGGAACCATGGGGTCCGACATGCTGGACACTTCCTCCATTCCGTGTGGCGGGAATGGATGAAACGTACACTTCGCAGGTGCTTTCCGCCGCTCTATGGTCGGGACAGACCGGCAGCCCGCGGGTGCGGGCGGACGCATGAGCCAAGGCGAAGAGCAGGAAAGAAGGCAGTCCCATGAGCAGCAACGAGACGCCCCGCGGCCCCGTCGACTCCTCCCGCGTCCCCCGGTACGCCGGTCCCGCGACCTTCGCCCGGCTGCCCCGTCTCGACGAGGTCGGCCGCGCCGACGTCGCCGTGGTGGGCGTGCCGTTCGACTCGGGTGTCTCCTACCGGCCGGGCGCCCGCTTCGGCGGCAACGCCATCCGTGAGGCGTCCCGGCTGCTGCGCCCCTACAACCCCGCGCAGGACGCCTCCCCCTTCGCCCTCGCCCAGGTCGCGGACGGCGGCGACATCGCCGTGAACCCCTTCAACATCAACGAGGCCGTGGAGACGGTCGAGGCCGCCGCCGACGACCTCCTCGGTACCGGCGCCCGCCTGATGACCCTGGGCGGCGACCACACCATCGCCCTGCCGCTGCTCCGCTCGGTCGCCAAGAAGCACGGTCCCGTGGCCCTGCTCCACTTCGACGCCCACCTCGACACCTGGGACACCTACTTCGGCGCCGAGTACACCCACGGCACCCCGTTCCGTCGCGCGGTGGAGGAGGGCATCCTCGACACCTCCGCCCTCTCCCACGTCGGTACCCGCGGCCCGCTCTACGGCAAGCAGGACCTCACCGACGACGAGAAGATGGGCTTCGGCATCGTCACCTCCGCGGACGTCTACCGCCGGGGCGCCGACGAGGTCGCCGACCAGCTGCGTCAGCGCATCGGCGACCGCCCGCTGTACATCTCCATCGACATCGACTGCCTCGACCCGGCCCACGCCCCCGGCACCGGCACCCCCGAGGCCGGCGGCATGACCTCCCGCGAGCTCCTCGAGATCCTGCGCGGACTGGCCTCCTGCAACCTGGTCTCGGCGGACGTCGTCGAGGTGGCCCCCGCGTACGATCACGCCGAGATCACCTCGGTCGCCGCGTCCCACACGGCGTACGAGCTGACCACGATCATGTCCCGTCAGATTGCGGAGGCCCGCGCGCAGTGACCCACGACCACGACCTGGTGCTCCGCCCGACCGCCGCGCAGACGGAGGCCGCGCTGAATCCTCCCCCCGGCCGCAACGGCGGAGACCTGGTCGTGGAGACCCTGGCCGGGCTCGGCGCGACCACCGTCTTCGGCCTGCCCGGCCAGCACGCCCTCGGCGTGTTCGACGCCCTGCGCCGCTCCGACCTGCGCTACATCGGCCTGCGCGTGGAGAACAACGCCGGTTTCGCGGCGGACGCGTACGGCCGGATCACCGGCGAGGCCGCCCCGCTGCTGCTGTCGACCGGCCCGGGAGCGCTGACCTCGCTGGCCGCGCTCCAGGAGGCGGCGGCGGCCTCGGCGCCGGTGCTGGCGATCTGCAGCCAGGTCCCGACGGCCGGGCTGGGCGGCGGCCGCCACGGCCACCTGCACGAGCTCCCCGACCAGTCGGCCTCGTTCCGGGGGGTCGTCAAGTCCGTCCACACGGTGCGTACGGCGTCCCAGATCCCGTCGGCGATCGCGGAGGCCTGGAAGTCGGCGCTGACCGTCCCGCACGGTCCCGTGTGGGTGGAGATCCCGCAGGACGTGCTCCTCGCGGAGACGGTCCTGCCGGTGGTGACGGCGATGGACGCCACCCCCGACGAGCTGCCCCCGCGCCCCGAACTCACCGCACTCGCCGCCCACCTGCTGGCGAACGCCGCCCGCCCCGCGATCATCGCGGGCGGGGGAGTGGTCCGCTCCGACGCCTCCGGCAAGCTGAAACAGCTCGCCGAGCGCGTCCGGGCCCCCGTCGTCACCACCCCCGGCGGCAAGGGCGCCTTCCCCTGGACGCACCCGCTGTCGCTGCAGTCCTGGCTGGAGGACCGCCACACCACCGACTTCCTGGAGGACGCCGACGTCCTGCTGGTCGTCGGCTCCGGACTCGGTGAACTCTCCTCGAACTACCACACGTTCGAGCCGCGCGGCCGGGTGATCCAGATCGAGGCCGACCTCGGCAAACTGGAGTCCAACCACCCGGGCCTCGGCATCCACGCCGACGCCCGCCTCGCCCTCCAGGCCCTGCTGGAGACGGTGGAAGCCCGCGAGGACGCGACCGCGTCCGAGCGCGTACGGGGAGTGCTGGACCGCGTCCGCGAGCGCCTCGCCTCCCAGGAACTCGCCCTGGAACAGCAGGTGCTGACGGCGGTCCGCCGCGCCCTGCCCACCGGCTCGCCGTCCTTCTGGGACATGACGATCCTGACGTACTGGGCCTGGTCCGCCTTCGACGCCATGGGCCCCAACCACCTGCACTCCGCGCAGGGCGCCGGCGGCCTCGGCTACGGCTTCCCGGCCGCCCTCGGCGCGGCCGTCGCCGACCCCACCCGTCCGGTCCTCGCGGTCTCCGGTGACGGCGGTGCCCTGTACTCCGTCGCCGAACTGGCCACCGCCCGCCAGCACGACCTCGACGTCACCTGGCTGATCGTCGACGACGGCGGCTACGGCATCCTCCGCGAGTACATGACCGACGCCTTCGGCGAACCCACGGCGACGGAACTGACCCGCCCCGACTACGTGGCCCTGGCGGAGTCCTTCGGCGTACCCGGCCTGCGCACCAGCCCCGAAACCCTGGAACAGGACCTCGCGAAGGCCCTGACGACACCGGGCCCGGCGGTGGTCGTACTCCCCGCCGTGCTGCGGATGTTCGCCCCGACCCACATGAAGTGACCCTCACATGGAGTGATCGGCGAGGTCCCGCCCCGGGTTCGGACGTGTGTCGAGTTCCTGTGTCTACCAGGGGTACATGACCACGTAGTTGCCTTCCTGCACGCAGTTGAAGCCCGTCAGCCACCCCTTCTGCGCCAACTGGTTGCCAAGGGTCTGACACTCCAGGAAGGAGGTGGTCACGTGCGGGCGCAGGTTCGTCTCGGCGGCGGCCGAACCGGCCAGCGGAAGCGCGATTGCCGCGGAAGCCATGGCCCCTACGAGTGCGATCCTGGTGGCACGCGGTTTCATCATGGTCCTACCCCTTCAACGTGTCTGATGGCGAGGGGAAACCCTCTGGCAGCCATTACAGCGACGTCTCCCCGGGGAAGGCGCGCGAACCACTGATCATTAAGGGTTCCGCCCCTCGGGCGTCACCGACGCGTCATGAGGTGACGCCCATGTGTCCGCGACCCCTCCTCGCCGTCTCGTCGCCGCCCTTCGGCTCGGTGACGAGATCACGGCCGTTGTCAGCGAGATCGACCGGCGTAGGCGAACAGCGACCCTGACGTGCAGCCGTTCGCCCTCTGACACGGGACCGGGGACCGAACACCGGCACCGAGTCGTCCGGGATCCGGACGTCCGTACGGCCCCGGACGTCCGTACGGCCCCGGACGTCCGTACGGCCCTGGACGTGTACGGCCCCGGACGTCCGTACGGCCCTGGACGCCCTTACGGCCCTGGACGTCTGTACGGCCCTGGACGTCCGTACGGTTCCGGACGCCCTTACGGCCCTGGACGTGTACGGCCCCGGACCCGGGAAGGCCGACCTCGCGAGGGCGTTGCCGGCGCTACCGGGTCGGATCCGCCGGGTCAGCAGCCGCCCGGGCCCACCCCGTCGATGCGTCCGCCGAAGTCGCCGAGGTAGCGGGAGCGCCAGTCGCCGTTGAAGACGTCCCGCTTCTCGGTCGGCTGCCAGTTCACGAAGCAGGCCCGGGTGCTGGCGACGAACGAGCCGACGTGGTCGTGGAGGCGGGGCGGCATGTCGCGGTAGCCACTGCGCGCGGTCCACTCCCAGTAGTCGCCGTCGAAGCCCTCGCCGCTCCAGAAGCACACCGACCCGTCGGAACAGGCGGGGGGTGCGGCCGGGGCGGCGGACGCTGTGTGGGCGGGCAGCAGGAGCGCGGTCAGGGCGAGGGCGGCGGCGAGGGACCAGGAGCGAGTTTTCACGGCATTCTCCGGTAAGGCGTCGTGGAGGCATGGAACGGCCCCGGCGGACGTGCCGGGGCCGTTCCATGGTTGCGGCGGGTCGGGCCGATCGCCCGGCGTCGCCGCTCACACCACCTGATGGAGCGAACCGGAGGCTCGACGGGTGTGCTGTGCGTCGGGCACCGGGCGCCGCCTGCGCGGGGCGCACGGCCCGTGGCCCCGGCGTCCTGCCCGCCGATCGACCCTGCCGATCCATGCGGTGGGGGTGCCGCGCGCGCCGCCACCTGCCTGCGGGGCGCTGGCCGACTCCGCCCTGTGTGCTTTGGCGTCGGCCGGTGTGCTGTGTCCTGTGCGCTCTGGTATCGCCCTGTGTGCTTTGGTGTCGGCCGGTGTGCTGTGTCCTGTGCGCTCTGGTATCGACCTGTGTGCTTTGGCGTCGGCCGGTGTGCTGTGTCCTGTGCGCTCTGGTATCGACCTGTGTGCTTTGGCGTCGGCCGGTGTGCTCTGCTCCCGTGCGCTCCGGCATCGACCGGTCGGCCACAGCCGGGTCGGTGCGCGGCGAGCGCCCGGGTTTGTCGTTCTCCTGACCGCGGGCAGGTCGTCCGCGGCGGTCACGGCGTGGTGGTGCCCCAGGGGGCCAGTAGGTCGAGTGTCAGCTCCGTGAAGGCGGTGTCCAGCGTTGTTTCCCGGTCCTGGTCGCCTACGGCCTCGTAACAGAGGGCGGCGGGACGGGCGACCCACAGGATCTTCCAGGGCCTGGAGGCAAGTGCGGGGTCGCTCCAGACACCGCCGTGCGGATAGAGAGGGTGCAACAGGTCGCTGATGCGTTCCGTCGCGACCTGCATCAGCGGCGCCTCGGTCGCCGACTGGGCCGACCGGAACGCCTCGGGAGAGGAACGCGCGACGGCGGCCGTGGTCGGGTGACGGCGGACGACCCGTACGACCTCGGTCAGGTGCCCGGCGATTCCCCGCGCGGTGCCGTCACTCGGGCGGGCGTGCGCTGCCGTGTTGAAGGCCTCCGCCAGCTCGGTCCTCAGCGCGTGCAGGTGAAGCGCCGAAACCGACTTCCAGTTGGAGTACAGGAAGTTGCGTGTGATCCCGCAATGGCGGGCGATGGAGGCCAAGGGCACGTCCAGGCCGTCGGTGCGCATGAGGGCGCGCGTGGTGCTGATCACGTGCGCCGTGCTGTGGGGGTTGTGGCCGTAGGCGAATCGGGAGGTCATGGGGACCACCTTGCTGAAAAAGAGTGAGCACTACGCCACTGAATGTCACTTGGCCACTCAAATGAGCGACGTGTGGACAGTGAGCGCTCGGATGCTCACGCTTTTCAAGCGAGTGGGTCAGTCCCTGAGAGCGGCAATGAACGACGCCCAACCGGCCATGGAGAAGACCACGGCAGGCCCGTCCGGCACCTTGGAGTCCCGAACCGGCACACCCGCCGGATACCCGTCAAGAACCTCCAGACAGCTGCCGGCTTCGTTTCCGCTGTACGACGACTTGCGCCAGCCTCTCGGCGTTGTGACGTCGGCTATGGATCGATCAGTCATCGGGTCCGTAGTCCTTTGCTGTGGCTTTCAGGAGGGCAAGCGACTCGCGTAGCGGGAGCGCGTCGCTCAGTGCGAGATGGTAAGCGCCTTGCAACTGCTCGACGACGGCCGGGACATCATGGACCTTGGCGACGTGCACGCCTTCGGAGTAGGCCACCGGAGGCTGGTCCTCGAACCACATCAAGCTGAGCATCCCCTGCATCACAGGATAGGCGCCGGTGCCACGCGGCATCACATGAACGCGGACCCGGCTGTTCTCGACGAGACGTACGAGGTGCGTCAACTGCTCCGCCATGACGTCACGGCCGCCGACAACTCGGTACAGCAACCCCTCGTCCAGTAGAGCCCAGAAGGTGGGCGTCACGGGATCATCGAGGATCCTCGCGCGGTCGAGCCGTGTGACAAGGCGTTTGTCACGTTCCTCGTCGCTCAGAGGAGGGAACGTCGTACTCAGGACGGCGCTTGCGTACCTTTCCGTCTGCAGCACTCCCGGTACGAACGTCACCGCGGACTCCCGGATCATCACCGCCTGTTGTTCGAGCTGGCGGGCCGCCTCGAAGTAGTCCGCGACGGCGACGTCCCGCTCCGGCAGGAAACTGCTCAGCACGTTTCCCGTGTTCAACGCTCCATCCAGCCGACGCGCGTCCTCTTTCGACGGCACCCGGCGGCCCGCCTCGATGTGGGCGATGTGCGAACGCGTCATGATCGCCCGGTCGGCCAGCTGCTGCTGGGTCAGGCCCTCCGCCTCGCGCTGCGCCTTGAGCCAGTCCCCGTAGATGCTGCCCAATTCGTCATCCCCCTTGTGACAAAAGCTCTGTCACCTGCTCCTCTCTGGCGAGCCTAGCTCCGCCCGTCCCACTCTGTGAGCACATCGCTACGGAAAGCGAGGGCTCGTGGCCGGTACCGGCCCGAGACGCGGTCATCAACACATCCTGAGAGTCGACGACATGAGCAACCGCACCGCCAGGTTCTTCGAACCGCTGCTACGGCTTCTGCTTCCTGGCCGTGGGCGGCACCGCCACACCGAGGTCCCGCCCGGCCGGCACGCGCGCGTTCCGTGTGCCGGGGCGCCGACCACCCGGCGGTTCGGGGCACCGATCCTCCGGGGCGAGGACGACGCCGTGGTCCGCCCCTACCTCGTGGCACATGAACGCGCGGAGGAAGCCCGGCGCCAACAGGCCCGGCGCCGTGCGCTGCGGCTCGCCGTCCACGGGATCGACATCGAGCCGCGCGTCGTCCACCGCGTGGAGGTGACGGCGTGAGCAGCGGGAACGACCACGCGCGGCTGCTGCCGTGGACAGGGGAGGAGGGCAAGCCCTGCTATCTCCTCACGGACGGAACCGGCCGCCTCTCCCGCCTCGCGGACACCGTCGAACAGGTGCAACTGGCCATGGCCGACGACCTCCTCGGTCACGCGGCGGACCTGCTCGCCGACCGCCGCGCGACCCCGGACCAGCTCCGCTTCCTGCTCGCCCGTATGCACGAGTCGCTGACCGACGTGCGCCGGATCGCCGGGAGCAGGGCCGTCCGCCCGCCTACCAGATCGACTCGACCCACTCCGGGTGGTCGATGAACGGGTTGCGGTTGTGCTGGTAGGAGTCGTAGATGACCTCGTTGCGGTTCTCCTCGAACGCGCTCGGCGGGTCCTCCTGGTGCCACTGCTTCAGCACCGAGAGGCGGCCGTGGTACGGGTCGCTGCCGTTGGTCACGGAGTCGTTGGGCTCCAGGTCGGGCCAGCCGTCGGTGCCCTCGTAGCGGACGGCCATGTAGAGGATCATGCGGGCCACGTCGCCCTTGACCGCGTCGCGCGGCTCGAAGGAGTTCGAGTCGGTCAGGCTGCCGCCGCTGTCGGTGAACGAGCTGCCGCCGTTGTCGAAGTCCTTGTTGCCGCGGACGGAGTTGACCTGGACGTCCTCGGGGCGCAGGTGGTGCAGGTCGGTGCCGGGGCCGGTGGAGGTGCCGAAGTCGCCGTGGGACTTGGCCCACACGTGTTCGCGGTTCCAGTCGCCCACGTCACCGCCGTTGAGGGACTTGCTGCGGGAGATGCCCGAGTACAGCAGGATCACGTTGTTGCTGTTGTCCGGGTCCTGGTCGGTGACCTTCAGGGCGTTCCAGACGGCCGAGTACGAGATCTTCGTCTGGTCGCTGATGATCGTGTGCAGGGAGTCCTTGAGCGCCGTGCCGGACTTGCCGATCGCGGCGGCGTAGTAGGTGTCGTCGTACGCGGTGGTCGCGGCGCCGGCGGTGGGTGCGTTCAGCGTCGGGGCGACGAGGCCGGCGAGGACGGTGGCCGTGGCGAGCGCCACCGCTTTCCGGCGCCGGCCTGCGGATATGCGGATAGCGAGCATGGGAGGCATCCGATCTACGCGGGTTGACGTCTGAGTGATACCGCAGAGAGTGACATGAACATGCGGTCGAGGGCGTGAAGGGAAGGTGGCGGTTGCGTGACGAGGGTCCGCTCTCCCCGCCGGCTCCCGCGGCCTCCTCGCCGGCCCCCGCGGACGGGACGTCAGGTGCGCCGCTGGCATAGTGATCGCCGCCCCCACACCCGAGCGACAGGAGGCAGTGGCGTGGAGCTGGTCAGGGACCTGGCGGACCCGGAGTGGCGGGAGGCCGCCCGGGAGGCCTTGACGTCGCTCGGGGCGGCGGCGGTGCCGTCACTGCTGCGCGAGATGCTGGACGAGGCCTCGCCGGTGGACTGGTTCCGGATCAAGCTGCTCCTGCACGCCATCGGACCCGCGGCCTACGACGACGTGCTGGCGGCCCTGGAGACGGCGCACGACGAGGGGACGAGGCGGCGGGTGAGCGCGGCGTTCAGCGGCCTGGGTGCCGTGGAGCGCTATGTCGAGGCGCTGTCCCACCCCTCGGCGACCGTCCGCGAGTCCGCCGCCTTCGGCATCCAGTCCGCGTGCTCGGTGGCGTTCGACCGCACCCCCGCCTACCGGGGCGACATCGCTCCGGTGATCGAGGCGCTCGTCCCCCTGGTCGCCGACCCGGACCCGGGCGTGGCCCAGCGCGCCCTGTGGGTGCTGCCGATGCTGGGGGACGCCGTCCTCGAACCGCTCCGGCGGGTACGGCGCGACGGACCCGGGGCCCTGCGGGCGGACGCCCTCACGGCGCTGGCCTCGGCCGGCGGCGAGGAGGCCCTGTCCGAGCGGGACCGGGCGGCCGTCGCACGGCTGATCCGCGTCAAGGCGGCCGACGACCGGGCCGAGCCACTGGAGGCGTGCTCCGCCTCCTGGATCGCGGTACCCGGCGGGGACCGGGCGGGAATCGCCGAGGTGCTGGGGCTGTCCGGCGAACGGCTCGCGACGTTCGCGCTGGGATACAGCGTCGTCCTCCGCGACAGCGACGACTGGCCCGACCCCCGCCGCGTGTACGTCACTCCCGAGGTGGACGGCTGGACGCTGGTCCTGGGGCCGTGGTGCAACCCCGTCGATCCGGAACGCGCCGACGAGGTGCTCGATGCCCTCACCGCACTGAGCCGCCGCTACCGCCGGGCCCAGGCGTACCACTACGGCGAGCACGGCGGCGGATCCGGCTGGGCTCTGGCCGAGGACGGGGTCGTGGTGCGCCGCTTCGACGCCTCCGCCCAGGGTGGCGGGCAGATCCCCGAGCTGGGCGAGCGGCTCCCCGAGGAGCTCGCGCTGCACGCCGAGTGGACGCGGGACGAGGAGGACGCCGACTGGGAGGACACCACCCCGTACATGGCCCCGGACCTCGCGCTCCGGCTGGGCGCGACGAACCCCTTCGCCCTGGGCCCGGGGACCGCCGTCCGCGGCCGGGGCGTCGTGGCGCTCACCGCGCTCGCGGCCGAGCAGGGCGCACCGGAAACGGGCGCCTACCGCATCTGAACCGGTCGCCCGCATGTTGCGGAGGGATGAAATCCGCTTCCGGCGGTGTTGGTGCCTTCCGGTAGATCAGGACGATCGGAGGGCACCCGCGTGACACCGCAACGGGGATGGGCACGGCGACTGGCCGCATACGCGTGGCGGCATCCCAAGGACGTCGTCCTCGCGCTGGGCTCCTCCCTCGGCGGCATGGCCGTCATGGCGCTGGTCCCGCTGATCACCAAGGTGATCATCGACGACGTCATCAGTGACAAGACCAGGTCCATGACCACCTGGGCGGGCGTCCTGATCGGCGCCGCGCTCGCCGTCTACGTCCTCACCTACATCCGCCGCTACTACGGCGGCCGGCTCGCCCTCGACGTCCAGCACGACCTGCGGACCGAGATGTACGGGACGATCACCCGGCTCGACGGCAGACGCCAGGACGAGCTGTCCACCGGGCAGGTCGTCGGACGCGCCACCAGCGACCTCCAGCTCATCCAGAGCCTGCTCTTCATGCTGCCGATGACCATCGGCAACCTCCTGCTGTTCCTGATCTCCCTCGTGATCATGGCGTGGCTGTCGCTGCCGCTCACCGCCGTCGCCCTCGCCGTCGCCCCCGCCCTGTGGTGGATCGCCAAGCGCAGCCGCACCCGGCTGCACCCCTCCACCTGGTACGCGCAGGCGCAGGCGGGAGCCGTCGCCGGGGTGGTCGACGGCGCGGTCAGCGGCGTACGCGTGGTGAAGGGCTTCGGACAGGAGGAGCAGGAGACCGGCAAGCTGCGCGAGGTCGGACGGCGGCTGTACGCCGGGCGGCTGCGCACCATCTGGCTGAACTCCCGGTACACCCCGGCCCTCCAGGCCGTCCCCGCCCTCGGTCAGGTGGCGATGCTGGCCCTCGGCGGCTGGCTCGCCGTACGCGGGCACATCACGCTCGGCACGTTCGTCGCCTTCTCCACCTACCTCGCCCAGCTCGTCGGCCCGGTCCGGATGCTCGCCATGGTGCTCACCGTCGGCCAGCAGGCCCGCGCCGGCACCGAACGCGTCCTGGAGCTGATCGACACCGAGCCGTCCCTGACCGACGGCACCAAGGAACTGCCCGCCGACGCCCCGGCGACCGTCGAGTTCGACGACGTCTCCTTCGGCTACGACCCCGGCCGGCCGGTCCTGGAGGGCCTCTCCTTCGAGATCCGTCCCGGGGAGACCCTCGCCGTCGTCGGCGCCTCCGGCTCCGGCAAGTCCACCGTCTCCCTGCTCCTGCCGCGCTTCTACGACGTCGCCCACGGCGCCGTACTCGTCGGCGGCCACGACGTGCGCGAGCTGACCACCGAGTCCCTGCGGGCCGCGATCGGGCTGGTCCCCGAGGACTCCTTCCTCTTCTCCGACACCGTGCGCAACAACATCGCGTACGGCCGCCCGGACGCCACCGACGAGCAGATCACCGCCGCCGCCCGCGCGGCCCAGGCCGACCGGTTCATCGACGAGCTGCCCGACGGCTACGACACCACCGTCGGCGAGCACGGACTGACCCTCTCCGGCGGCCAGCGCCAGCGCGTCGCCCTCGCCCGCGCGATCCTCACCGACCCGCGCCTGCTGGTCCTGGACGACGCGACCTCCGCCGTGGACGCCCGCGTCGAGCACGAGATCCACGAGGCGCTGAAGGGGGTCATGCGGGGCCGTACGACGCTGCTGATAGCCCACCGCCGCTCCACCCTCAACCTCGCCGACCGCATCGCCGTCCTCGACGGCGGCCGGCTCGCCGACATCGGCACCCACGACGAGCTGCAACGGCGCTCCGCCCTCTACCGCAGGCTGCTCACCGACCCCGACGAGCTGGGCGCCGTCTCCCCGGGCCACACCCCGCCCGCCGGGCCGCGGGAGGAGGACACCTCGGTCCGCGCGGAACTGGACGCCGAGTTCGACGCCGAGCGCGGGGTCACGCCCCGGCTGTGGACCGGCGACCGCGAACCCAAGGACACCGCGCTGGCCGGCACCCCGGCCACCCCGGAACTCCTCGCCCAGGTCGAGGCGCTGCCCCCGGCGGACGACGTCCCCGACGTCGACGAGGACCGGGCCGTCCGGCCCGAGGACTCCTACGGCCTGCGCCGTCTCCTGCGCGGCTTCCGCACCCCTCTCCTGATCAGCCTCGGCCTGGTCGCCGTGGACGCCGGGATGGGCCTGCTGCTGCCGGTGCTGATCCGGCACGGCATCGACCAGGGCGTCACCCGGGCCGCCCTCGGCGCGGTCTGGGCGGCCTCCCTGCTGGGCCTGCTCGCCGTGATCGCCCAGTGGGCGGCGCAGATCGGCGAGACCCGGATGACCGGACGCACCGGCGAACGCGTCCTCTACGCACTGCGGCTGAAGATCTTCGCCCAGCTCCAGCGGCTCGGCCTGGACTACTACGAGCGCGAGCTGACCGGCCGGATCATGACCCGGATGACGACGGACGTCGACGCGCTGTCGACGTTCCTGCAGACGGGGCTGGTCACGGCGTTCGTCTCGGTGGTCACCTTCTTCGGCATCATGGCCGCCCTGCTGGTCCTCGACGTCGGGCTCGCCCTCGTCGTCTTCGCCACCCTGCCCCCGCTGGTCGTCGGCACGTACTTCTTCCGCCGGGCCAGCGTGAAGGCGTACGAGCTGGCGCGGGAGCGGGTGTCGGTGGTCAACGCCGATCTGCAGGAGTCGGTGGCGGGACTGCGGATCGTGCAGGCGTTCCGCCGCGAGCGGGACGGCGGACGCCGCTTCGCCGAGCGCAGCGCCGACTACCGCGAGGCGCGCATACGGGGCCAGTGGCTGATCTCGGTGTACTTCCCGTTCGTGCAGTTCCTGTCCTCGATCGCGGCCGCGGCCGTACTGGTCGTGGGCGGCGGCCGGGTCGACGACGGGACGCTGGCGATCGGCTCGCTGGTCGCGTACCTGCTCTACATCGACCTGTTCTTCGCGCCGGTGCAGCAGCTCTCCCAGGTCTTCGACGGCTACCAGCAGGCGTCCGTCTCGCTGGGCCGCATCCAGGAGCTGCTGCGGGAGCCGGCCTCCACGGGGACCGCCGCGAAGCCGCTCGACGTGCCGTCCCTGCGCGGGGAGATCGCCTTCGAGGACGTGCGCTTCGCCTACGGGGACGGCGAGGAGGCGCTCGACGGCATCGACCTCACCGTCCCCGCCGGACAGACCGTCGCCTTCGTCGGCGAGACCGGCGCCGGAAAGTCCACGCTGGTCAAACTGGTCGCCCGGTTCTACGACCCCACCGGCGGGCGGGTCACCGTCGACGGCACGGATCTGAAGGACCTGGACATCACCGCCTACCGGCACCGGCTCGGGGTCGTACCGCAGGAGGCGTACCTCTTCCCCGGCACCGTCCGCGACGCCATCGCCTACGGCCGCCCGGACGCCACCGACGCCGAGGTGGAGGCGGCGGCCCGCGCGGTCGGCGCGCACGAGATGATCGCCACGCTGGACGGCGGCTACCTCCACGAGGTCGCCGAACGCGGCCGCAACCTCTCCGCCGGACAGCGCCAGCTGATCGCGCTGGCCCGTGCCGAACTCGTCGACCCGGACGTGCTGCTGCTCGACGAGGCGACGGCCGCGCTCGACCTGGCCACCGAGGCGCAGGTCAACCAGGCGACCGACCGCCTGGCGGGACGTCGTACGACGCTGGTCGTCGCCCACCGCCTCACCACCGCCGCCCGCGCCGACCGGGTGATCGTGATGGACCACGGCCGGGTCGCGGAGGACGGCACGCACGACGAACTGCTGCGGCTGGGCGGCAAGTACGCCGCGCTGTGGCGGACGTTCGTCGGGGAGGACGTACCGGCGCCGGCGTGAGGGGCGGCGCCCCGGGCGCAACCATCCGACATACGTCATGCGTCCGTACACGCGTACGCCGCCTGACGCGGCAGGCGCGGTACGGGAGGACGACTGTGGGCAGTGGAGCGATACGCCGGCGACTCACGCCGGTCCTTGCGGTGCTGATCACCTCGGGGCTGCTCGCCGTCGCCGCGCCGGGGGACGCGCACGCCGCCTCCCACTGTGCCGGGCGCAAGGTGCGCACGCTGCCGTTCTCCACCGGCTCGGTCGTCGTCTACAAGCGGGGCGGCTACGTCTGCGCCGTCACCCTCACCAAGAAGCCCGGCACCAAACGGAAGATGTCGGTGAGCGTACGGGCGCGCGGGGGCCGCCCGGTCGTCGACGAGGGCGACTTCAAGCACCACGCCGGGCCGGTGACCGTGCACGCCGGCCGCCGCTGCGTGTGGGTGAAGGGCAGGGTCGGCGGGGGGTCCGTCAGCTCCGGCTGGATCCTGTGCTGACCGGCTCCTGACCGAGGGTTAACCCTATGTCCCCTGGTGCTGCGGGGAGTCGGTCCAGTAGCTTCCGGCGCACATCTGTCTCACAGGGGAGTGCGCATGCGCAAGGCGCTCAGATGGCTGCTGGCGCTCACGGTGCTCATAGGCACACTGAGTACGGCCGGGGCGGCCACCGCCGCCGAGCCGGAGGCCACCGGCACCACTGACATCAAGGAGAGACTGCTCTCCATACCGGGCATGAGCCTGATCGAGGAGAAGCCGTACACCGGGTACCGCTTCTTCGTCCTCAACTACGAACAGCCGGTCGACCACCGCAGGCCCTCCAAGGGCACGTTCGAGCAGCGGATCACCGTGCTGCACAAGGACACCGCGCGGCCGACCGTCTTCTACACGGGCGGCTACAGCGTCTCCACGACGCCCCGCCGCGCCGAGCCGACCCAGATCGTGGACGGCAACCAGGTCTCCATGGAGTACCGCTTCTTCACCCCGTCCCGGCCCGAGCCGGCCGACTGGTCGAAGCTGGACATCTGGCAGGCCGCCAGCGACCAGCACCGCATCTTCAAGGCGCTGAAGGAGATCTACTCCGAGAACTGGATCTCCACCGGCGGCTCCAAGGGCGGCATGACCGCCACCTACTACGAGCGCTTCTACCCGCGTGACATGGACGGCGTGGTCGCCTACGTCGCCCCCAACGACGTGGTGAACAAGGAGGACTCGGCCTACGACCGCTTCTTCCGCACCGTCGGCACCAAGGAGTGCCGCGACCGGCTGAACGCCGTGCAGCGCGAGGCGCTGGTGCGCCGGGCCCCGCTGGAGAAGAAGTACGAGGCGGTCGCCGCCGAGAACGGCTACACCTTCGACACCATCGGCAGCCTGGACCGGGCGTACGAGGCCGTCGTCCTCGACTACGTGTGGGGCTTCTGGCAGTACAGCACCCTCGCCGACTGCGAGGACATCCCGGCGGACGCCAAGAACGCCACCGACGACGAGATCTGGACGTCGATCGACACGATCTCCGGGTTCTCGTTCTACACGGACCAGGGCCTGAGCCCGTACACGCCGTACTACTACCAGGCCGGTACGCAGCTCGGCGCGCCGACCATCCACTTCCCGCACATCGAGAAGAAGTACGTCCGCTACGGCTACCAGCCGCCGCGCAACTTCGTGCCCCGCTCGATCGACATGAGGTTCGAGCCGTGGGCCATGCGGGACGTCGACTCCTGGGTCCGCCACAACGCGAACCACATGCTGTTCGTGTACGGCGAGAACGACCCGTGGGGCGCCGAGCGGTTCCGTCTCGGACACGGCGCGCGTGACGCGTACGTCCTCACCGCGCCCGGCATGAACCACGGTGCGAACGTGGCCGGTCTGGTCGCCGAGGAGAAGGCGCTGGCCACGGCCCGCATCCTGGACTGGGCGGACGTCACGCCGAGCACGGTGCGGGAGAACCCGGCGGCGGCGAAGCCGCTGGCGAAGTTCGACGCCAAGCTGGACAAGCGGGACGTCGAGCAGGAGCGGACGCTGCGCCCGTAGGGCACGCGGCGGGACTACACCGGGCGGGCACAGCCCACCGGTGACGTGCCGCCGAGCCGCACGTAGAGGGCCGTGGACGCCGGGCACTTCGACCGGTCGTCCACGGCCCTCACCACCTTGAACTCCGGTTCCCGCTCCTCACTGCCGTCGCACGCCGTCTCGCGGACCTTGCCGTCGCCCAGGTCGTAGACGCAGTCGCCGACGATGGTGCGCGGCCCGCCCCCGCCGCCCGGATCGCCGGGGTGCGGCGGCTGGAGGTGACGCATACAGGCGTAGCCGCGCGGCACCGCGCCGTCGCCGTCCTCGTCGGAGGAGGGGCGCTGCTCGCTGATGTGCAGCACGAAGTCGGTGGTGGCCGGGCAGCGCGGCCCGTCGCGCGCGGTCCCGTCGTGGCGGGCGACGACCCGGGCCGCCGCCCGTTCGCTCCTGCAGGACACCTCGGTGAAACTGGTCCGGCCGAAGGAGCTGCACTCGTCGATCGCGAGGAACACCGTCCCGTACCCGGACTGCCGGACCGGCGTCGGCGTCGCCGTACGCCGCTCGACCGGCCCGCCCTCCTTCTCGGCGCCGCCCGGCGCGCCCTGGCAGCCGGTGAGCAGCACCGCGACCGCCGCCGCGAACGCGGCGCGCGTCCCCCACCCACTTCGCACGTGCATCGTCATCCCCCGGACACCCCCGTCCAGCGTGACCCGGTCCGTCGGGGCACGCCAGACATCTGGTGAGCTTTCACCACATCGGGGAAGGTGCGTCGGATGTGTGACGTACGCGCGCTACGTCCGGCAGGGGGACGCGCCCGCGTGCGTCTAGTACCTCAGCCCGTGCCCGACGGGGTACAGCACCGTCGCCGGGTCGTCCGCCCGCTGCACCGGCACCGGCAGCGTGCCGCGCGGGTCCACCTTGCCCGCGATCACCCGTGCCGCCGCCCGCAGTTCGACGTCGGTCCAGGAGTACGTCGCCAGACACGCCGCCACGCCGGGCAGGTGGGCCACGTCGTAGGGGTTGCGGACCGAGACCACGACCACCGGCCTCCCGGTCGCCAGCAGTCGCTCGACCAGCGTCTTCTGGCTGCTGGACGCCGTGACGTTGTACGTCCCCACGACGACCGCGTCCGCGTCCTGGGCCGCCGTCACCGCCTTGGCGATGGTGGCGGCGGACGGTGCGGTGCCGGTGGACAGGGCGGTGGCGGTGAAGCCCAGCCCGGTCAGGGCGTCCGCGAGGACACCGGTCGGCGGTCCCGTCGTACCGGACGGGGAGGCAGGGTCGGCGCCGACCACCAGCAGCTTCTGCTGCCTGCGCCGGGACAGCGGCAGCAGACCGCCCTCGTTGACCAGCAGGGTGGTGGTGCGCTCGGCGATCCGGTCGGCGGTGGCCAGGTGCGCACGGGTGCCGACGGTGCGGTCGACTCCGGCGTGCGAGACGTACGGGTCCTCGAACAGGCCCAGTCCCGCCTTCAGCCGCAGCACCCGCAGGACCGACTCGTCGAGCCGGTCCTCGGTCAGCTCGCCGTCGCGTACGGCGTTCAGCACCGCGTTCCAGGCGACGTCCAGGGAGGGCGGGTTGAGCAACTGGTCCACGCCCGCCTTCAGCGCCAGCACCGGCACCCGGTCGTCGCCGTACTTCGTGCGGACGCCCTCCATGCCGAGGGAGTCGGTGACCACGACCCCGTCGTAGCCGAGTTCCTCGCGCAGGATGCCGGTGAGGATGGGGCGGGAGAGCGTGGCCGGGTCCTCGGAGGCGTCGAGGGCCGGGACGACGATGTGCGCGGTCATGATGGAGTCGATGCCCGCGGCGACGGCGGCCCGGAACGGCGGTGCGTCCAGCTCCTCCCACTCCTCGCGGGTGTGGTGGATGTACGGCAGCTCGGCGTGGCTGTCGGTGATCGTGTCGCCGTGTCCGGGGAAGTGCTTGGCCGTCGAGGCGACACGGGACGACTCGTAGCCCTCGACCTCCGCCGCGACGAGGCCCGCGACCGCCTCCGGGTCGGAGCCGAAGGAGCGGACGCCGATGACGGGGTTGGCCGGATCGACGTTGACGTCGGCCACGGGGGAGTAGTTCTGGCGGATGCCCAGCGCGCGCAGTTCGGCGCCCGCGATCCGGCCGAGGGCGCGGGCGTCGGAACGGGAGCCGCCCGCGCCGACGGCCATCGCGCCGGGGAACAGGGTGGCGGGTTCGCCCACGCGGGCCACGATGCCGTGCTCCTGGTCGGTGGAGATCAGCACGGGCAGCCCGCGCGGCAGACCGAGGGACGCCTTCTGGATGCCGTTGGACAGGTCCGCGATCTGGTGCGGGTCGCGGGTGTTGTGCGCCCAGGCGAAGTAGATGATGCCGCCGACCCGGTACTCGGCGAGCAGTTCGGCGGCCGTGCGGACGCCGATCTCCGCCAGGTTGGCGTCGGCGTCGGCCTGGTCCGGGTCGGTGGCGGAGTGCCCGTAGACCCGCATCACGAACAGCTGGCCGACCTTCTCCTCCAGCGTCATACGGGAGATGAGGGCGCGCAGCCTTCTGTCGTCGTGCGCGGACCGGCCGGTGGCCGCGTGGACGGTGCCGCCGGCCGCGAGGGCGGTGGTGACGCCCGCCGTCGCGGCGAGGACGGTACGTCTGGACGGACGTGCGGTGCTTCCCGTGCTTCCGGTGCTGCTGTCGGGCACGTGCGCTCCTTTGGAAGGTGATCCGCGGGGGACCGGGGATCCGCTGAAGGACATCCTTGAAGGAAACTGCCAGGAGGTCACCAATATCCGGGAAGTTTCTGCCAGTCAAGGGAATGCGCAGCAACCGGGCGGGACCCGCAGGACCTGGAGGGCTCGGGGCCCCGGGGCCTGGGGCCGTCATCGGCGCGACGGGAGGGGGCGCGCCGATGACGGCGTGCTGCCGGCCACGGCACGGCGGAGAGGGGTGGTCGGCCCTCGCAGCCGGCGGCGAGGGCCGACACCGCACCACGGAGACTCGTCCGGCAGCCTGCACATGGGACGGACGGAGGCGGGGACGGGTTCCCCGGCCGGACCGTATTTCCCGAAATCGGGACCGGGGGTCCGGACGGGGTCAGCGGGGCGAGTGCGCCGACACCTCGGGCCAGTGCCCGCACAACGTGCGGACGGTCTCCGCGATCGCCGGACGGCGGGCCGCCCCGGTGCGCCACAGCGCGTACAGCCGTCGTACGGGCATCGGGTCGAGCGGTACCTCCACCACACCGGCGGGCAGCGGACCGCGCCCCAGCCGGGGGATCAGCGCGATGCCGAGCCCGGCCGCGACCAGGGCGACCAGGGTCGGGTTCTCGTCGGCCTGGTGGACGATCTCCGGCTCGTGCCCGGCCGCGCGCAGGGTGCGCACCAGCCACTCGTGGCAGACCCGTCCCGGCGGCTGGCAGATCCACCGCTCACCGCCCAGCTCCTCCCGCCGTACCGCCGTACGCCCCGCGAAGGGGTGGTCCTCGGGCACCAGCAGATCGCACAGGTCGTTCCCGATGACCGCCTGCTCCACGCCCGCCGGGGCGGGCAGCGGCGCGATGTCCCAGTCGTGCGCGACGACGAGGTCGACCGCGCCCTTGGCGACCAGGTCCACGGAGAGGTGGGGGTCGATCTCGGTGAGCCGCGTGTCGAGCGCGGGGTGCCGGCGAGCCAGGTCGGCCAGGACGGGCGGCATCAGCCCCCGGGCCGCCGACGCGAACGCGGCGATGGTCAGCCGCCCGGCCGGCACCCCGCGCCGCTCCTCCAGCTCGGTCTCCGCCCGCTCCACGATGGCGAGCAGCTCCCGCGCGGTACGCACCAGTTGATGCGCCTCGTCGGTCAGCCGTACGCCCCGGCCCTCCCGCTCCAGCAGCACCGTCCGCGTCTCCCGCTCCAGCTTGGCGATCTGCTGGGAGACGGCGGACGAGGTGTAGCCGAGCGCCACGGCGGCGGCACCGACGGTGCCGTGGACGGCGACGGCGTGCAGGGCGCGCAGCCGCTGGAGGTCGAGCATGACGGCTCCCCGATCGGTTAGCGATGCTTCATCCAACCATGCAGGAATCATCGCTGGTGCTGAAGTGTGGTGGGCGGTGATCCTCGACGTATGCGACCTTCCCACCTGTTCCTCGCCGTCCTCGTCACCGCCGTGTGGGGGGTGAACTTCACCGTCATCGAGGTCGGGCTCGACCACTTCCCGCCGCTGTTCTTCTCCGCCCTGCGCTTCCTGGTGGCGGCACTGCCCGCGGTGTTCTTCGTGGGGCGGCCCAAGGTGGCGTGGAAGTGGATCGTGGGGGTGGGGCTCGCGCTGGGGGTGGCCAAGTTCGGGCTGCTGTTCGTCGGCATGGACGCGGGGATGCCGGGCGGGCTGTCCTCGCTGGTGCTCCAGATCCAGGCGGTGTTCACGGCCCTGTTCGCCTTCGCGCTCCTCGGCGAACGCCCCTCGCGGGTACGGCTGGTGGGCATGGCGGTGGCGCTGGCCGGGATCGGCGTGGCGGCGGTCGACGAGGGCACCTCCGGGCCGCTGCTCGGCTTCGCCCTGGTTGTCGCGGCGGCGGCCTGCTGGGGCGTCTCCAACATCCTCACCCGCAAGGCGGCACCCCCGGACGCCCTGAACTTCATGGTCTGGGTGAGCACGGTGCCGGTACTTCCGCTGCTGGGCCTCTCCCTGCTGCTGGAGGGCCCGTCACGGGACCTGGACGCGCTGCGCGGCCTGGACCGGGCGGGCGCGGGCACGGTGCTCTTCGTCGCCTGGATCGCCACGGTGTTCGGCTTCGGCGCCTGGGGCTGGCTGCTGCGCCGCCACCCCGCCTCCACGGTCGCGCCCTTCTCCCTGCTCGTCCCGGTCTTCGGCATGTCGTCGGCCGCGCTGTTCCTGGGCGAGTCGGTGACCCCGCTGCGGTGGTGCGCGGCGGCACTGCTGGTGGGCGGGGTGGCGCTGGCCTCGGTGACACCGCGGCGGCCGGCGGCGGTGCCGGTGGTGAAACCCGTTCGACGGGCGGAGGTCCGTACGGAAGACTCCCCGGTCGGCGGATGAGGAAGATCGGGAGACCGGGAGATCGCACATGGGTTTTGCTCTGGAAGGACCGGTTCTCGAGGGCGCGTCGGTGCGCCTGGAACCACTGGAGCACCGGCACACGGCAGACCTCGCGCTGGCCGCGGAGGAGAACCGGGACACCTACGCCTACACCTGGGTGCCCAGGGCCGACGAGGTCGGCGCGTACATCGACGCACAGCTCGCCCGCGCGGCGACCGGCCGCCTCGCCCCCTACGCGCAGATCTCCCTCGCCACGGGACGCGCGGTGGGCGCCACGGCGTACTGGGAGCCCCGTTCCTGGCTGAACGAGGACCGGCTCGACGCGATCGAGGTCGGCTTCACGTGGCTCGCCGGTTCGGCCCAGGGCACGGGCCTCAACGCCGAGTCCAAACTCCTGCTCTTCGGCCACGCCTTCGAGGGGTGGGGAGTGTCCCGCGTCGACCTGAAGACGGACGCCCGCAACACCCGCTCCCGCACCGCGATCGAACGCACCGGCGCCCACTTCGAGGGCGTCCTGCGCAACTGGTCCCGCTCCTGGGCCCCGGGCGAGGAGGGCCGCCTGCGCGACTCGGCGATCTACTCGATCACGGAGGAGGACTGGCCGGAGGTCCGCCACCGACTGGAACAGAGAGCGGCGCCCCGGGCCGCCGTCCAGGGGCGCGGGGAACTGCGCGAATAGGGGCGCGGGGAACTGCGCGAATAGGGGCGCGGGGAACTGCGCGAATAGGGGCGCGGGGAACTGCGCGACCAACCACGACGCACCCGCACCCGCCCCACGAAGCCACCACCCGGAGCTCTCCGGCCCACCCCCCGGAGGGTCAGGGCGCCTCCCGCGAGGGAGAACCCTCACGCAACTCCGGCGTACTCGTACCGACGTACACCACCGCCACCACACACAACACCCCGCCCACCACCAGCGCCGCCGCCCCGGACGTCACCCCGGCCACCAACCCCGCCCGCATGTTGCCGAGGTGCGGGCCCGCCTGCCCGACGATCTGCTCCGCGGCCGTGACCCGCCCCAGCAGCGCGTCAGGCGTACGGGTCTGCACGATCGTGGTACGGGAGAGCACCGACAGCGCGTCGGCCCCACCGGCCACGACCAGCAGCCCCAGACCGACCCAGGGGGTGCTCATGACCCCGAACGAGGCCAGCGCGGCACCCCACACACCGGCACCGAACAGCATCACGAGACCGGGACGGCCCAGGTGGGTCACCGCCCCGGACAACGCCGACGCCAGCACACCACCGATCGCGATCGCCGACAGGAACAGGCCCAGCGTGCGCGGATCACCGCCGAACCGTTCGTCGTTGATCAGCGGGAACAGGCTGACCGGCATCGCCAGGACGGTGGCGGCGAGGTCGGTGACGAGCGCGCCGCGCACCACCCGGTGGCCGGCCAGGAAGCGCAGCCCGTCCAGCACCCCGTGCAGCCCCGCACGGGACGGCTCGCCCTCGGGCGGCAGCGCGGGCAGACCGAACGCGCCGTAGAAGGACAGCAGGAAACTCAGCGCGTCGAGCAGATAGCAGACGCCGATGCCGAACCAGCCGAGCAGCAGACCCCCGAGCGCGGGCCCGAGGAACATCATCGCCTGACCGGTGACCTGGTAGAGCGCGAGTCCGGAGGCCACCTGCTCCTTGGGCAGCAGCCGGGGCACGAACACACCGGCCGCCGGACCGCCGACCGCCGCGCAGGCGGACTGGGCGGCGACCAGGGCGAGCACACCGCCCACCGGCACGTTCCCGGTGAACCCCTGGACCGCAAGGAGCAGCGAGCAGACCGCCTGGCCGACCGTCGCGGCCAGGAAGATCCGGCGCCGGTCACCCCGGTCGGCCCAGGCCCCGGCGAACAGCCCGAAGCAGACCAGCGGCAGCGCCTGCGCGAGCCCCACCGCGCCGCTCCAGGCCGCGCTGTGCGTCATCTCCCAGACCTGGTACATGACGGTGACCATGGTCATGAAGCCGCCGAGGAGGGACACCGTCCGCCCGATCAGCAGGCGCCTGAAGACCGGTGAGGTACGCAGGGGACGCACGTCGATCAGCGTGCGGGACAGGCTCACGAGGGCAGGACGGCGGGGCGGGGCACGGGCTGAGGCACGGCGGGGACGTTATCCGGCCGCCGCCCGCCCCGGCCAGTGGATTTTCCGTCCGGTCAGGCCGACTCGCTGAGCAGCCGGGCCAGATGCTCCCGGCCGGGGGTGAGCAGGCCGGGCAGCGGGGCGGCGTCGGCGTACCAGCGCTTCTCGTACTCCCAGCAGAGCCAGCCGTCCCAGCCGTGCCGGGAGAGGATCTCCACGCAGTCGGTCAGCGGGAGGACACCGGCGCCGAGCGGGAGCGGGGTCGTGTCGTCGGCGGAGGCGATGTCCTTGACCTGGACGTAGCCGAGGTGCGGGGAGAGGGCCGCGTAGCTCTCGGCGGGCTGTTCGCCGCCGAGCCAGGTGTGCATCACGTCCCACAGCGCACCCACCTGACGGTGGCCGACCAGGCCGAGGACCCGCATCGCGTCGGCGCCGGTGCGGTGCGAGTCGTGGGTCTCCAGCAGGATCCGTACGCCCAGGTCGGCGGCATACTCGGCGGCCGTGCCCAGCCGGCGGGCGGCCGTCGCGTCCGCCTCCTCGGGGCTCTGCCCGGTGCCGCCGCCGGGGAAGACGCGGACGAAGGGGGCACCGAGGTCCCGGGCGAGGCCGAGGAGGGCGCGGATCTCGGCGAGGACGGGTTCGTCCTCGCCGGGCGCGGCGACCCGGGCGTACCCGGCGAGCCCCAGGATCTCGATGCCGGCCGCCTTGAACTCGGCGGCCACGTCGGCACGTTCGACGGGGCCGAGCCCCGGATGGACGGGTTCCTCGGGATGGGCGCGCAACTCCACGCCGTGGTAGCCGTGCGCGGTCGCGAGGGCCAGCACGTCGGTGAGGGGCAGCCCGGGGACGCCGAGGGTGGAGAACGCCAGCTTCATGAAAACGGACCCTACCCGCGAGGGACCGGACCGGCTCCTCTTCCTCACCCGGGTGTCGGCGTCGCGGGTTCGTGGAGCCTTGTCGCGCAGTTCCCCGCGCCCCTGAGGGGGGCTCCGGTCGGGTGCGGGTCCGTTGTGGCTAGTCGCGCAGTTCCCCGCGCCCCTGGGGGCCGCCCCCACCGACGCCACAGAGGCCCCGGCAAGCAGCTCCCACGGGCCCGCACTCGACGACGCACCCATCAAGGGGCGCGGGGAACTGCGCGAAAACCCCCCACGGGCCCGCACTCGACGACGCACCCTTCAAGGGGCGCGGGGAACTGCGCAAAACCTCCACGGGCCCGCACTCGACGACGCACCCTTCAAGGGGCGCGGGGAACTGCGCAAAACCTCCACGGGCCCGCACCGGCGGTGCAGACCCCGGACCGAGGTCCGATCAGTCCCGCGGCCCCGCCGTGGACCCCCGCACCATCAACTCCCCCCGCACCGCCGCGATCCCCCCGTGCGGCGGCTCCTCCCGCCCCATGGCGATCCGCCCCGCACGGGCCCCCGCCTCCGCCAACGGCAACCGCACCGTCGTCAGCGCCGGCACCGCGTCGATGCTGAACGGCAGGTCGTCGAACCCGGCCACCGACACATCGTCCGGAATCCGCAGCCCCGAGTCCCGCAGCGCCGCGCACGCCCCCAGCGCGACGGAGTCGTTCGCCGCGACCACGGCCGTCAACGACGGGTCACGCCGCAGGAGTTCGAGCGTCGCCTCGTACCCCGACCGCCGGTCGTACCGGCCGTGCACGGTCCACCGAGGGTCCTCCTCGATGCCGTGCGCGGCCAGCGCGTCCCGGTGGCCTTCGAGCCGGTGCCGCGTCGTGGTCCGCTCCAGGGGCCCCGCGATGTACCCCAGCCGCCGGTGCCCCAGCCCGATCAGATGCTCGGTGAGTTCCCGCCCGCCGCCCCGGTTGTCGAAGGTCAGCGCGATCGCCCCGGTCTCCGCCGCCGGCGGCCGGCCGCACAGCACCACCCGGGTCCCGGCGTCCGCCAGTTTCCGCAGCTTCGCGTCCATGGCCGCCTTGTGCGGCGCGTCCTCGATCGCGCCACCGGTCAGCACCACCGCCGCCGCCCGCTGCCGCTGGAGCAGGGTGAGATAGGTCAGTTCGCGTTCGGGCGAGCCGCCCGTGTTGCACACGACCGCGAGTCTCTCCCCGCCCGCGCGCCCGCCCGGCCCGCCGATCTCCGCCTGGATCGCGCTCGCCATGATCCCGAAGAACGGGTCGGCGATGTCGTTCACCAGGATGCCCACCAGGTCGGAGGTGGCGGCGGCCAGCGCGCTCGCGGGACCGTTGAGGACGTAGTCCAGCTCGTCCACGGCCTTCAGCACCCGTTCACGGGTGGACGCGGCCACGGGATAGTTCCCGTTGAGCACGCGCGACACCGTCGCGGGGGAGACCTGTGCGCGAGCCGCCACGTCCGCCAGGGTCACCGTCATGTCTCGTCCTCCGCCTCGCGCGTTCGCCGTACGCCGTCGTACACATCCACGCCCACACCCGTGGTTCCGAGCAGACCCTACGGCCATCCGCGCGGTTGTTCGCCCCCTCGAACAACTCGGCTCCGCCGTGGTCTTGTCCGCACCGCCGTTCAGAGGCTAGCTTCTCTCTACATAGAAAGCGCTTGCTGTCACGCTCACCAGTGGGGCGTACGCGGCGCGCGAACCGCGTACGAAGGGAATGACGTGACACGCAAGACGGTGCGTATCGCCATGAACGGTGTGACCGGGCGCATGGGCTACCGCCAGCACCTCGTCCGCTCCATCCTGGCCCTGCGGGAGCAGGGTGGCCTCGACCTCGGTGACGGCACCGTGCTGTGGCCGGAGCCGATCCTGGTCGGCCGGCGGGAGCACGCGCTGAAGGCGCTGGCCGAACGGCACGGACTCGAACACATCTCGACGGACGTGGACGCCGTCCTCGCCGACGACAGCGTCGACATCTACTTCGACGCCCAGGTGACCTCCGCCCGCGAGGAGGCGATCAAGAAGGCGATCGCGGCCGGCAAGCACATCTACACCGAGAAGCCGACCGCCACCGGCCTCGACGGCGCCCTGGAACTCGCCCGCCTGGCGAACGCGGCCGGCATCAAGCACGGCGTCGTCCAGGACAAGCTCTTCCTCCCCGGCCTGCTCAAGCTGAAGCGCCTCATCGACGGCGGCTTCTTCGGCCGCATCCTCTCCGTGCGCGGCGAGTTCGGCTACTGGGTCTTCGAGGGCGACTGGCAGGACGCGCAGCGCCCGTCCTGGAACTACCGCAGCGAGGACGGCGGCGGCATCGTCGTCGACATGTTCCCGCACTGGGAGTACGTGCTGCACGAGCTGTTCGGCCGCGTGAAGTCCGTACAGGCCCTCACCGCCACCCACATCCCG
The DNA here is from genome assembly GCF_042732315.1 of Streptomyces sp. NPDC059787. Lineage (NCBI taxonomy): Bacteria > Bacillati > Actinomycetota > Actinomycetes > Kitasatosporales > Streptomycetaceae > Streptomyces > Streptomyces sp. NPDC059787. The sequence continues at coordinate 41,550 of NZ_JBHWHX010000038.1, forward strand.
CAGCGCTGGGACGAGAACGGCAAGCCCTACGACGCCACCGCCGACGACGCCGCCTACGGCGTCTTCGAACTGGACGGCGGCGCCATCGCCCAGATCAACTCCTCCTGGGCGGTCCGCGTCAACCGCGACGAACTGGTCGAGTTCCAGGTCGACGGCACCGAGGGCTCGGCCGTCGCCGGCCTGCGCAACTGCCGCGTCCAGCACCGCTCCGCCACCCCCAAGCCGGTCTGGAACCCGGACATCCCCGCCACCGAGGTCTTCCGCGACCAGTGGCAGGAGGTCCCGGACAACGGCGAGTTCGACAACGGCTTCAAGGCCCAGTGGGAGCTGTTCCTGCGCCACGTCTACGCCGACGCCCCCTACCACTGGGACCTGCTGGCCGGCGCCCGCGGCGTCCAGCTCGCCGAGCTGGGCCTGAAGTCCTCGGCCGAGGGCCGCCGCCTCGACGTGCCGGAGGTCACGCTGTGACCCTCCACCTGCCCGACGCGAACGGCACCCTGCGCGCCTACGAACCCCGCACCGAGCCCCTCGCCGTCACTCCGGGAAGCGGTTTCACCTCCCGTACGGTCTTCTCGGCGGCGCACGTCGTCGCCGACCCGTACGCGGACGTGTCACCCGACTCACCGGCCGCCGTCGACTGGGACGCCACCCTCGCCTTCCGCCGCCACCTGTGGTCGCACGGCCTGGGCGTCGCCGAGGCCATGGACACCGCGCAGCGCGGCATGGGCCTGGACTGGGCGGGCGCGGCCGAGCTGATCCGCCGCTCCGCCGCCGAGGCGAAGGCCGTCGGCGGCCGCATCGCCTGCGGCGTGGGAACGGACCAGCTCACCGCCGCCGCCACCCTCGCCGAGGTCCGGGCGGCCTACGAGGAACAGCTCGCGGTCGTCGAGGAGTCCGGCGCGCAGGCCATCCTGATGGCGTCCCGCGCGCTGGCCGCGACGGCGAAGAGCCCGGACGACTACCTGGAGGTCTACGGCCACCTGCTCCGCCAGGCCGCCGAGCCGGTGATCCTGCACTGGCTGGGCCCGATGTTCGACCCGGCGCTGGAGGGCTACTGGGGCTCGTCCGACCTCGACGCGGCCACCGACACCTTCCTGGAGGTCATCGCCGCACACCCCGACAAGGTCGACGGCATCAAGGTCTCCCTCCTCGACGCCCGGCGCGAGGTCGACCTGCGCCGCCGTCTCCCGCAGGGCGTGCGCTGCTACACCGGCGACGACTTCAACTACCCCGAGCTGATCGCCGGCGACGAGCAGGGCTTCAGCCACGCCCTGCTCGGCATCTTCGACCCGCTCGGCCCGCTCGCGGCGGAGGCGGTCCGCGTCCTCGACACCGGGAACACGGAGGGCTTCCGCGCCCTCCTCGACCCCACCGTCGAACTCTCCCGCCACCTCTTCCAGGCACCCACCCGCTTCTACAAGACGGGCGTGGTCTTCCTCGCCTGGCTGGCCGGGCACCAGTCCCACTTCACGATGGTCGGCGGCCTGCAGTCGGCGCGCTCCCTGCCGCACTTCGCCCGCGCCTACGAACTCGCCGACGGCCTCGGCCTGTTCCCCGACCCCAAGCTCGCCGAGGAACGCATGAGGACCCTGCTGCACCTGTACGGAGTGACCCCGTGACCGCCGACCTCGCGCGTTTCAGCATCAACCAGATGACGGTCAAGCAGCTGTCGCTGCCGGACCTCGTCGACGCCTGCCGCGAGCTGGGCGTACCGGGCGTCGGCCTGTGGCGCGAGCCCGTCCAGGCGTACGGCGTCGAGGCGGCCGCGAAACTGGTCCGCGACGCGGGCCTGGCGGTGACGACACTGTGCCGGGGCGGCTTCCTCACCGCGATCGACCCCGGCGAGCGGGCCGCCGCCCTGGCGGACAACCGCCGCGCCGTCGACGAGGCGGCCACGCTCGGCACCGACACCCTGGTCCTGGTCTCGGGCGGCCTCCCGGCCGGCTCCAAGGACCTGCGCGGCGCCCGCGAGCGCATCGCCGACGCACTGGCCGAACTCGGCCCCTACGCCGAGGAACACGGGGTGAGACTGGCCATCGAGCCGCTGCACCCCATGTTCGCCTCCGACCGCTGCGTGGTCTCGACGCTCACCCAGGCCCTGGACATCGCGGAACGCTTCCCCGCCCACCAGGTCGGCGTCACGGTCGACACGTACCACATCTGGTGGGACGACCAGGCCCCCGCCCAGATCGCCCGCGCGGGCGCCCAGGGCCGCATCCACACCTTCCAGCTCGCCGACTGGACCACCCCGCTGCCCGAGGGCGTCCTCAACGGCCGCGGCCAGATCGGCGACGGCGCGGTCGACATGCGGGAGTGGAAGGGCTACGTGGAGGCGGCCGGCTACACCGGCCCCATCGAGGTCGAACTCTTCAACGACGACCTGTGGGCCCGCGACGGCCGCGAGGTCCTGGCGGAGACGGCGGCACGGTTCGTGGAGCACGCGGGCTAGGAGCCGCACGCGGCGATCCGGGTCTTGTGCGGGACCCGGGTTCCGCCCGCGTGGCGTCCCGGGTCCTGTGCGGGGACCGGGACGCCGCGCGCGGAGGCGCGGGGCACGGGAGAAGCTCTGGGGAGAGGTCTTCCCGTGCCCCGCACCGTCCAGGCGGACATCGTGAGGAGCCGGAGCCGGAGCCGGAGCCGGAGCCGGAAGAATTCCGGGGAGACCGTGCAACCCTCTCCGCACCTCGCGGGTCGTACTCGGCGTCAGGACTTCTGGGAGGGGACCCGGGGGGGACTTGAGGGGTTCTGACGGGGGAGGGACGAGGGGGCCCGGTCGACGGACCGGGCCCCCTCGAAGTGCGTGCGGGCCGCCTCAGAAGAACACCCCGCAGCGCAGCAGCACGTTCGCGTACGGCCGTGCCTCGCCGGTGCGCACGACGAGCCGCGCGCCCGCGCTCAGTTCCTTGAGCCGCTCGTGCGGGACCAGGCCGAGGCCGGGGAAGTGGCCCGCCAGCAGCTCGGCCGCCACCGGATTGGCCTCCCGCACCTCGGACGCGGCCGTGGCGCCCTCGACGACCAGCTCGTCGAGGAGCCCCTCCAGCACCTCCGCGAACGACGGCACCCCCGCGCGGAAGGCCAGGTCCACCACGCGCGGCCCGCCGGGTATCGGCATGCCGACGTCGCACACCAGCACCCCGTCACCGTGCCCGAGCTCGGCCAGGGCGCCGGAGAGATGCCGGTTCAGGATTCCGTGCTTCTTCACCGGGTGCCGCCTTCCGGGGCCACGCCGGACGCGCTGTCCGGCCCCCGGCCGGGGTCGGCACGGCACAGCGCCGCGACCTCCTCCGCCGTCGGGAAGGACACCTGCGCGCCCTCCTGGGTGACCGTCGCCGCGCCCACCCGGGCCGCGTACGCCGCCGCCTCGGCGAGCGGTTCGCCCGCGCCGAGGCGCCAGGCCAGCGCGGCGGTGAACGCGTCACCCGCACCGGTGGTGTCCACGGCGCGCACCTCGACGGACGGGACGCGGGCGGCACCGTCGGCGGAGGCCACCAGCGCGCCCTCGCCGCCCAGCGTCACCACCACCGACCGCGGGCCCTTCGCCAGCAGCAGCCGCGCCCACTCCTCGGGCCCGTCACCCGCCACGGTGTCGTCGCCCAGGATCACCTTCGCCTCGTGCTCGTTGACGATCAGCGGGTCGCAGGCCGCCAGCACCTCCGCCGGAAGCGGGCGCGGCGGGGACGGGTTCAGTACGAACCGACTGCCCGGCACCAGGCTCCGCACCACCTCCACCACCGTCTCCAGCGGGATCTCCAGCTGCGCGGAGACCACCCGGGAGGCGTGGAACAGGCTCCCGGCCGCCCGCACGTCCGCCGGCGTCAGCCGGCCGTTGGCGCCCGGCGAGACGACGATGCTGTTGTCCCCCGACGGGTCCACCGTGATCAGCGCGACCCCGGTCGGCGCCCCGCCGACCAGCACGCCCACCGTGTCCACCCCGGCCGCCCGCTGCGAGTCCAGCAGCAGCCGCCCGTGCCCGTCGTCGCCGACCCGCGCCAGCAGGGCCGTACGGGCACCGAGCCGGGCGGCCGCGACCGCCTGGTTCGCGCCCTTGCCGCCCGGGTGGACGGCCAGGTCGGAACCGAGCACCGTCTCCCCGGCGCCGGGCCGGCGCTCGACCGCGGTCACCAGGTCGGCGTTGGCCGATCCCACGACCAGGAGGTCGTAGTCGTACATGTGTTGCTCCCCGATCCGAGTGAATCCGAGTGAGGGCGGGCGGTCGTCGTGACCGCCCGCCCGGGTGTCCCCGCGTCCGGCGTCAGCCCTCGAAGCCGGCCACGTTCTCCTGGGTGACCACCTTCACCGGCACCTTCACCATGTTCTCCACCTTCTTGTCCTCGGCGGCCCGCAGCGCGTTCCGTACCGCGATCCTGCCGAGTTCCGACGGCTGCTGCGCGACGGACGCGTACAACGTGCCGGCCTCGACCGCCTTCAGCCCGTCCGGCGTACCGTCGAACCCGACGACCTGGACCGACTTGCCGGCCTTGGAGCCGAGCGCCTTGATCGCGCCGAGCGCCATCTCGTCGTTCTCGGCGAAGACACCGTCGATGTCGGGGTGCGCCTGGAGCAGGTTCGTCATCACGTCCAGGCCCTTGGTGCGGTCGAAGTCCGCGGGCTGCTTGGCGACGACCTCGATGCCCGGGTAGTCCTTCAGCCCCTCGGCGAAGCCCGCGCCGCGCTCCCGGCTGGCGGAGGTGCCGGCCTGCCCCTGGAGGATGACGATCGTGCCCTTGCCGCCGAGCTTCTCGGCGAGCGCCTTCGCGCCCAGCGCACCGCCCTCGACGTTGTCGGAGGCGACCAGCGCGGCCGTCTCCCCCTTGTTGACCCCGCGGTCCACGGCGACGACCGGGATGCCGGCCTTGTTGGCGCCGCGCACGGCGGGACCGGCGGCGTCGGAGTCGACCGGGTTGACGACGACCGCGGAGAGCGAGCCGCTGGTGAAGTTCTGCAGCTGGTTGGCCTGCTGGGAGGCGTCGTTCTGCGCGTCCGTGACCGTCAGGTCCACGCCCAGCTTCTTCGCCTCCTCCTCGGCACCGTTGCGGATCTGCACGAAGAACGGGTTGTTGAGCGTCGACAGCGACAGGCCGATCTTCTGCGTCTTCGCCGCCGAGGACCCGTTGTGCAGCAGCGAGGTCGCGCCGACGACCGCGACGGCGACGACGGCTGCGATCACGTACGTGAGTGCCTGCTTGCCCCTGTTGCCGTTCCCGGACGCCCCGGCCGCCGGGGTGGTCGCGCCCGCCTTGCGGCGCAGCGTGTCGAAGAGGACGGCCAGCGCGATGACGACACCGATGACGACCTGCTGCCAGAACGCGGAGACGGACAGCAGGTTGAGCCCGTTGCGCAGCACCGCGAGGATCAGCGCGCCGATCAGCGTGCCCGACGCCTTGCCGGTGCCGCCCGCGAGGGAGGCGCCGCCGATGACGACGGCGGCGATCGCGTCCAGCTCGTAGCCCTGCGCGGCCTGCGGCTGCGCGGAGGACAGCCGGGAGGCGAGCACGATGCCCGCGGCGGCGGCGAACAGACCGGAGAAGGCGTAGATGGCGAGCTTCTGCCGCTTCACCCGCAGGCCGGAGAGGCGCGCGGCCTCCTCGTTGCCGCCGATGGCGTACATGGAACGGCCGATGTACGTCCGTCCGAGCACGAAGGCGGTGAGCAGCCCCATGACGACCATCACGAGCACCGGCACGGGCAGCCAGCCGCCCAGCGTGTCACCCAGGTGGGAGACGGAGTCCGGGAAGGCGATGGGCGAGCCCTGCGAGATGACGAGCGACAGACCGCGCCCCACCGACAGCATGGCGAGCGTCGCGATGAACGGCGGCAGTTTCCCGTACGAGATGAGGAAACCGTTCACCAGACCGCAGGCGATGCCCGTCGCGACGGCCAGCAGGACGGCCAGGGCGACCGGGATCCCGGCCTCGGTCGCGCTCCACGCCAGCACGGTCGCGGACAGCGCGGCGACCGAACCGACCGACAGGTCGATGCCCGCCGAGACGATCACGAAGGTGACGCCGAAGGCGAGGATCGCGGTGACGGCGGCCTGGACGCCGACGTTGAGGAGGTTGTCGGCGGTCAGGAAGTCCCCGGACAGCGCCGACATGGCGATGACGAGGACGATCAGCGCGGTCAGCGCGCCGTTGTCGAGAAGCAGGCGGCGCAGGCCGGCCGTGGCGCCGCCCTGCGCGCCCGGCTTGCCCTTGAGCGTGTCAGTGGCCACGGGAGGCCTCCGTTCCATTGGTGTGAGTGCTGACGGCGAGGGCCATCACGGCGTCCTGGGTGGCCTGTTCGGCGGTGAGCTCGCCCGCGACGCGCCCCTGCGCCATGACGACCACCCGGTCGCTCATGCCGAGCACCTCCGGCAGATCGCTGGAGATCATGAGCACGGCGGCGCCGGCGGCCGTCAGTTCGTTGACGAGCTGGTAGATCTCGACCTTCGCGCCGACGTCGATGCCGCGCGTCGGCTCGTCGAGGATGAGCACCTTGGTGTCCGCCAGCAGCCACTTGCCGATGACGACCTTCTGCTGGTTGCCGCCGGAGAGCGTGCGGACGTGCTGCCCGAGGCCGGCCATCCGCACGCCGAGCTGCCCGGCGATCCGCTCGGCGGCCTCGTGCTGCCCCTTGAGGTCGACGAGCCCCGCGCGGGAGGCGGACCGCAGGGTGACCAGGCCGAGGTTCTCCTCGACGGAGGCGTCGAGGACGAGCCCCTGCCCCTTGCGGTCCTCGGGCACGAGCCCGATCCCGGCCGCCATGGCGGCGTTCACGTCGTGGCGGCGCAGCGGGGTCCCCGCGACGTGCACGGCCCCGGCGTCGTACGGATCGGCCCCGAACACCGCCCGGACCACCTCCGTCCGCCCGGCCCCGACGAGCCCCGCGATGCCGACGACCTCACCGGCCCGCACCTCGAAGCTCACGTCGTGGAAGACACCGTCCCGGGTCAGTCCGTCGACCTTGAGCAGCGCGTCACCGGCGTCGGCACGCTCACGCGGGTACTGCTGCTCGATCGACCGCCCGACCATGAGCCGTACCAGCTCGTCCTCGGGCGTGGAGGCGGGCACCTGCCCGACGCTGCGCCCGTCCCGGATCACGGTGACCCGGTCCCCCAGGGCGGCGATCTCCTCCAGGTGATGCGTGATGAACACGATCCCGACGCCGTCCTCGCGCAGCCGCCGCACGATCGCGAACAGCTTCTCGACCTCCTCGGAGGTCAGCACGGCGGTCGGCTCGTCCATGACGAGCACGCGCGCGTCCAGGCTGAGCGCCTTGGCGATCTCGACCATCTGGAGCCGCGCGATACCGAGTTCGCGTACACGCGCACGGGGGGAGACGTTGACGCCCACGCGCTGGAGCAGCACCTCGGCATCGGCGTCCATCCTCTTCCGGTCGATCATCCCGAACCGGCGCGGCTGCCGCCCGAGGAAGATGTTCTCGGCGACCGTCAGATCGGGGACGAGGTTGAACTCCTGGTAGATGGTGGCGATCCCGAGCCGCTCGGAGTCCTGCGCACCGTGGATGCGCACCTCCTCGCCGCCGACCGTGATCCGGCCGGCGTCGGGCGTGTAGGCACCGGAGAGCATCTTGATCAGCGTGCTCTTGCCGGCGCCGTTCTCACCGAGGAGCACGTGCACCTCGCCCCGGCGCAGGTCGAAGTCGACGCTGTCGAGGGCGACCACGCCCGGGAAGGTCTTGCGGATGCCCTCGATGCGCAGCAACTCGTCCGGGCTGCTCACGACGTACTCCTTCGTACGGGGGACGGGGACTGTGGGGGTACCGGCTCACCGCACGAGCGGCGTACGACGAGCCGGGCGGGAAGGGTGACGGACTCGCCGGGTCCGCCCTCGATCCGGTCGACGAGCGCGCGTACGGCGGCCCGGCCCAGCGCGCCGGTCGGCTGGGCGATGGCGGTGACCGGCGGATCGGTGTGCACGAACCAGCGGATGTCGTCGAACGCGGCCAGCGCGATGTCGTCGGGCACCCGCAGCCCGCGCGCGCGTACGGCGTCCAGCGCGCCGAGCGCCATCAGGTTGTCGGCGGCGAACACGACCTCGGGCGGCTCGGCCAGGTCGAGGAAGCCCTCGGTGACCCGGCGCCCGCTGTCGGCCTGGAAGTCGCCCTGGCCGATGTAGGCGTCGGGGAGGGGGAGCCCGTACGCGCCGAGCGCCTCCCGGAAGGCGTCCACGCGCTCGCGGCCGGTGGTGGTGGCGGCGGGCCCGGCGATGATCGCGAGCCGCCGGTGCCCGAGGGCGTACAGGTGCGCGACCAGGTCCCGTACGGCGCCACGCCCGTCCGACCTGACGACGGGTACGTCCACGCCGGGGATCCACCGGTCGACGAACACCATGGGCGTGCCCGCGCGGGCGGCGTCCAGCATGCGCGGGGAGCCGCCGTCGGTGGGGGAGACGAGCAGCCCGTCGATACGCCGGTCCAGCAGGGTGGTGACGTGGTGGTCCTGGAGATCGGGCCGCTCGTCGGCGTTGCCGATGATCACGCTGTACCCGAGCGCGCGGGCCTCCTCCTCGACGGAGCGGGCCAGCTCGGTGAAGTACGGGTTCATCACGTCGCTGATGACCAGTCCGAGGGTGCGGGTCTGATCGGTGCGCAAGGAGCGTGCGACGGCGTTCGGACGGTAGCCCAGCGCCTCGACGGCGGCCAGCACGCGGGTGCGGGCGTCCGCGCTGACCGACGGGTGGTCGTTCAGGACGCGCGACACCGTGGCGACGGACACCCCGGCCCGCGCGGCGACGTCCTTGATGCTCGCCATCGCCGTTCCACCTCCTCGTGGAATCGATTACACGGAGGATTGGAATCGATTACACGGGTGGCTGACAAGAGGGTGCGGGGTGGCCGAAATCGAATCGTGACCGGGGTGGGGGAGCGTGGCGGGGGCGCCCGTCGGCGAGGCGGCCCTCGGGCCACCTCGCCTCTTCACCGGTGTCGCGCTTCCGCGAGCCGGGCGAAGGGCGCTCCGCCGCACCCCGCGTCGCTCACGGCGACGGCACTCCGGGCCGCAGGCCGGCGGTCACGTGTGCTCGCGCGGCGTCGTCACCGTCGGAGTCGCCGTCGACGTCCGCGCGGTCACTGGAGGGCGCCGCTGCGCCTGCCCTCGGCGAGCAGAGCCTGGACCAGGGCGGACTTCGCCCCCGGAGCCACGAGCCAGAGGGGCGCGCCGGAACGGCTCCTGAAGATCTCGACGCGGTGGCAGCCCATGACGAAACCCACTGTCGCCGTCTGCTGCACCCCGGTCACCTCGTTCCACGCCGCGGAGTCGCGTACCCGGCCGAACCGGTCGGTGACGGCCACGCCGTCCGTGCACAGGTGACACCTGTTCACGCCGAGCCGGGCGGTCAGCAGGCGCCACCCGAACTTCAGGGCGTACACCACGGCCACCACGACCGTCGCGACGGCGGCGTTGTCGTTGACCGCGTCCGGATTGACGACGGTGGCGATCAGCAGGGCGATCCAACGGTGGCGATCAGCAGGGCGATCCAACGGTGGCGATCAGCAGGGCGATCCAGAGGATCAGCAGGAGCCCTCGCAGCACCTGGAACATGGTGCCCATCGCCGGGTTGATGACGGCGTGGTCGCCACGGATCCCACCGAGTCCCGGACCTGCCACTCTGTCGCGCATGGATCCCCCTCGGTCCAAGCCGGATCCGCGCGCCTGGCATGCGCGTGGCAGGGCATGGCGTGCGCGTGGCAGGGCATGGCGTGCGCGTGGCAGGGCATGGCGTGCGCGCGGCAGGGCAGGGCATACCCGCGCCGCCGGTCCCCCGAACAGGATCGCCCCGGCGGATTCCCCGTTCCTTACGTCCCTCAAGTGGCCGCTGTGGGGCAGCAGTCGGCCTTTGCGGGGGTGCGCCCGTGGAACGCGGGCCGGGGGTGTCCCCACGGGGTGTCGGCCCGAGCGCATCGCTCCGGGCCGTGCCGCCCCGGCAGACCGCCTGCATCCAGGGCGTCGGTGGTCTCCGCCCCTACGACGACGGGGGCGGACCGGTTGCCGTTGCGGTGGGCGGCGGGGTTGTCGGTGAGGCGATCCGTCGTGGCGGACGAGTTCACCGGTGGCCGGTACCGGTCGTGGCGGAGGAGTTCACCGGTGGCCGGTACCGGTCGTGGCGGAGGAGTTCACCGGTGGCCGGTACCGGTCGTGGCGGACGCGGACCGGCCGCTCCGGGACCGGACGCCGCCGGGGAGGATCGGACCGCCTGCGTTCGGGACGAGCTCGCGGCAGGTGTCGGCCACACCGGACGAAAAACCGGCAGCCCGCCGAGGCCGGTACTCCTGTGGGCCGCCGTGGGAACGGCTCGGCCGGTGAATCCTGGAGTCCGACCGGTTCGACGCGAGCGGTGCGACCGCGCACTCCTGGGATTCCTCCGGGCGTCCCGGGCTCGTCGGCGTCACCGTCCACGGGCGCACCGGCCCGCAGGCCGCCCCGGCCGGCACTCCGCTGACCGGCCAGGTCCCGGCTCCTGCCGCTGGAACTGTGGCTCCCGAACAACCCGACGACACCACGGGACAGGATCTCCCGGAGGCTCGCGCCACCTCACCTCGTTGAAAAGGGTGAGCATCCGGCGGGTGGATGTAACTTGCGCGCTCAGACGAGCGGGATGTGAACACCGTGGGCCGAGATGCTCCCGATTTTCAGGAGAGAGTGAGCAAGCTCCAGGCGGCCGCGCGGAGTTCCTCGTCCTCGTGGTCCTCGGAGAAGGGGGAGTCGCCGAGCAGGCGGCGCGGGGAGAAGGCGCAGGCCCGGAGGGTCGGGCGCAGCTCCTCGGGGGTCCGGCCGATGGCGGCGAGGGCCTTGAGGGCGTGAAGACCGACCGGGCTGGGACCGGCCAGTTCGGCGAGGACGGGGACGGCGTCGTCCGGGGAACCGGTGATCCAGTGGTGCGCCTCGGCCGCGGTCGCCCGCGTCCACTCGTGTCGCGCCGTCAGCATCGGCTCGACGAGGGGGAGCAGGGGCGCGGCGGCGCGGCCGAGGGGCCGGAGGCGGCCCAGGTGCCAGTGTGTCGGGCCCTGCGCCGCCGAGAGCAGCTCCTCGAAGGCGTGAAGCGCCGGGGCGGGGTCACCGGTCAGCCGGTAGCGGGCGACGGCCGCCTCGGCTCGCAGTGGGGCGTCGCTGCTCCGTCCGGCCTCCCGCAGGACGGAAGGGACCTCCCCGGTCAGGATGCCGGTCAGGCCGAGTTGCCGGGCGGCGGCGACGGCCGCCCGGCGGGTCCGGAGACATTCCACCAGTTCGGGCCTGGCCTGCAGGGCGGAAGCGCCGAGCGGTTCCAGCGCTGCGATCAAGGCGTTGGCCGCGTTCCCGGTGGCACCCGCCGACAATTCCTGGCGGATCACCGCCGTGAGCTCGTCCCCCGCCTCCGGGAAGGCCGTCGCCGCGGCTCGGACCGCCTCGGCGTCAGGGCGGCGCAGGAGCAGCTCCAGGGCGCGCGGGTCACCTGACCGGACCAGGGCGAGGAGGGCAGGCCGTGCGGTCTCCCCGTCCGTACGGGCGTGGTCGTACAGCGTGTCCCGGAGCTCGTCGCCGGGCTCGGGCAGACGGCCGACCCAGCGACCGATGACGTCCAGCGTGTGGACGAGTGAGCGGGTGTCCCGCTGGTGGGGCAGGGCTGCGAGCAGGAGATCCAGCACCTCCGGCTCCCGGTCGCGCCAGACCTCCGTGATCTCCCGGGCCAGCCACGATCCGCGTGAGCCCAGGTCGCCCGCGTCGATCCAGTGGGCCGCCACGGCGAGGGCGGCGTCCGGGTCGTCGGTCAGCAGCCCGGCGAGGTGGGACTCCGGGGTGTCGGTGCCCGGCCACGGGAAGTCGTCCTCCCCGGGATCGGGTTCGGCCCCGTCCTCGGCGAGCACCGTCACCAGCTCCGCCGGGTACGGCGGGCCGGACCGCTCGGCGGCGAGTGTGGCCGCCGCCAGCCTGACCTCGGACCACGCGCTGTCGAAGGGCAGCGGTTCCCGCCCGCTCCGGTTCAGGACGACCAGTGCGTCGGCCCGTACCGCCGGGACCGCGTCACCGGAGTACAGCTCGCCCACCTGCTCCTCGACGGAGGCCCACAGCCCGGCGGGGAGCGTGTCCGCCACGGCCGCGACCACGCGGAGCGCCGCCCGGCGCACCGACCGCTCGGTGTCCGTCAGACAGGGCAGCAGCTCCGGAAGCACCCGGCACAGCTCCGCGCAGACCTCGGCGACCGGGCTGAGCGGCCAGTGCGGTGACCCGGTGTCCGAGGGGGAGTGGTCGGCGAGCGTCGCCAGCAGCATCAGCAACTCGGTGCGCCTGCCGGGAACGTGCCGGGCGGCGTGCGCGAGGAAGGGAACGGCGGGCGCCGACGCCGAGTACACCGTGCCCTGGTGGTGGATGTTCCCGTACAGCTCGTGAACGGCTTCGTCGACGGTCGTGTCATCGCCCTGATGGAGCGCCCTGATCAGGTCGGGCACGTCCACGGCCGGGCCATAGGCGTGGGTCAGTGTCTGCCACTGGACGGCGTCCAGTTCGGCCGGGGACTTCATGGTCGACGCTCCTTCGCTGATCAGGTGCGCCGACCCTACGGAACACCACCGACAGCGCCGGTCCTCACGCGGCGGGCGGAGGCGCGACGACGGGCGGGTTGAGGCGGGCGAAGCCTTCCTGGCGCTGGTAGGGGAAGTACGGGTAGGGCACCGTCCTGGCGCTCGCCGCGTCGAGTCTCGCCGTCTGGTCGGGCGTGAGCGTCCAGCCGACGGCGCCGAGGTTCTGGCGGAGCTGGTGCTCGTCGCGGGCGCCGATGATGACGGAGGAGACGGTCGGCCGCCGTAGCAGCCAGTTGAGGGCGATCTGCGGAATGCTCCTGCCGGTCTCCCGCGCGACCTCGTCGAGGGCGTCGACCACGCGGTGGAGGTGTTCGTCCTCGACCGGCGGGCCGTAGTCCGCGGTGCGGTGCAGTCGGCTGCCGGCCGGGAGCGGCCGGCCGCGGCGGATCCTGCCGGTGAGCCGTCCCCAGCCGAGCGGGCTCCAGACGAGGGCTCCGAGTCCCTGGTCGAGCCCGAGGGGCATCAGCTCCCATTCGTAGTCGCGCCCGACGAGCGAGTAGTAGACCTGGTGTGCCACATAGCGCGGACGGCCGTACCTCTCCGCGCTCGCGAGGGACTTCATCGCCTGCCAGCCGGAGAAGTTGGAGATGCCGAGGTAGCGGACCTTCCCCGCCCGTACGAGATCGTCGAGCGCGGACAGGACTTCCTCGACCGGCGCCCCGGCGTCGTAGGCGTGCAGCTGGAACAGGTCGATGTGGTCGGTGCCGAGCCGGCGCAGGGCGTCCTCGCACGCGGTGATCAGACGCGAGCGGGAGGTGCCCGCGTCGCCGGGGCCGTCGCCCATCGGCAGGCCGGTCTTGGTGGACACGATCACCTGGTCCCTGCGGCCCTTGATCGCTTCGCCCAGCACCTCCTCGGAGGCCCCGCCGGAGTAGACGTCGGCGGTGTCGAACATGGTGATCCCGGCGTCGAGGCAGATGTCCACGAGACGTCGCGCCTCCCGCGCGTCCGTGGTGCCCCAGGCGCCGAACAGCGGTCCCCGGCCGCCGAAGGTGCCGGCGCCGAAGCTCAGTGCGGGGACCTTGAGGCCGGACGCGCCCAGCCGCCTGTACTCCATGGCTGTTCCTCTCTCGTCACACTGCCTGGCTAACGGGTCTGGAGTTCCGTTAGTGTGGGCCTCAACGTAGCAGGTGTGAGTGATTAATGGAACTGGAGTCCCGTTATGGAGTTCGAGGGTGCGGATCCGGGGACCGTCCGTCCTGGTGGGCGCACGGCGCGGGTGCGGGCGTCGGTGCTGCGGGCGGCCGGGGACGCCTTGGCGGAGCACGGCTTCGCCCACCTGGACCTCGCCGACGTCGCGCGCCGTGCCGAGGTGGGCAAGACCACCGTCTACCGGCGCTGGGGGACGGCGACCGGCCTGGTGGCCGATCTGCTGCTGGACATGGCCGAGCAGTCGCTGCCGCGTACCGAGACCGGCTCGCTGCTCGGTGACCTCAAGGCCAACGCCCGGCTCGTGCGGCGCACCTTGTCCGACCCGCGGCAGGGAGCGCTGTTCAAGGCGGTGATCGCCGCCGCCACCTGCGAGGCGAGGACGGCCGAGGCCCTGCGCCGCTTCTACGAGGTCCGCGTCGAGGAGTGGGCGCCCTGCGTCCAGCAGGCCGTCGACCGGGGCGAGGTCCCCGAAGGCACCGACGCCCACGAGGTGATCCGCGCCGTCTCCGCCCCCCTCTACTACCGCCTGCTGACCACCGGCGCCCCCCTCGACGAAGCGGCCGCGGACCGGGCCGCCGAGGCCGCGGTGGCCGCGGCGCGTGCGGGAGCGTATGCGCGGGGCGGCGAAGGCCGTACGTGACGGGGGTCGAGCACGCGCGGGAAGCCCTGTACGGACAAGCCGTGTGTCCCGGCCGCGCGTCAGGCCGCCGACAGCTCGCACCACACGTACTTGCCCCGGCTGCCCTGTCTGGCCGGCGGCTGCCACCCCCACACGTCGGCACAGGCCCGCACCAGTGCCAGCCCCCGCCCGTCCTCCGTCTCGTCTTCGAACGGCCTCGGCGGCTCGGGCGGTTGGGGGTCCGCGTCCCACGCCCCGATCCGCAACGTCCCCGGCGGCGACCAGCGCACGCGCAGGCCGGCGGGGCCCTTGGTGTGCCGTACGGCGTTGGAGACCAGCTCGGTGGCGAGGAGTTCGGCGACGTCGACGAGGCGGATCAGTCCGTGCACGGTCAGGATCAGGCGGAGAGTGCGGCGGCTGACGGTGACGGCGCGGAGGTCGTGGGGGATGTACAGGGAGTACTCCCACGGTTCGTTTTCGGGCATGCGGAACTCCGTTTCGGGTGCGGGGGGTTGGAGGTGGCCCCGGTGTCATTGCCGCAGCCGCCATGGCAGGACGGAGCGGTGCGCTTCCGGCGGGCCGGTGTCGCACGGTGTGCGTCGCGTCACTGAAAGTAGATCTAAATTTAGGGACGCTGCAAGTCGATCGCGTAATCTGAAGCCGAACGAGTTGCACCAACAGACTTGTGAAGAGGGCCAGTCGATGGTGAAGAGGCGCGAACCGACGGCACGACAGGTGCGACTGGCGACCGAACTGCGCAGACTCCGCGAGGCAGCGGGACTCAACTCCGGTCAAGCAGCCGCGCTGTTGGGTGTGGCCCCCGCGCAGATCACCCACATCGAGTCCGCGCTCGCGGGCGTGAGCGAGCAGCGAGTCCGCCGCCTCGCCTCCCACTACGCCTGCACCGATGGGGAGTTCATCGACGCCCTCGTCGCGATGGCCGTCGAACGGACGAACGGTTGGTGGGAGGAGTACCGGGGCTCTCTGCCCACGTCGTTCCTGGACCTGTCCGAGCTGGAGCACCACGCCCGGTTCCTCCGCCACGTGGCGATCCTCTATGTGCCGGGACTGCTCCAGACGGAGGACTACTCACGTGCCGTCTTCTCCGCCCGGCTGCCGGAACTGACTTCCGAGGAAATGGAGTTGCGCATCCAGCATCGCAAGGCGCGCCAGAGGTTCGCCATTCCTTACGAAGCGGTGATCCACGAAGCGGCGCTCCGTATCAGAGTCAGTGACCGTGCCACCTCCAAAGCTCAACTCGCGCGGCTTCTGGAGCTCTCCGAGGCGGAACACATCACCGTGCGCGTCATCCCCTTCGACCTGGACGGTTTCGCCGACGCCTCCAGCACGATGGCGTACGTGGGCGGCCCCCTGCCCAAACTCGACACAGTGGTCCGTGACGCGCTGCACGGCTCGGCCTTCATCGATTCCGAGGCTCAGCTCGACACCTATCGAACAACTCTTCTTAAGGTGAAGGCTGCGGCACTCGATCCCGGACAGTCGCGGGATTTCATCCACAGCTTGGCGAAGGAGTTCTGAGACCCCATGGACAACTGGCGCAAGTCGTCCCACTCGGGCCCGGGCGACGGCAACGAATGCGTAGAGATAGCCACGTCGCCCACCCACGTAACCGTCCGCGACTCCAAGGCCCCCACCCGAGCCACCCTCACCTTCCCGCCGGAGGCCTTCGCTCCCTTCCTCGAAGACCTCAAGTCACAGCCGCGCCGTTAACCGTCCCTGCCGTACCTGCGGAACTCCGACGTCTCCACCGTCCACGGCCCGAACGGCACCGAGTCGCCGAAGATGTACGGCTCCTTGTTGCTGTAGCGGCCCTTGCACGGCTCGGAGTGCACCTCGATCGTGCCGGTGCGCGGGTCGACGATCATGTAGTGCGGGATGCCCATGGCCGGATAGTCGGCCAATTTCTCGTCGTAGTCGTTGCTCGGGTTGGACGGCGAGACGATCTCGACAGCGGCCAGCACCTGCGTCGCGTCGACGGCCAGGCCCTCCTCGTCGAGGGTGGCCTCGGGGATCACGACGGCATCGGGCCGGCGCATGCGTCCGATGGCCGGGTGCTCGATCTCGGGTCCGTTCGCGCAGATGTGACCGGGGTGGGTGCGGGGCAGTTGCGCGTCCAACTGCTTGCAGATGCGGCGGACAGTCCCCTCGTGGCGCTTCGACGGGCACATCATCGCCAGTATCGGACCGGACGGCCCGATCTCGACACTCCACGACCCCTCGAGCTGCTCCGAGTAGGCCCCGAGCTCCGCGGCGATGGCGCGCATCTTGGCGTAGTCCATGAGCCCAGAGTACTGAGGGGGCGACTCTCCGGCCGCCCTGTCAGTCCCCGGCGGTACCGTCGGATCATGCCCAACCAGTCCGCCCGACCCTCCGCGGCCCCCGGTGAACGCCGGCTCGCCACCCTCGAAGGCGTCCTGGAGCGCATCACGTACGCCAACGAGGAGAACGGCTACACGGTCGCCCGGGTCGACACCGGCAGGGGCGCCGGTGACCTGCTCACCGTCGTCGGCGCGCTGCTCGGCGCCCAGGTCGGGGAGTCGCTGCGGATGGAGGGGCGCTGGGGGTCGCACCCGCAGTACGGGAAGCAGTTCCTCGTCGAGAACTACACGACCGTGCTCCCCGCCACCGTGCAGGGCATCCGCCGCTACCTCGGCTCCGGCCTCGTCAAGGGCATCGGCCCCGTCTTCGCCGACCGCATCACGCAGCACTTCGGCATCGACACCCTCACGATCATCGAGGAGGAGCCCAAGCGCCTCATCGAGGTCCCCGGGCTCGGCCCCAAGCGGACCAAGAAGATCGCCGACGCCTGGGAGGAGCAGAAGGCGATCAAGGAGGTCATGCTCTTCCTCCAGGCCGTCGAGGTCTCCACCTCCATCGCCGTGCGCATCTACAAGAAGTACGGCGACGCCTCGATCTCCGTCGTGAAGAACCAGCCCTACCGCCTCGCCGCCGACGTCTGGGGCATCGGCTTCCTCACCGCCGACAAGATCGCCCAGTCCGTCGGCATCCCGCACGACAGCCCCGACCGGGTGAAGGCCGGCCTGCAGTACGCCCTCTCGCAGGCCACCGACCAGGGGCACTGCTACCTCCCCGAGGAGAAGCTGATCGCCGACGCGGTGAAGCTGCTCCAGGTGGACACCGGCCTCGTCATCGAGTGCCTGGCCGAACTCGCCGCCGAGCCCGAGGAAGGGGAAGACCCCGGTGTCGTACGCGAGAAGGTGCCCGACCCGCAGGGCGGCGATCCCGTCACCGCCGTCTACCTCGTCCCCTTCCACCGCGCCGAACTGGCCCTCTCCGCCCAGTTGCAGCGCCTGCTCCGTACCGACGAGGACCGGATGCCGGCCTTCCGGGACGTGGCCTGGGACAAGGCGCTCGGCTGGCTGAAGGGGCGTACCGGCACCGACCTCGCCCCCGAGCAGGAGGCCGCCGTCAAGCTGGCGCTGAGCGAGAAGGTCGCCGTACTGACCGGCGGTCCCGGCTGCGGCAAGTCCTTCACCGTTCGGTCGATCGTGGAGCTGGCCCGCGCCAAGAAGGCCAAGGTCGTCCTCGCCGCCCCGACCGGCCGCGCCGCCAAGCGCCTCGCCGAGCTGACCGGAGCCGAGGCCTCCACCGTCCACCGCCTGCTGGAGCTCAAGCCCGGCGGCGACGCGGCCTACGACCGGGACCGCCCGCTCGACGCCGACCTGGTGGTGGTCGACGAGGCGTCCATGCTGGACCTCCTCCTCGCGAACAAGCTGGTCAAGGCCGTACCGCCGGGTGCCCATCTGCTCTTCGTCGGGGACGTCGACCAGCTCCCCAGCGTCGGCGCGGGGGAGGTGCTCCGGGACCTCCTCGCCGACGGCAGCCCCGTCCCCGCCGTCCGGCTCACCCGTGTCTTCCGCCAGGCCCAGCAGTCCGGCGTGGTGACCAACGCGCACCGGATCAACGCGGGGCAGCATCCCGTCACCGACGGCATGAAGGACTTCTTCCTCTTCGTCGAGGACGACACCGAGGAGGCCGGCCGGCTCACCGTCGACGTCGCCGCCCGGCGCATCCCGGCGAAGTTCGGCCTCGACCCCCGCCGTGACGTGCAGGTCCTCGCCCCCATGCACCGGGGCCCGGCCGGCGCGGGCACGCTCAACGGGCTGCTCCAGCAGGCCATCACCCCCGGCCGCCCCGACCTCGCCGAGAAGCGGTTCGGCGGCCGGGTCTTCCGCGTCGGCGACAAGGTGACCCAGATCCGCAACAATTACGAGAAGGGGGAGAACGGTGTCTTCAACGGCACCGTGGGCGTGGTCACCGCCCTCGACCCGGTCGACCAGCGTCTGACGGTGCTGACCGACGAGGACGAGGAGGTGCCGTACGAGTTCGACGAACTGGACGAGCTGGCGCACGCCTACGCCGTGACCATCCACCGTTCCCAGGGCAGCGAGTACCCGGCGGTCGTCATCCCGGTGACCACGGGCGCCTGGATGATGCTCCAGCGCAACCTGCTCTACACGGCGGTCACCCGGGCCAAGCGGCTGGTCGTCCTCGTCGGCTCCCGCAAGGCGATCGGACAGGCGGTGCGCACGGTCTCGGCGGGCCGCCGGTGCACGGCGCTGGACTTCCGCCTCGCCGGCTCCCGCCTCTCGGCCCCCGCGTCACCCCTGTGAGCGGTCCGTCATCAAAAAATGATCGATCAAATGAGTCACGAAGGTCACAGAGCCCTTCCGGACAGGGGACACAGGGGGCAGGATGGGCAAGTTGGCGGCACTCAGTGCCGCCGATAGGCCCGATGGTCGACCCCGAGTGCACTCTCCTGCGCCGAGTGGGGGATGGTGGAGACAGTCAGGGCACCTCGAAGATGAGGCACTAGGTCGGTGAGGGAAGACGTGAGCGACAACTCTGTAGTACTGCGGTACGACGGCAGCGAGTACACCTACCCGGTGATCGACAGCACCGTCGGCGACAAGGGCTTCGACATCGGGAAGCTCCGCGCGCAGACCGGTCTGGTGACACTGGACAGCGGTTACGGCAACACCGCCGCCTATAAATCCGGGGTGACCTACCTGGACGGCGAGGCCGGCATCCTCCGGTACCGCGGCTACCCGATCGAGCAGCTGGCCGAGCGCTCCACCTTCCTGGAGGTCGCCTACCTGCTGATCAACGGCGAGCTGCCGACCGTCGAAGAGCTCTCCGCGTTCAAGGGCGAGATCACGCAGCACACCCTGCTGCACGAGGACGTCAAGAACTTCTACAAGGGCTTCCCGCGTGACGCCCACCCGATGGCCATGCTGTCGTCGGTCGTCTCCGCGCTGTCGACGTTCTACCAGGACAGCCACAACCCGTTCGACGAGCAGCAGCGCAACCTCTCCACCATCCGGCTGCTCGCCAAGCTTCCGACGATCGCGGCCTACGCGTACAAGAAGTCGGTCGGCCACCCGTTCGTCTACCCGCGCAACGACCTCGGCTACGTCGAGAACTTCCTGCGCATGACGTTCTCGGTCCCCGCGCAGGACTACGAGCTCGACCCGGTCGTCGTGGCCGCCCTGGACAAGCTGCTCATCCTGCACGCGGACCACGAGCAGAACTGTTCGACCTCCACCGTGCGCCTGGTCGGCTCCTCGCAGGCGAACATGTTCGCCTCGATCTCCGCGGGCATCTCCGCCCTGTGGGGCCCGCTGCACGGCGGTGCCAACCAGTCGGTGCTGGAGATGCTGGAGGGCATCCGGGCCGACGGCGGCGACGTCGACTCCTTCATCCGCAAGGTGAAGAACAAGGAGGACGGCGTCCGCCTGATGGGCTTCGGCCACCGGGTCTACAAGAACTTCGACCCGCGCGCCAAGATCATCAAGGCTGCCGCGCACGACGTGCTGTCCGCCCTCGGCAAGTCCGACGAGCTGCTGGACATCGCGCTGAAGCTGGAGGAGCACGCGCTCTCCGACGACTACTTCGTCTCGCGCAGCCTCTACCCGAACGTCGACTTCTACACCGGTCTGATCTACCGGGCCATGGGCTTCCCGACCGAGATGTTCACGGTCCTGTTCGCCCTCGGCCGCCTTCCGGGCTGGATCGCCCAGTGGCACGAGATGATCAAGGAGCCGGGTTCCCGCATCGGCCGCCCGCGCCAGATCTACACGGGCGTCGTCGAGCGCGACTTCGTTCCGGTCGAGAAGCGCTGACACCTGCCGGTGGGGCGTTCGATGTGCGCCCGGCACCGGCCGGTGGGGGTGCGCTGAGCGCCCAGTAGCTCGTCGCTGAAGGGGTGTGGGCGGCTGCCGGCCGGTCTGTGGCCGGCAGCGCCCACGCGGCGGAGCCGCATGTCGACACGGCCCCGCGCCCCTTCAGGCATGCTGCCAAGCCGCAAGCCGCAAGCCGCAAGCCGCAAGCCGCAAGCCGCACGGAAGACCGCGCCCATCGGCGTGACGTACGGCAGCAAGGAAGAAGGCGCCCCGGCCGACGGTCCCCCCACGGGCCGCCGAGCCGGGGCGCCTTCCCATGTCCCGGTGCGGATTCCCCCCACGGGATCCGGCCGGGCGTCTGTGAGGACAGCGCCTGAATCGCTGTGCGAGTGCGGACGGACCTGAACCCGCCGCACTCGTCGGTGTGTGCGGTCTGCCGGGACAGCGCACGTTCGGGAGGGCCGCTCAAAGCTCCCCGCTGGGTACGTGCCCCGGCAACGCAATCTCCGGGAAAAGTCCCCCAAGACATTCCCCAGATGTCAGGAAGCGCCCCCCAAGACGCTGCCCGACATCGCCAACTTAGACCTTCGAACCCCTTCGATGGTTACGTTCAGATCACTGTGATCTGCGTCTCTTGCATATCCCCTCAAGGTGCGCAAGAGCCCGCAAACCGCTCACGGGACCCAAGCGTAAGGATGATGCGCGAGCCTTGTGAAGAGCTTATGTGAGGGTCGTACCGGACGACAGGGGTACACCCCAACTTGAGACCTCAATGAAACGCCCGCAGCCGCAGGCTGTTCGTCACCACGAAAACGGACGAGAACGCCATCGCCGCGCCGGCGAGCATCGGGTTCAGCAGCCCGGCCGCGGCCAGCGGCAGCGCGGCCACGTTGTAGCCGAAGGCCCACACCAGATTGCCCTTGATCGTGCCGAGTGTCCTGCGGGACAGCCGTATCGCGTCCGCCGCCACTCGCAGGTCACCGCGGACCAGGGTCAGATCGCCCGCCTCGATCGCCGCGTCCGTGCCGGTGCCCAGGGCGAGACCCAGATCGGCGACGGCCAGCGCGGCCGCGTCGTTGACGCCGTCGCCGACCATGGCGACACTGCGCCCCTCGCCCTGCAGCCGTCGTACGACGTCGGCCTTGTCCTCGGGCAGCACCTCGGCGATCACCCGGTCGATGCCCACGGTCCGCGCCACCGCCTCGGCGACGGTCCGGTTGTCACCGGTCAGCAGCACCGGCGTGAGCCCGAGTGCGCGCAGCTCGCGCACCGCCTCGGCGCTGGTCCCCTTCACGGCGTCGGCGACCGCGAGGACACCGCGCGCCACCCCGTCCCAGCCGGCCACGACGGCCGTACGCCCGTCCCGCTCGGCCTCCTCCCTGGCCCGGGCCAGCTCCGGCGGCACCTCGTCGAAGAGGCGTCCCACGGCCACCTCGTGGCCCTCCACGCGCCCGCGTACGCCCCGGCCGGGTACGTTCTCGAAGTGCTCGGCCTCCGGCAACGCGCCAGTACGTTCCTCGGCGCCCGCGGCGATCGCCCGGGCGATCGGGTGCTCGGAGGCGTGTTCCAGGGCGCCCGCGAGGCGCAGCACCTCGCTCTCCTCGGTGCCGTCGGCGGTGTGCACGGCGAGCAGGGTCATGCGGCCGGTGGTGACGGTGCCGGTCTTGTCGAGGACGACGGTGTCGACGCGGCGGGTGGACTCCAGGACCTCGGGGCCCTTGATGAGGATGCCGAGCTGGGCGCCGCGCCCGGTGCCGACCATCAGCGCGGTCGGCGTGGCGAGCCCGAGGGCGCAGGGGCAGGCGATGATCAGGACGGCGACGGCGGCGGTGAACGCGGCGACGGTGTCACCGGTCGCGCCGAGCCACGTCCCGAAGGTGCCGGCCGCGATCAGCAGCACCACGGGGACGAAGACCCCGGAGATCCGGTCGGCGAGGCGCTGCACCTGCGCCTTGCCGTTCTGCGCCTCCTCGACCAGCTTCGCCATCCGCGCGAGCCGCGTGTCGGCGCCGATCCGGGTCGCCTCGACGACGAGCCGTCCGCCCGCGTTGACCGTGGCGCCGGTGACGGTGTCGCCGACGGTGACGTCCACCGGGACGGACTCGCCGGTCAGCATGGACGCGTCCACGGCGGAGACGCCCTCGAGGACCGTGCCGTCGGTGGCGATCTTCTCCCCGGGCCGTACGACGAACCGGTCGCCCACGGCCAGCCGCTCCGCCGGGATCCGCACCTCCCCTCCGTCGCGGAGTACGGCCACGTCCTTGGCGCCCAGCTCCATCAGTGCCCGCAGGGCCGCTCCCGCGCGGCGCTTGGAGCGGGCCTCCAGATAGCGGCCGAGCAGGATGAACGCGGTGACACCCGCGGCGACCTCCAGGTAGATCGTGGAGGCGCCGTCGGTGCGGGCGACGGTGAGTTCGAAGGGGTGCCGCATGCCGGGCATGCCCGCGTCGCCGAGGAACAGCGCCCACAGGGACCAGCCGAACGCGGCGAGCGTGCCGACGGAGACCAGCGTGTCCATGGTGGCCGCGCCGTGCCGGAGGTTGGTCCAGGCGGCCCGGTGGAAGGGGGCGGCGCCCCAGACCACGACGGGCGCGGCGAGGGTGAGAGAGAGCCACTGCCAGTTGTCGAACTGCAGGGGCGGGACCATCGCCAGCAGGACGACGGGGAGGGCGAGGAGCGCGGAGACGGTGAGGCGGCGGCGCAGGGCGGCCGGTTCGGGGTCGGCTTCCGCGGCGGACGTCTCGTCCTTCTCCGCCCGCGGAGGCGCGGGTTCCTCGGCGGTGTACCCGGTCCGCACCACCGTGGCGATCAGGTCGGCGACCTCGGTGCCCGGCGGGCAGGTGATCCGGGCCTTCTCCGTCGCGTAGTTCACCGTGGCGGTGACGCCGTCCATGCGGTTGAGCTTCTTCTCGACGCGGGCCGCGCAGGAGGCGCAGGTCATCCCGCCGATGAGCAGCTCGACCTCCGAGAGGGCCGGCTGCCCGGCGGCCGGTGCCTCGGGGGCGGTGGTGCTGGTCATGTCCGTATCTCCAGGGACGAAGTCCGGGGCTCCGGGGCGGTGGCGTGCCGGGCCGCAGGGAACGGGTGGCCGGTACGGCCCGGTTCACGCCGCGCGGAGGTTCAGGCCTTGCCCGCCAGCTCGAAACCGGCCTCGTCGACGGCGGCGCGGACGGCCTCCTCGTCGAGCGGGGCCGCGGAGACGACGGTCACCTCGCCGGAGGAGGCGACCGCCTGCACCGAGCTGACACCGGGGAGCCGGGAGATCTCGCCGGAGACGGCGCCCTCGCAGTGCCCGCAGCTCATCCCGCTCACCTTGTAGACGGTGGTGACGGAGCCCTGGGTGTCGGTCTGGGAGGTCATGTCGTTGCTCCTCGTCGAGGTGTGGATGATGGGTGGGGCGGTGCGGGCCCACGCGGGTCACGGGGGACCTCGAGCCCCTCCTGCCACCCAGACTATACCCCTAGGGGGTATAAATCCACGACGATCGGGCCGAGCGGAAGGCGGGACGGGTCATGCGGGCGGTGGTGTTCGAGCGGTACGGGGAACCGGCCGAGGTGCGGGAGGTCGCGGACCCGGAGCCCGCGGAGCACGGGGTCGTGGTCCGCGTCGAGGCCACCGGCCTGTGCCGCAGCGACTGGCACGGCTGGCAGGGCCACGACCCGGACATCGCCCTCCCGCACGTCCCCGGCCACGAACTCGCCGGGACGGTCGAGGCCGTCGGTGCCCGGGTCGCCGGCTGGCGCGCCGGGGACCGGGTCACCGTCCCCTTCGTCTGCGCCTGCGGTTCCTGCCCCGCCTGCGCGGCCGGCGACCAGCAGGTGTGCGAGCGCCAGACCCAGCCCGGCTTCACCCACTGGGGCTCCTTCGCCCAGTACGTGGCGCTGGACCACGCCGACGTGAACCTCGTCGCGGTCCCCGACGGGATGTCCTTCGCGACGGCCGCCTCGCTCGGCTGCCGCTTCGCCACGGCCTACCGCGCGGTGGTGCAGCGGGGCCGGGTGGCGGCGGGGGAGTGGGTGGCCGTGCACGGCTGCGGCGGGGTGGGCCTGTCGGCGGTGATGATCGCCGCGGCGGCCGGTGCGCGTGTCGTCGCCGTCGACGTGTCACCGGGGGCCCTCGACCTGGCACGGAGGTTCGGCGCCGCGGAATGTGTGGACGCCGCGGCCGTGCGGGACCCCGCCGGGGCGGTCCGCGACCTCACCGGCGGCGGCGCCCACCTCTCCCTGGACGCCCTCGGCGCACCCGCCACCTGCGCCGCCTCGGTGAACGGCCTGCGCCGCCGGGGCCGCCACGTCCAGGTCGGCCTGCTGCCCTCGCCGACGGGCACCACACCCGTCCCCATGGCCCGCGCCATCGCCCTCGAACTCGAACTCCTCGGCAGCCACGGTATGGCCGCGCACACCTATCCCCCGATGCTGGAACTGGTCCGCGCCGGAGTGCTCCGCCCCGATCTGCTGGTGACCTCCACCATCGCCCTGGACGCCGCCCCGCCCGCCCTCGCGGCCATGGGCGGGGCGGCGGCGGGAGCGGGCGTGACCGTCATCGAACCCTGGAGCTGACCTCAGCCGTCGCCGCGTCCCCGGTTGCCCGGACGGGAGGCGACCCACACCCGGACGGTGTCGGCGTACCAGTAGGGCTTGCCCGCCTCCACATGGTCGGGCGGGGGCAGCAGCCCGTGCTTGCGATACGAGCGAACGGTGTCCGGCTGCACCTTGATGTGGGCCGCGATGTCCTTGTAGGACCACAGCGATCGGTCGGTCATGGTGGCACCTCCCCGCGCGCACCACGGCGACGGCCGGGGGCGGCCGTCAGGGGGAGCCGGGCGTGCGCTGGTGATCAGGCATGCGTTGTGCCCGGTGAACGAGGCCCGTCGGCGGCAGGGCAGGGGTTGTGCGCCGGGTGTGACGGAAGGCCCGCGCACGTGTGACGCCCGTGACGGTACGGGAGTGTTTGTGACAGGGATGCCACACAGGCGCACGCCGGTCCGTCGGCGGGGCGTGTTGACTTCCCCCGCGGCAGCCGGCCCGGACCTCGCGGCAGCGGAGCCGGGCAGGACTCGACAAAGTCTCGTCCGAATGTCCGGACAAAACATTGACAGGGCTTCGTGACCGGGGCTAGAAACCGGGGAGGACCACACGGGCGTGGAGCCGTACGAAGGGGACGCGATGGCGTACGACGTGATCACCATGGGGCGGATCGGGGTGGACCTCTATCCGCTCCAGACGGGCGTACCGCTGCCGCAGGTCACGTCCTTCGGCAAGTTCCTCGGCGGCTCGGCGACCAACGTCGCGGTCGCCGCCGCCCGCCTCGGCCGCCGTACCGCCGTGATCACCCGCACCGGCGACGACCCCTTCGGCACCTATCTCCACGAGGCGCTGCGCGACTTCGGCGTCGACGACCGCTGGGTCACCCCCGTCCCCGGCCTGCCCACCCCGGTCACCTTCTGCGAGGTCTTCCCGCCGGACGACTTCCCGCTCTACTTCTACCGCCGGCCCAAGGCCCCCGACCTGGAGATCGACGCCCACGAACTCGACCTGGACGCCATCCGCGACGCGAGCGTCTTCTGGGTCACCGGCACCGGCCTGAGCGAGGAACCCAGCCGCACCGCCACCCTCGCCGCCCTCGCCCACCGCGCCAGGTCCCACACCACGGTGTTCGACCTCGACTGGCGCCCCATGTTCTGGACCGACCCCGACGCCGCCCGCCCCTTCTACCGCGAGGCCCTGCGCCACACCACGGTCGCCGTCGGCAACCTGGACGAGGTGGAGGTCGCCACCGGGGAGCGCGAACCGCACGCCGCAGCCCGCGCCCTGCTCGCCGCCGGAGTGGAGACGGCGGTGGTCAAGCAGGGCCCGAAGGGCGTCCTGGCCATGGACCGCGACGGCCGGTCGGCCGAGGTCCCGCCGCTCCCGGTGACCGTCCTCAACGGCCTGGGCGCCGGCGACGCGTTCGGCGGCTCGCTCTGCCACGGCCTGCTGGCCGGCTGGGACCTGGAGAAGACCATGCGGCACGCCAACGCCGCCGGGGCCATCGTCGCCTCCCGTCTGGAGTGCTCCTCCGCGATGCCCACCCCCGACGAGATCGACGCGGCACTTGCCGCGGGAGCCGTCACATGACCGTCCCGTACGTCCCCCGGTGCGCCGACACGGGCACCACGGGCACCACAGGCACCACCCCACCGATCGCCTCCGGCGCGGGAGGCCGCTTCGCTTTGGCAGGAGCGAAGTGCGAGCGACGACTCCCCGCCCGCCGCGGCCCCGCGCCGGAGGTTCCGCCGCAGTCCCACATGTCTATGCGGGAACCGAAACGGCCGACACTGTGTCGGGCCCGTCCGGCAGCCCGGCCCTGGTGGGATGGAGCCGTGGCCGAGGCCGCGGCGTGTCCGCCCGCGGTCGGGCCGCACGAGCTGTACGAACGGCACGTCTCCACCCGTCGCCGCCATCTGTGAAGGAGTTCTCGGTCATGACGAAGGTCGTCAACCACTGGATCGGCGGCAGGACCGCCGAAGGCGCCTCGGGTACCTACGGCCCGGTGACGGACCCGGCGACCGGCGAGGTCACCACGAAGGTCGCGTTCGCCTCCGTCGAGGAGGTCGACGCCGCCGTCGCCGCCGCCAAGGAGGCGTACCTGAGCTGGGGCCAGTCCTCGCTCGCCACCCGCACCACCGTCCTCTTCCGGTTCCGCGCGCTGCTCGACGCCCACCGCGACGAGATCGCCGAGCTGATCACCGCCGAGCACGGCAAGGTGCACTCCGACGCGCTCGGCGAGGTGGCGCGCGGCCTGGAGATCGTCGACCTGGCCTGCGGCATCAGCGTGCAGCTCAAGGGCGAGCTGTCCACACAGGTCGCCAGCCGCGTCGACGTGTCGTCCATCCGCCAGCCGCTGGGCGTCGTCGTCGGCATCACGCCGTTCAACTTCCCGGCGATGGTGCCGATGTGGATGTTCCCCATCGCCATCGCCTGCGGCAACACGTTCGTGCTGAAGCCGAGCGAGAAGGACCCGTCGGCCTCGATCCGCCTCGCCGAACTCCTCTCCGAGGCCGGTCTCCCCGACGGCGTGTTCAACGTCGTCCACGGCGACAAGGTGGCCGTCGACCGCCTCCTGGCCCACCCCGACGTCAAGGCGGTCTCCTTCGTCGGCTCCACCCCGATCGCCCGCTACATCCACACCACCGCCTCCGCGAACGGCAAGCGCGTCCAGGCCCTCGGCGGCGCCAAGAACCACATGCTGGTCCTCCCCGACGCCGACCTCGACGCGGCGGCTGACGCGGCCGTCTCCGCGGCCTACGGCTCGGCCGGCGAGCGCTGCATGGCGATCTCCGCGGTCGTCGCCGTCGGCGCGATCGGCGACACGCTGGTGGAGAAGATCCGCGAGCGCGCCGAGAAGATCAAGATCGGCCCCGGCGACGACCCCGCCTCCGAGATGGGCCCGCTGATCACCAAGGTCCACCGCGACAAGGTCGCCTCCTACGTGGCCGGCGCGGCGGACGAGGGCGCCGAGGTCGTCCTGGACGGCACCGGCTACACGGTGGACGGCCACGAGAACGGCCACTGGATCGGCATCTCCCTCCTCGACAAGGTGCCGACCACGGCGAAGGCCTACCAGGACGAGATCTTCGGCCCGGTCCTCTGCGTCCTGCGCACGGAGACCTACGAAGAAGCCCTGGACCTCATCAACAGCTCCCCCTTCGGCAACGGCACCGCGATCTTCACCCGCGACGGCGGCGCCGCCCGCCGCTTCCAGCTGGAGGTCGAGGCCGGCATGGTCGGCGTGAACGTCCCGATCCCGGTCCCCGTCGGCTACCACTCCTTCGGCGGCTGGAAGGACTCCCTCTTCGGCGACCACCACATCTACGGCAACGACGGCACGCACTTCTACACCCGCGGCAAGGTCGTCACCACCCGCTGGCCCGACCCGGCGGACGCCCCCGCCGGCGTCGACCTGGGCTTCCCGCGCAACCACTGAGCCCGCGCGAACCGTCACCCCGGCCGACCGGGACCGTGCCCGCCTCCACGGTCCCGGCCGGCCCTCCTCCACACCTCCCCCGGAACCGAACGATCCGGACAGGTGGTCCTCTTGTCCGAGATCTTGACCGGAGGAGAGGATGAACTTGGACAGCACACGGCAGCCCGCGTCCCGGCGCAAGGTGCTCGCCTGGGGAACCGGCGTGGCACTGGCCACCGCCCTGCCCATGAGCGGGAGCGCCCACGCCTCGGCGCCGGACGGCGACAGCGGGGCCGGTGGTGCGATCGCGCGCCGGCTGAGGGAACTCGAACAGCGGCACTCCGCCCGGCTGGGCGTCCACGCCCGCGACACCGCCACCGGCCGGACCGTGCGGTACCGCGCGGACGAGCGTTTCCCCATGTGCTCGCTCTTCAAGCCACTGGCCGTCGCCGCCGTACTGCGCGACCTCGACCGTGACGGGGAGTTCCTGGCCGAGCGGATCCGGTACACCGAGGAGGACGTCACGGACTCCGGGTACGCACCGGTCACCGGCGAGCCCGGGAACCTCGCCTCGGGCATGACCGTCGCGGAGCTCTGCGCCGCCGCGGTCTCCCACAGCGACAACACCGCCGGGAACCTCCTGCTCCGGGAGCTGGGAGGGCCGGCCGCGGTCACCCGGTTCTGCCGGTCCGTCGGGGACCGGACGACGCGGCTCGACCGGTGGGAGCCCGAGCTGAACTCCGCCGAACCGTGGCGGATGACGGACACCACCACGCCGTACGCCGTCGGACGGACCTACGCACGCCTGACGCTCGGCACCGCGCTCGCACCCGAGGACCGCGAGCGGCTCACCGGCTGGCTGCTGGCCAACACCACGGGTGACGCGAAACTCCGGGCCGGTCTGCCCTCCGACTGGACCGTCGCGGAGAAGACCGCCGGCGGGAAGTACGGGACCAACCACGACGTGGGCGTCGTCCGGCCCCCGGGGCGCGCGCCCCTCGTCATGGCGGTCCTCACGACGAAGCGCGAGCCCGATGCCGCGCCCGACAACCCGCTGATCGCCGAGACCGCCGCACTGCTGGCCGGAGCGCTCACCCGACAGTGACCGCCACAACGCGCGTCGTACGCGGCCGCGTACCACGGACGCGGTACGCGGCGGCCCTCCCGTACGCCTGCGGGAGGTGCCCGGGTTCGGTCTGCGGTCGACATCTCGACGACAGGTTGACCCCGTACCGTTGACGCATGGATCTTCGACTGCCCGGATCGCGGTGGCCGCGGTCACGACGGCCGCTGTCACGGTGGCCGCGACGGACCGTCGCCGCCGCGGCCGCCGTCGTCGTGCTCGCCGGCGCCGGTACGTGGAGTGCCGTCGCCTCCGACGACGCGCCCGCGGTCCGCCGCGCCGACCGGGTCATGAGCGTGGGCGACGGGGTGCGCATCGACACCTCGTTCTTCACCGCCGGGCCCGGCGGGCGTCGGCCCGCCGTACTGCTCGGGCACGGCTTCGGCGGCAGCAAGGACGACGTGCGGGAGCAGGCCGAGGACCTCGCGCGGGACGGATACGCGGTGCTGACGTGGTCCGCGCGGGGCTTCGGGGGGTCCACCGGGAAGATCGGGCTGAACGACCCGGAGGGCGAGGTCGCCGACGTCTCCCGGCTGATCGACTGGCTGGCGGAGCGGCCCGAGGTCGAGCTCGACAAGGGCGGCGACCCGCGGGTGGGAATGGCCGGCGGCTCGTACGGGGGTGCCATCGCCCTGCTCGGCGCCGGGTACGACGACCGGGTCGACGCCATCGCCCCGGCGATCACCTACTTCGACCTCGCCGACGCGCTCTTCCCGAACGGCGTCTTCAAGAGGCTGTGGGCCGGTGTCTTCGTCAACTCCGGCGGCGGATGCGAGAAGTTCGAGCCCGCGCTGTGCGCGATGTACCAGCGGGTCGCCGAGTCCGGCGTCCCGGACGCCGAGGCGCGCGAGCTGCTCGAGGCGCGTTCGCCGTCCGCCGTCGCCGACCGCATCGACGTGCCCACGCTCCTGATGCAGGGGCAGACCGACTCCCTCTTCCCGCTCGGCCAGGCCGACGCCGCCGCCGAGGCGATCCGCGCCAACGGCGCCCCGGTCGACGTCGACTGGATCGCGGGCGGCCACGACGGCGGCGACCCGGAGACGGACCGCGTGCGGCAGCGCGTACGGACCTGGTTCGACCGGTATCTGAAGGACGACGAGAACGCCGACACCGGCCCCGCCTTCCGCGTCACCCGCACCGGAGGCGTCGACTCCACCGACGGTGAGGCCGTGCTGAACGGCGCGAGCTCCGACACCTACCCGGGGCTGACGAACGGCGGCCGGTCCTTCCCCCTCACCGGACGCGAACAGAGCTTCGCCAACCCGGCCGGCGCCAGCCCGCCCGCGATCTCCTCCCTGCCCGGCCTCGGCGGCTCCGGCGGACTCGCCCAGCTCTCCTCGCTCGGCGTCGGCATCTCCCTGGACTTCCCGGGCCAGTACGCCCGCTTCGAGTCCGCCCCGGTCGGCAGTGATCTGCGGATCACCGGATCGCCGACCGTCACCGTGCACGTGAAGTCGACCGGCGAGGACGCCGTCCTCTTCGGCAAGGTGTACGACGTCGGCCCGGACGGACGGCAGCAGGTGCTGCCCTCGCAGCTCGTCGCGCCCGTCCGCGTCGAGGACGCCGAGTCCGGCAAGGACGTGACGCTCACCCTCCCCGCCGTCGACCACGAGGTGCAGAAGGGGCACCGGCTGCGCCTCGTCCTCGCCTCCACCGACCTCGGCTACGCCTCCCCGGCCGCCCCGGCGACGTACACCGTCTCCCTGAAGAGCGACCTCACGGTGCCCACCGCCCCCGGCGTGACCACCGCCGCGGCCCCGCTGCCCGCGTGGGTGGTGTGGCTGCCGGCCGCCGGTGCCCTGATCGCCCTCGGGCTGTTGTTCACCGGCCGCCGTCGTACCACCGCCCCGGCGCCCGACCCGGAACTGGCCGACGTACCGCTCCAGATCACCGGCCTGAGCAAGCGGTACGCCCGCTCCTCGGACCGGTACGCCGTGCGGGACCTGTCCTTCCGGGTGGAGAAGGGGCAGGTGCTCGGCCTGCTCGGGCCGAACGGCGCGGGCAAGACGACCACCCTGCGCATGCTGATGGGCCTCATCAAGCCCGACGGCGGCGAGATCCGCGTCTTCGGTCACGCCATCCGCCCCGGCGCCCCCGTGCTGTCCCGGGTCGGCGCCTTCGTCGAGGGCGCGGGCTTCCTGCCGCACCTGTCCGGGCGGGAGAACCTGGAGCTGTACTGGCGGGCCACGGGACGTCCGGCCGAGGACGCGCACCTGGAGGAGGCCCTGGAGATCGCCGGGCTCGGTGACGCGCTCGCCCGCGCGGTGCGCACCTACTCCCAGGGCATGCGCCAGCGCCTCGCCATCGCCCAGGCCATGCTCGGCCTTCCGGACCTGCTCATCCTCGACGAACCGACCAACGGACTCGACCCGCCGCAGATCCGCGAGATGCGCGAGGTGATGATCCGGTACGCGGCGGCCGGACGCACGGTGATCGTCTCCAGCCATCTGCTGTCGGAGGTCGAGCAGTCCTGCACCCACCTCGTGGTGATGGACCGCGGGCGGCTCGTCCAGGCCGGTCAGGTGCGGGAGATCGTCGGCTCCGGCGACACCCTGCTCGTCGGGACGGAGGAGCCCGTGGACGAGCCGGTCGCCGAGAAGATCGCCGCCCTGCCGGGCGTCGCCTCGGCCGTACGCACCGACGAGGGGCTGCTGGTCCGGCTCGACGCCGACGGCACCGCCCCGCGCCTGGTCGCCGAACTGGTCCGGCTGGAGGTGCCCGTGGCGTCGGTGGGCCCGCACCGCCGCCTCGAAGACGCCTTCCTCACCCTGATCGGAGGTTCCGCATGAGCACGCTCACCGAGCGCGCCGAGGTCGCCGCCGGCTACCGCGCGGGCCGCACCCTGCCCCTCCGGGTCGAGCTGGTCCGCCAGCTCAAGCGCCGCCGCACCCTCGTGATGGGCGCGATCCTCGCCGTCCTGCCGTTCGTGCTGGTGGTCGCCTTCGCGATCGGCGGCGAGCCCGACCGTCCGGGCGGCCGGGTGAACCTGATGGACACGGCCACCGCCTCCGGCGCCAACTTCGCCGCCGTGAACCTGTTCGTGTCCGCGGGCTTCCTGCTGGTCATCCCCGTCGCCCTGTTCTGCGGGGACACGGTCGCCTCGGAGGCCGGCTGGTCCTCACTGCGCTATCTGCTCGCCGCGCCGGTGCCCCGGATGCGGCTGCTGTGGTCCAAGCTGATCGTCGGACTGGGGCTGAGCCTGGCGGCGATGGTGCTGCTGCCGGTGGTGGCGCTCGTCGTCGGCACGGCCGCCTACGGCTGGGGCCCGCTGCAGATCCCCACCGGCGGTGCGCTCGATCCGGGGACGGCGGCGCAGCGGCTCGTGGTGGTCGTGGCGTACCTGTTCGTGTCGCAGCTCGTCACCGCCGGGCTCGCGTTCTGGCTGTCCACCCGCACCGACGCCCCGCTGGGCGCGGTCGGCGGCGCGGTCGGCCTGACCATCGTCGGCAACGTCCTGGACGCCGTCACCGCCCTCGGCGACTGGCGTCACTTCCTGCCCGCGCACTGGCAGTTCGCCTGGGCGGACGCCGTCCAGCCGACCCCGGAGTGGTCCGGCATGGTCCAGGGCGCGTCGGTGTCCGTGACGTACGCGCTGGTGCTGTTCGCGCTGGCGTTCCGCGGGTTCGTCCGCAAGGACGTGGTGTCCTGACGCCCCGGACCGCGCTCCCGCGGCGCGGTCCAACCGGGTGAACCTGCGCAACCGATTCCGCCGAGTCGGGTTGATGAAGGAGTAGGCCATGCGGCAGCGGAGGGCCAGAACGCGTGGCCGCTCCCATTTCTTCAAGCAGGAAGACAACCACATTGCGACAGACCCTGAGCAGGGGAGTGTTCGTGGCGGCCGCCGCCGCCACGGGCATTCTGTCCCTGTACGGAACCCCCGCCCTCGCCGACTCGTACGCGGCCGGCAAAGCCGAGGACTCTTCCGGTGCGCTGGCCGGGAACAATGTGCAGGTACCGGTCCACGCGCCGGTGAACGCGTGCGGCAACGGCGTCGACGTGGTCGGGGCGTTCAACAAGGGGCCCGACAACACGTGCGTCAACGGC
Organism: Streptomyces sp. NPDC059787; assembly: GCF_042732315.1. Lineage (NCBI taxonomy): Bacteria > Bacillati > Actinomycetota > Actinomycetes > Kitasatosporales > Streptomycetaceae > Streptomyces > Streptomyces sp. NPDC059787. The sequence goes on from NZ_JBHWHX010000038.1 coordinate 75,151, forward strand.
TCCCACAAGTCCAAGGACGGCTCGCACAAGTCCAAGGACGGCTCGCACGGTCACTCCGATGACGGTGCGCACGCGGACGGCGGCACCAAGGGCTCGCCCGGACTGGCGTCCGGGAACAACGTGCAGGTACCGGTCCACGCGCCGGTGAACGCGTGCGGCAACGGCGTCGACGTGGTCGGGGCGTTCAACAAGGGGCCCGACAACACGTGCGTCAACG
>NZ_JBHWHX010000038.1:75464-76096 GCF_042732315.1 Streptomyces sp. NPDC059787
ACGGCTCCTACGGATCCCACGACGACGCGGAGAAGTCCACGGACAGGTCGCACGGGGAGAGCAAGCACGGCGACTCCTCGCACAGTGACTCCTCGCACGCCGATTCCTCCTACGGCGACTACGGCGACTACGGCGACTACGGCGACTCCGGTGGCGCGCGCGCGATGGGCGCCGCCAAGGGCTCGCCCGGTGTGCTCTCCGGGAACAACGTGCAGGTGCCCGTCCACCTGCCGGTGAACGCGTGCGGCAACAACATCGACGTGATCGGGCTGTTCAACGACGCCTACGGCAACACCTGCGTCAACTACGGCGGCTACGGCGAGGAGGAAGAGCCCGAGAAGGAGACGCCGCCTCCGCCCACCCACGTCAGGATGCCTCCCGCCCACGAGGTCGAGAAGCCCCCGGCCGAGGAGGAGGAAGTGCCCGGCAACCCGCCGCACCTGGCCGAGACCGGCAGCGACGGCATGATCGCCGCCTCGGCGGCCGGCGCCGTCCTGATCGCCGGCGGCGCGATGGTCTACCGCCGCGGCCGCACCGCCTCCCGCCGCTGAGGCGCCGGCTGCCGGGCCCGCCCCACCCGGCAGCCGTGCCCGTACGACGACGCGTCCCCCGGACCGAGACCGGTCCGGGGG
>NZ_JBHWHX010000039.1:0-24075 GCF_042732315.1 Streptomyces sp. NPDC059787
CTTCGGCGTTGCGTACGTCGGACACCGCACCCAGGCCCGAACAAACGCCGCACCCCCGTGGACACGCGTAGCGAAAGGGCGGGGCCCCGGGTCCGTGAACCCGGGGCCCCGCCCCTGAACGCTGCCGACCGCTACGCCGTACTCATGGCCGGGAGGCCGTCAGTTGTCGTCCTCGTCGATCAGGAAGCCGCGCATCGGCGAGGGAGCCTGGCCCATCGGCGACGGGCCCTGCGGACGTACCGGCGCCATCGGCTGGGTCATCGCCGGCTGCATCTGCTGCTGACCGCCACCGTAGGACGGGCCGCCCTGACCGCCGGGAGGGCCACCCATCGTCTGGTTGCCGCCGTAGGACGGCGCACCGGCACCGGCGGGGGCCATCGAGGGCGCCGGGGACGGCGGCAGCGACGGCGCGGAGCCGGCGGGCTGGCGCGGCGGGGCGAGCGAGTCGTCCGCCTGGGTCTCCAGCTGGCGCAGCTGCGACTCCAGGTAGGACTTCAGCCGCGTGCGGTACTCGCGCTCGAAGCCGCGCAGGTCCTCGACCTTGCGCTCCAGCGTGGCGCGGGCGGACTCCAGGGAGCCCATCGCGACGCGGTGCTTCTCCTGCGCGTCCCGCTCCAGGGCGTCCGCCTTGGCACGGGCGTCCCGCTCGAGACCCTCGGCACGCGAACGCGCCTCGCCCACGATCTTGTTGGCCTCGGAACGGGCCTCCGCGATCGCCTGGTCCGCGGTCTGCTGGGCCAGCGACAGGACGCGCGCGGCGCTGTCACCACCGGGGCCGCCCTGACCGGGCATACCCGGGCCGCCCTGACCGGGCATACCGGGGCCGCCCATGGGACCGCCCATCGGGCCGCCGTGGCCCATCTGCCCCTGCATCGGACCGCCCTGGCCCATCGGGCCGCCCTGGCCCATCGGCCCGGGACCCTGACCCATCGGTCCAGGACCCTGGCCCATCGGCCCGGGACCCTGACCCATGGGGCCGGGACCCTGCGGGCCGCCCTGTCCGCCGGGGCCGGCGGGCAGCTGAGGAGCACCGCTCGGCAGCTGGGGCGGACCACCCATGGGGCCACCCATCTGCTGCTGCGGCGGGCCCGATATGCCGGCGGGCACCGGAGCGCCGGGACCTCGCATGCCCTGCTGGGGCATGCCCTGGGGCGGTCCCTGCTGTTGCTGCTGCTGGTCCTGAGGCTCAGGAGGCTTGCGCATGTTCTGCTGGTTCTGGGCAGCGGCGCGCGTGGCCGCGGCCAGTTTGGCGCGCAGGTCCTCGTTCTCGCGGAGCAGGCGCGTCAGTTCGGCTTCGACCTCGTCGAGGAAGGCATCGACCTCGTCCTCGTCATAGCCTTCTCGGAGGCGGACGGTCGTGAACTGCTTGTTCCGCACGTCCTCGGGGGTCAACGGCATCTCTTCACCTCAACGTAGTCATCGGCAGTCGGCAAGACCGTATCGTCCACAGTCACCTCGCGAGATTGCCCACGATTGAGATCAGGATGTAGACGATGATCATCAGTACGAAGAAGGACAGGTCTAGCGCCACGCCCCCGAGACGCAGCGGCGGGATGAACCGCCGCAGAAGCTTCAGCGGTGGATCGGTGACAGTGTAAGTGGCCTCCAGGACGACCACCATCGCCTTGCCGGGTTGCCATGAGCGGGCGAACTGGAACACATAATCCATGACCAAACGGAAGATCAGCACGATGAGGAACACCATCAGCGCGATGTAGATCACCTGCGCGAACACGCTCATGGCCTGCTTTTCCCTCTCCCCTGTACCGCTCTTGATCCGGTCCTGCGTCTCAGCTCTGGTTGAAGAACCCGCCCTCTGCGATGCGGGCCTTGTCCTCCGCCGTGACATCGACGTTAGCAGGCGACAACAAGAACACCTTCTGCGTCACCCGCTCGATGCTGCCGTGAAGACCGAACACCAAACCGGCCGCGAAGTCGACAAGTCGCTTCGCGTCCGTGTCGTCCATCTCGGTCAAGTTCATGATCACCGGCGTGCCCTCACGGAAGTGTTCCCCGATGGTACGGGCCTCGTTGTAGGTCCGGGGGTGAAGCGTGGTGATCCGGTAAGGCTCTCGTTCCGACACGACCTTGGGCATGATCACCGGTGCGTTCTTCTCCAGGCTGGCGCGTTCTTGTGTGATGGATGCCACGGGCGCGATCCGCGCCGGGCGGGGCGATTCCGCGGGGAGCGAAGCGGATCGGGCGATCGGTTCGCGCGGCGCGGGAGGATGGACGACTCGTACCTCTTCGTCCCTTTGGGGCTGGTGTGAGACGTGTGGCTGGTGGGACGGCTCGTGCCGCCGGTGGTCCCGCTCGGGCTCCGGGTCGAGTTCGGGTTCGAAGTCGTCGTCTGGGTCGAATCCGCGGCCGTCGTACCCATCGTCCTCCACGAGGCCGAGGTAGACCGCCATCTTGCGCATCGCGCCGGCCATGCTCCTAGTCCTCCGCTCTGTGGTGGATCCGCTGACGACCGCCAAGTGCCCGCGATCCACTAGGTCTTTACGTCCGCTGTTCGGCGGAACTGACCATATTTTCTGCTGTGGTCCGACTTCTTGGCGACGTTACCCGAGCCCGGGGCGGACTCCGAGTACCGCACTGCCGACGCGCACATGTGTCGCTCCGGCGGCCACGGCCTGTTCGAGGTCCGCACTCATCCCTGCCGAGACCATGTTCGCAGTCGGATGGGTCCGGCGCAGGTCGGTCGACAAATCCATCAACCGCTCGAAGGCCGCCCGTTCGCGTCCCGCGTACTCCCCGGCGAGCGGGGCGACGGTCATCAGTCCGCCGAGCCGCAGCCCCTCGGACCGCGCGACCAGGTCGGCCAACTCCGCGACACCGGCGGGCGCCACACCTCCGCGCTCCCCCCGGCCGCTCGCGTCGGCGTCGAGCGCCACCTGGATCAGACAGCCGATCTCGCGCCCGGCCCGCACGGCCTCCCCGGAGAGGGCCGTCACCAACCGGGAACGGTCGACGGACTGCACGAAATCGGCGTAACCCACCACAGAACGCACCTTGTTGGTCTGAAGTTGACCGACGAAGTGCCAGGTAAGGGGCAGATCCGCACATTCGGCCGCCTTGGGGGCGGCGTCCTGGTCCCGGTTCTCGGCCACATGACGCACCCCGAGTCCGGACAGGATCCGCACATCGTCCGCGGGGTAGGTCTTGGTGACCACGATCAGGGTCACCTCGTCCCGCCCGCGTCCGGCGGCGGCGCACGCCGCGGCGATCCGCTCTTCCACTCTCGCCAGGTTCGCGGCGAGTTCGTCCCTACGGTCCGTCATGCCCCATCAGTCCAGCCACACATAGCCCGCGAGCCGTCCGGTGGTGCGGTCGCGGCGGTACGAGAAGTGATCAGCCGACTCCAGCGTGCACACCGGCGACTGCTCCCGGTCGCGCACCCCGAGCCGTTCGAGCTGCGCGTGCACACCCGCGGCCACGTCGACCGCCGGTGTTCCCCGGCTCGTGGTGGCGTGCGCCGCCGGTTCGACGGCGGCCACCTCGTCGCGCATCGCCTCCGGCACCTCGTAGCACCGGCCGCAGACGGCGGGTCCGGTGCGGGCGACGATCCGCGTGGGGTCGGCGCCGAGTTCCGTCATGGCCCGTACGGCGGCGGGGACGACCCCGGCGGTCATGCCGGGCCGGCCCGCGTGGGCCGCGGCCACGACGCCGGCGACCGGGTCGGCGAGCAGGACCGGCACGCAGTCGGCGGTGAGCACCGCGAGGGCCAGTCCGCGCCGCGCGGTGACGATCGCGTCGACCTCGGGGACCGGACGGTCGCCCCAGGGCTCGTCGGCCACGACCGCGTCGGCCCCGTGCACCTGGTTCATCCAGACCACCCGGGCCGGGTCCACGCCGAGCGACTTGGCGGCCAGTTCGCGGTTGACGCGTACGGCGCCGGGGTCGTCGCCGACCGCCCCGCCGAGGTTGAGCTCCTCGTACGGAGCGGCGCTCACCCCGCCCCACCGGTCGGTGAAGGCGAAGTGCGCGCCGCTCACGCTCTCGCGCCGTCCTATCACTTCAGGAAGTCCGGTACGTCCAGTTCCTCGACCGGGCTGTCGTAGGTCCGCGACGGCGGGACCGGCGGCTGGACGACCGGGATGTCGCGCACCGGCTCCGGCGCCGGCGGCTCCGGGTCCTCCTTCGGCGTGACGCTGCCGAGCGAGCCGAAGGACGGGCGGCTCTCCGGCTGCCGCGCCGGGGCGGGCTCCTCGCGCTTGGCCGAGGACGACCCGAGGACGTTGTCCCGCTTGGCGGGCGGCTGGCCGCCGTCGAAGCCGGCCGCGATCACGGTGACCCGGACCTCGTCGCCGAGGGCGTCGTCGATCACCGCGCCGAAGATGATGTTGGCCTCGGGGTGGGCGGCCTCGCTGACCAGCTGGGCGGCCTCGTTGATCTCGAACAGACCGAGGTCGGAGCCGCCGGAGATGGAGAGCAGCACACCGCGGGCGCCGTCGATGGAGGCTTCGAGCAGCGGCGAGGAGATGGCCATCTCGGCGGCGGCCACCGCGCGGTCGTCGCCGCGGGCCGAGCCGATGCCCATGAGGGCCGAACCGGCCTCGGACATGACCGACTTGACGTCGGCGAAGTCCAGGTTGATCAGGCCGGGCGTGGTGATGAGGTCGGTGATGCCCTGGACACCGGAGAGCAGCACCTGGTCCGCCGACTTGAAGGCGTCGAGAACCGACACCTGGCGGTCCGAGATGGACAGCAGCCGGTCGTTCGGGATCACGATGAGGGTGTCGACCTCTTCGCGGAGCTCGGCGATGCCGTCCTCGGCCTGGTTCGCGCGACGCCGTCCCTCGAAGGTGAACGGGCGCGTGACCACGCCGATGGTGAGGGCACCGAGCGAGCGGGCGATGTTGGCCACGACGGGCGCGCCGCCGGTGCCGGTGCCGCCGCCCTCGCCGGCCGTCACGAAGACCATGTCGGCCCCCTTGAGGACCTCCTCGATCTCCTCGCGGTGGTCCTCCGCGGCCTTGCGGCCGACGGCCGGGTTGGCTCCGGCGCCGAGTCCGCGGGTGAGTTCACGGCCGACGTCGAGCTTGACGTCGGCGTCGCTCATCAACAGGGCTTGCGCGTCGGTGTTGATGGCGATGAACTCGACGCCCTTGAGACCGACCTCGATCATCCGGTTGATGGCATTGACACCACCGCCGCCGACACCGATGACTTTGATGACTGCGAGGTAGTTCTGCGGTGCTGCCACGTCGAAGGCCTCTCGCCTCGAGTTACGTGTCGCCCGACCGCTGAGGCACTGATGCCCCCGCGACCCGACGACTGATGCCGAATGGGACGGTCCGTAGCGCCGACCCGAACCCTAACGTTGAAGTTTAGGGTTACCAGTGTGTCCGTTCCCTGGAGTCTTCTGAACAGGACACTAAGTCGACAAGTGGCGCCCGTTCAACGAACACGCCGAACCTCCCGTTTTTCTTTTCACCCTATGTGATCAGCCGTAGCGCTGCCCAACCAGGGTGCTGGCCTGCGCTGATGTGCGTCAACTCCCCGCTGACGCCGGGGCTGTGGGCACGCTGACGTCGAAGTGCCGCGCGCCGGGCTCCGCTTTCATCAGTGCGGTGAGGGTACGGCTCTTCTCGGCGCCCTTCTCACTGCTTCCCCAGTCGACGGTACGGCCGTCCGCCAGTTCCAGCGAGATGTCGTCGTAGGAACGGACCTTGACGCTGCGGGTGGCGTGCGCCACGGAGGCCGGGACCGCGCCGGCCACCCGCACCGCCTCCCGGGTCAGCCGGTCCTCGTCGAAGCGACGCAGGCTCGCCGCCGCGGAACCGCTCCTGGAAACGGTCAGTTTCAGCGCGGGTACCCCTTCGGGAGCCTTGGAAACCGTGGCGAACCGGACGCCTTCCTCGTCCACTTCGATGTATTTCCCGCCTTTGTGGACGAGGAGGACAGCGGTGCGTTCCGTCACTTTCAGTGTGATCCCACTCGGCCAGGAACGGACCACATCAACCGTGTCGATCCGGGGCAATGCCTCGGAAAGCCGTGCCTCGATCGCGTCGGTGTCGACGGAGACCAGCTGTTCCCCGAGGGGGACGTCGGCGGCCTCGCGCACCTCCGTGGGGGTCAGGACCCGGGTCCCCGACACCGCTACGCGCTCCACGCGCACCAGGTCCGACCCGTACAGCAGCCAGAAAGCCCCGCTGCCGAGGAACACCAGGACGACGGCCGATGCGATGATCCGACGAACCTGCCGTCGTCCGAACCGCCGGACGGACGGCGGCGGGCCGGACGACTCCCGCTTGCGTTCACCACGCTCGGCGGTGGTCGATCCGGCCATGTTGCCTGCCCTCCGTCATACGCCTCTAGCGGTGCGCACGGGCTGCGATCGCCTCGTACACCATGCCGACGAGCAGGTCGTCGGCGTCCCTGCGGCCGAACTCGGCGGCGGCGCGGGACATCTCGTACAGCCGGTGCGGGTCGGCGAGCACGGGCAGGACGTTCTGCTGCACCCACTCGGGCGTCAGCTCCGCGTCGTCGACCAGCAGTCCGCCGCCGGCCTTGACCACCGGCTGGGCGTTGAGCCGCTGTTCGCCGTTGCCGATGGGCAGCGGGACGTAGGCGGCCGGGAGCCCGACGGCGGAGAGTTCGGCGACGGTCATCGCGCCCGCGCGGCAGAGCATCATGTCGGCCGCCGCGTACGCGAGGTCCATCCGGTCCAGGTAACTTACCGGGATGTAGGGGGGCATGCCCGGCATCTGGTGCACCTGCGGCAGTTCGTTCTTCGGGCCGACCGCGTGCAGGATCTGGATCCCGGCCTGCTGGAGCCACGGAGCGACCTGCTGGACCACCTCGTTGAGCCGGCGGGCGCCCTGTGAGCCGCCGGAGACCAGCAGGGTGGGCAGATTGGGGTCGAGGCCGAACGCGGCGCGGGCCTCGGGGCGTACGGCGGCCCGGTCCAGGGTGGAGATGGAGCGGCGCAGCGGGATGCCGATGTAACGGGCGCCCCGCAGCTTGCTGTCGGGCGTGGAGACGGCGACCTGGGCGGCGTACCGGGAGCCGATCTTGTTGGCCAGTCCGGGCCGGGCGTTGGCCTCGTGGATCACGATCGGCACACCGAGCCGCTTGGCCGCGAGGTAGCCGGGCAGGGCGACGTAGCCGCCGAAGCCGACCACGGCGTCCGCCTTGGTGCGCTCCAGGATCTGCTCGGCCGCCTTGATGGTGCCGCGCAGCCGGCCCGGGACGGTGATCAGCTCGGGGGTGGGCTTGCGCGGCAGCGGTACGGCGGGGATCAGCGCCAGTTCGTACCCGCGCTCGGGTACGAGACGGGTCTCCAGGCCGCGTTCCGTGCCCAGGGCCGTGATGCCCACGGTCGGATCCTGCCTGCGCAGGGCGTCCGCGAGGGCGAGCGCGGGCTCGATGTGGCCCGCGGTTCCTCCGCCGGCGAGTACGACATGCACCGAAATTCACCGCTCTCCGGACGAACGCGCCACCGGGGCGCGCCGTCGCATCGTGTTCCATCTGCGGGGCCGCTGTGAACCCCCGTTCCGCTTTCTACCAAAGCGGGGTTGCCGCATGGCAAGCGCCATCCGTGCAGCGGGGTCCTCACGCGCGAAGGCGATCAGCAGCCCGATGGCGAACATGGTCGGCAGCAGGGCGGATCCTCCGTAGGAGAACAGCGGGAGCGGGACTCCGGCGATCGGCAGCAGACCGAGCACCGCACCGATGTTGATCACGGCCTGGGCCGTGATCCAGGTGGTCACGCCTCCCGCGGCATACCTGACGAAGGGGTCCTCCGTGCGTCCGGCCACGCGGATACCCGCATAGCCTAGAGCCGCGAACAGGGCGAGCACCGACAGTGTCCCCGCCAGGCCCAGTTCCTCACCGGTGATGGCGAAGATGAAGTCCGTGTGGGCTTCGGGCAGTTGGCCCCATTTCTCCACGCTCGCACCGAGACCGGAACCAAAAATTCCGCCGGAGGCGAGGGCGTAGATCCCGTGCACCGCCTGCCAGCAGTCGACCGGCCCCGTCTGGGGCTCGGTGGCGCCGAGGCAGGTGAGCCGGGCCATGCGGTTGGGGCTGGTGCGGATGAGGATCGCGCCGAGCAGCGCGGCGATCGACAGCACGCCGACGAACAGCCGGGTCGGCGCCCCCGCCAGCCACAGCAGGCCGAAGAGGACCGCCGTCAGGATGATCGCCGTACCCATGTCGCCGCCGAGCATGATCAGCCCGAGCAGCATGAAGGCGGCCGGGACGAGCGGCACCAGCATGTGCTTCCACTGGGACAGCAGCCGCTTGTCCTGCTTGCGGGCGAGCAGATCCGCGCCCCACAGCACCAGCGCGAGTTTCCCGAACTCGCTGGGCTGGAGCTGGAAGGAGCCACCGAGGGCGATCCAGTTCTGGTTGCCGTTGACCGCGACCCCGATCCCCGGCACCTGCACCAGGGCCATCAGGACGACGGCGCCCGCGAGGATCGGGTAGGCCAGGGCGCGGTGCAGCTTCACCGGCATCCTGGAGGCCGCCAGCAGCAGTACGCAGCCGATCCCGGCGGCCAGGAGCTGCTTGCGGAAGAAGTAGGAGCCCGGCAGCGACATCTGCAGCGCCGTGATCTGGGAGGCCGAGTAGACCATCACCAGCCCCAGCACGGTGATCAGCGCGCTGCCGCCGAGGATCAGGTAGTACGCGGTCAGCGGCCGGTCCCAGGCCCTGCGCGCCCGGGTGACCAGGGTGCGGACGGGGTTCTCGCGCGGGGGCCCGGGTACGACGGGTCCGCGTACGGCCCGCCGCACGGGCGGGCGGCCGGTACGGCTACCGGGCATCCTGGCCTCCGCTGTACGCCGTCGACGGTCCCACGCGTCCCTCCCAAGGTCGCCCGGCGCCAGGCGGGCCGGGGTCAGGCGCCGAGCTCGCGCACCGCCTGTGCGAACGCGTCACCGCGCTTGTTGTAGTTGGCGAACATGTCCATCGAGGCGCAGGCCGGGGCCAGCAGCACCGTGTCGCCGGGCCGGGCGAGCCGCCGCGCCTCCTGGACGGCCCGGAGCATCGCCCCAGTGTCGGTCCGGTCGAGGTCGACGACGGGTACTTCCGGGGCGTGTCGCGCGAGGGCTTCGCGGATCAGGGCACGGTCCCGGCCGATCAGTACGGCACCGCGCAGCCGCTTCGCCGAGCCGGCGACCAGTTCGTCGAAGGTGGCGCCCTTGGCGAGCCCGCCGGCGATCCACACGATCGACTCGTAGGCCGCCAACGAGGCTTCGGCGGCATGGGTGTTGGTGGCCTTGGAGTCGTCGACGTACGCGACCCCGTCCACGTCGGCGACGTGCGCGATGCGGTGGGCGTCCGGGGTGAAGGCCCGCAGGCCGTCCCGTACGGCGCTCGCGGGCACCCCGTAGGCCCGCGCGAGGGCCGCCGCGGCAAGGGCGTTGGCGATGTTGTGCGGGGCGGGCGGGGTGACGTCGGAGACCTCGGCGAGCTCCTGGGCGTTCTTCTGCCGGTTCTCGACGAAGGCGCGGTCGACCAGGATGCCCTCCACGACGCCGAGTTGGGAGGGACCGGGCGTGCCCAGGGTGAAGCCGACGGCGCGGCAGCCCTCCTCGACGTCGGCCTCGCGGACCAGGTCCTCGGTGGCCTTGTCGGCCATGTTGTAGACGCAGGCGACGCGGTTGCCCTCGTAGACACGGCCCTTGTCCCTGGCGTACGCCTCCATGGAGCCGTGCCAGTCGAGGTGGTCGGGGGCGAGGTTGAGCACGGCCGCCGAGTGGGCGCGCAGGGACGGCGCCCAGTGGAGCTGGTAGCTGGACAGCTCCACGGCGAGCACGTCGTACTGCTCCTCGCCGAGCACGGCGTCCAGGAGCGAGACACCGATGTTGCCGACGGCGGCGGTGCGCAGGCCCGCCGCCTTCAGGATGGAGGCGAGCATCTGGACGGTCGTGGTCTTGCCGTTGGTGCCGGTGACCGCGAGCCAGGGGGCCGCGCCGGGCTTCCTGAGCCGCCAGGCGAGTTCGACGTCGCCCCACACCGGCACCCCGGCCGCGTCCGCCGCCGCGAACAGCGGCTTGTCCGGCTTCCAGCCGGGGGCCGTGACGATCAGCTCGGTGCCTTCCGGCAGGGTCGCCCCGTCACCGAGGCGGACGGTGACGCCGAGCGCCTCCAGTTCGGCGGCCTGCTCACGGGCGCGCGGGTCGTCCCCGTCGTTGACGACGGTGACCTCCGCGCCGAGCCCGTGCAGCACCTTGGCCGCCGGGACACCGGAGACGCCGAGTCCGGCGACGGTGACGTTCTTCCCCTGCCAGTCGGTCACTTGTCCGCTGCCCATCCCGCGTAGAAGAGGCCCAGTCCGACGATCACACAGATGCCCTGGATGATCCAGAAGCGGACCACCACAAGGACTTCGGACCAGCCTTTGAGTTCGAAGTGGTGCTGGAGCGGCGCCATCCGGAAGACCCGCTTCCCGGTGAGCTTGAACGAGCCGACCTGGATGACCACCGACATGGTGATGAGGACGAACAGACCGCCCAGGATGGCCAGCAGCAGCTCGGTGCGGGAGCAGATCGCGAGACCCGCGAGCACACCGCCGAGCGCCAGCGAACCGGTGTCGCCCATGAAGATCTTGGCCGGGGAGGTGTTCCACCACAGGAAGCCGAGGCAGGAACCCATCAGCGCGGAGGCGACGACCGCGAGGTCCAGCGGGTCGCGCACCTCGTAGCAGGCGCCCGGGTTGGTCAGCGTCTCGCCGTTGGCGCAGGACTCCTGGAACTGCCAGACGCCGATGAAGGTGTAGGCGCCGAAGACGAGCACGGAGGCGCCGGTGGCGAGACCGTCCAGACCGTCGGTCAGGTTCACGCCGTTCGACATCGCCAGGATCATGAACAGCGCCCAGACGACGAACAGCACCGGACCGATGGTCCAGCCGAAGTCCGTGATGAACGACAGCTTCGTGGAGGCCGGGGTCTGTCCGCGGGAGTCCGCGAACTGCAGCGAGAGCACCGCGAAGGCGATACCGACGATGAGCTGGCCGGCCATCTTCGCCTTGGCCCGCAGACCCAGCGAACGCCGCTTGACGATCTTGATGTAGTCGTCCAGGAAGCCGACCAGACCCATGCCGACCATCAGGCCCAGCACCAGCACGCCCGAGTACCTCGGCGGCTCGCCGCTGATCACCTTGCTGAGGAAGTACGCGGCGACCGTCGCCAGGATGAAGGCGATACCGCCCATCGTCGGCGTACCGCGCTTGCTGGCGTGCTCGCGCGGGCCGTCGTCACGGATGTACTGCCCGTACCCCTTGCGCGCGAGCAGCTTGATCAGCAGCGGGGTGCCGATCAGCGTCAGGAAGAGGCCAATGACTCCTGCGAACAGGATCTGATTCATCATCGGGCGGAGACCTCACCCTCGGCACCGGTCTCGAGCAGCGCCTGCGCCACGCTCTCGAGCCCGACCGAACGGGACGCCTTCACGAGTACGACATCCCCCGGGCGCAATTGGCTGCGCAACAGGTCGACCGCCGCCTGTGCGTCGGACACGTGCACCGACTCCTCACCCCACGAACCCTCGTTATATGCGCCCAGTTGCAGCCAGGCGGCTTCCCTGCCCCCGACCGCGACGAGCTTGCTGACGTTGAGCCGGACGGCGAGCCGTCCGACCGCGTCGTGCTCGGCGAGCGCCTCGTCCCCGAGCTCGGCCATCTTGCCGAGCACCGCCCACGTACGGCGTCCCTTGCCCATGGCCGCCAGCGCGCGCAGCGCTGCCTTCATGGACTCGGGGTTCGCGTTGTAGGCGTCGTTGACGACCGTCACGCCGTCCGGGCGCTCGGTGACCTCCATCCGCCAGCGGGAGAGGGAGCCCGCCTCGGAGAGCGCGGTGGCGATCTCGTCTGCGGACATGCCCAACTCGTGGGCGACGGCGGCCGCGGCGAGCGCGTTCGACACGTGATGCTCACCGTACAGGCGCATGGTCACATCGGATGCACCGGAGGGTGTGTGAAGCCTGAAGGAAGGCTGTCCGCTGTCCGTGAGTCGCACGTTCTCGGCACGAACGTCCGCTTCGTCGGACTCTCCGAAAAGGATCACCTTCGCCTTCGTACGGGACGCCATGGCCCGTACGAGGGGGTCGTCCGCGTTGAGGATCGCGGCGCCGCCCTCCTCGGCCGGGGGCAGGGCCTCCACCAACTCGCCCTTGGCCTGGGCGATCTGCTCCCGGCCGCCGAACTCGCCGATGTGGGCGGAGCCGACGTTCAGGACCAGTCCGACCTTCGGGGGCGTCAGACCGGTGAGGTATCGGATGTGGCCGATTCCGCGCGCTCCCATCTCCAGCACGAGGAACTTCGTCTCCTCGGTGGCGGTGAGCGCGGTGAGCGGCAGGCCGATCTCGTTGTTGAGCGAGCCGGGGGTGAAGACGGTCGGTGCCTTGCGCCGCAGGACCTGGGCGATGAGGTCCTTGGTGCTGGTCTTGCCGGCCGAGCCGGTGAGCGCGACGAGGGTGGTGCCGAGCCGGCCGACGACGTGCCGGGCGAGGGCACCGAGAGCCGTCTGGACGTCCGCCACGACGATCGCGGGAACCCCGACGGGCCGGGAGGCGAGCACGGCGACCGCGCCCGCCTCGACGACCTGCGCCGCGAAGTCGTGGCCGTCCACGCGCTCGCCCGCGAAGGCGACGAACAGGCTGCCCGGACCCGCCTCCCGCGAGTCCCGGACGACCGGTCCGGTGACCCGGACGGACGGGTCCGGTATGTCGTGCGTCTGCCCGCCGACGACTTCTGCGATCTCGGCGAGGGAGAGGGCGATCACAAGTTCATCCCTGGGTTTTCTTGATGGCTTCCCGAAGCACCTGGCGGTCGTCGAAGGGACGCACCACCCCGGCGATGTCCTGCCCCTGCTCATGGCCCTTGCCGGCGACCAGCACCGTGTCGCCGGGCCGCGCCCGTGCGACGGCGGCGGCGATCGCGGCGGCCCGGTCCTCGAAGACCTGCACCTCGCCGCGCTCGTGGGCGGGCACGGAGGCGGCGCCGTGGAGCATGGTGGCGAGGATCGCGAGGGGGTCCTCGGAGCGGGGGTTGTCGGAGGTCAGTACGGCGGTGTCGGCGAGCCGCGCGGCGGCGGCGCCCATGGGCATCCGCTTGGTCACGTCGCGGTCGCCGCCGCAGCCCAGCACGACGTGCACCCGGCCCTCGGTGACCTTGCGCAGGGCACGGAGCACCGATTCCACGGCGTCGGTCTTGTGGGCGTAGTCCACCACCGCGAGGTACGGCTGTCCGGCGTCCACGCGCTCCAGCCGGCCCGGCACGCCCGGTACGGCGGCGACGCCGTCGGCGGCGGCCTGCGGGTCCAGTCCGGCGGCGGCGAGGGCGACGATCGCGGCGAGGGTGTTGGCCACGTTGAAGGGCCCCGGCAGCGGCGACCTGGCGCCGATCCGCTCCCCCTCGGGGCCGATCACGGTGAACGTCGAGTCCATCGGGCCGACCTCGACGTCCTCGGCGCGCCAGTCGGCGTCGGGGTGGCCCTCGGCCGAGTAGGTGACGACCGGGACACCGGCCTCCTTGGCGAGCCGGCGGCCGTACTCGTCGTCCACGTTGACCACGCCGAGCCGGCTGCGCTCCGGCGTGAACAGCTGTGCCTTGGCCCGGAAGTAGTCCTCCATGTCGGAGTGGAACTCCATGTGTTCCGGGCTGAGGTTGGTGAAGACGGCGACGTCGAAGACGCAGCCGTCGACCCGGCCGAGGACCAGGGCGTGGCTGGAGACCTCCATGGCGACCGCGTCGGTGCCGCGCTCGCGCATGACGGCGAACAGGGCCTGGAGGTCGGTGGCCTCGGGCGTGGTGCGCTCGGACTTGATGCGCTCGTCGCCGATGCGCATCTCGACGGTGCCGATCAGTCCCGTGCTGTGGACGGTCCTCAGGCCGCCCTCGACGAGGTAGGCGGTGGTGGTCTTGCCGGAGGTGCCGGTGATGCCGAGCTGGAGCAGCTCGCGGCCCGGACGGCCGTAGATGGTGGCCGCCAGCTCGCCCATCCTCGCGCGCGGGTCGTCGACCACCAGCGCCGGCAGTCCGGCCGCGGCGACACGCTCGGCGCCGGACGGGTCGGTCAGCACGGCGACCGCGCCGAGGCCGGCGGCCTGGGTGACGAAGTCGGCGCCGTGGGCGCGGGCGCCCGGGAGGGCGGCGTACAGGTCGCCGGGGCGGACGGCGCGCGAGTCATGGGTGATGCCCGTGACGTCGGCGGTCTGTTCCGGCGCGGGGGCACCCAGCTGACCGGCGAGTTCCGCGAGAGGTGTGGCGGAGACCTGAACCGGACGGGGCGGTCCCGGATATGTCACGGGGTGGCCCTTCTGGGTGGTTTGGGACTGATCAGCGTGTGGCACGGCGGTGAGCGTACCGGGCGTACCGGCTCGGGAGGAAAAGAGGGGCCCGCGCTCAGCGCGGTCCGGCAGGGGTGGTGGTGGGCGACGGGTGGGCGAGGGGCGGGGGCCGCCCTGGTTCCCGGGGTCGGGGGTGATCGTCGTCACGGGGTGGTTCCTGGTGGCTCGGTACTCGGTACGGTTCAGGGTTTGAAGGTGACCGGGAGGTCGGCGGGGTCGGCGCCGGTCGGCGGCACCTGAAGGGTCTTCAGAGCGAACTCCATGACCTGCTTGTACACGGGTCCGCAGATCTGGCCGCCGAAGTAGCTGCCCTCGGTGGCGTTCTGGATGGCGCAGTAGACGGTGATCCTGGGCTTGTCGGCGGGCGCGAAGCCGGCGAAGGACGAGGTGTAGCCGTGATATCTGCCGGTGGCCGGATCCACGCGGTTCGCCGTACCCGTCTTCCCCGCGACCCGGTAGCCCGGGATGCGCGCCCTGGTGCCGGTGCCCTCCTCGTCGTCGACGACCGACTCCAGCATCCGGGCGAGCGTCTTCGCCGTCTTCTCGCTGACGACCCTGGTCCTCTCGGGCTCCGGGGCGGGGGTGAAGCGCCCGTCGGGGCCCGTGGAGCCGCGTACGAGGGTGGGTTCCACGCGGACGCCGCCGTTGGCGATGGTCGAGTAGACGGACGCGGCCTGCATGGCGTTCACGGAGACGCCCTGGCCGAAAGGAATCGTGTACTGCTGCGAGGTGGACCACTCGTCCGGCGGGGCGAGGATGCCCTTGGTCTCACCGGGGAAGCCGATCCCGGTGTGGCTGCCGAGGCCGAACTTGCGCAGGTACTCGTAGAGGACCTTGTTGGCCTGCGCCTGGGTCCTGCCGAGCTGGCCGGTGGCGAGGATGGTGCCGATGTTGCTGGACTTGGCGAGTACGCCGTTGAGCGTCAGGTACCAGGTCGGGTGGTCGATGTCGTCCTTGAAGAGCCGGTCGCCGCGGTGCAGCCGGTTGGGCACGACGACGTGGGTGGCGGGGGTGGCGGCGTTCTCCTCGAGGACCGCCGCCATGGAGAGCACCTTGGCGGTGGAGCCGGGTTCGAAGGCGTCCTGGACGGCCGCGTTGCCGAGCGCGTCCGGGTCGGCCTCGGAGAGGTCGCCCGGGTCGAAGCCGGGCGCGTTGGCCATCGCGAGGACCTCGCCGGTGCGGGTGTCCTGGACGATGACGTAACCGCGGTCGGCCGCGGACTCCTTCACCTGCTCGCTGATGGCGTTCTGCGCGGCCCACTGGATGTCGCGGTCGATGGTGAGCTCGACGTCGTCGCCGGGCACGGCCGGGGTCTCGGTGGAGCCCGCGGTCGGGACGAGACGGCCGCCGGACTGGGCGTAGCGGATCTTGCCGTCCTCGCCGGCCAGCCGCTCGTTCAGCTGGAGCTCGATGCCGCCGCCGCCCTTGCCCTCGGCGTTGACCCAGCCCAGTATCCCGGCGGCGAGCTCGCTGTTGGGGTACACCCGCTTGCTGGTGGGCACCGAGAAGACGCCGGCCAGGACGTTGGCGGTGGACTCGTCGGTCCCGGCCTTCTTGGCGAGCGCGGCCTTCAGGTCCTTGATCTGCTTCCAGGTCTGCGGGGTCTGGCGGCCGGCCAGTTTGACGTAGCGCAGGGCCTTGTTCTCCGGGCGCAGCTTCCCGACCAGCTCGTCCTGGTCCTGGCCGAGGATCGGCGCGAGGAGGGCGGCGGCCTGCTCGGGGCCGTCGGCGATCTCCAGCTCGTCCGGGGCGAACATCGTGGGGTCGGCCGTGATGTCGTAGGCGTCCTCGGTGGTCGCCAGGGACACGCCGTGGCGGTCGGTGATCCCGCCGCGCTCGGCCTCCAGCACCTGGCCGACGTAGCGGTTGCGGTCGGCCTTGGCGGCGTAGGTGCTCGCGTCGACGGCCTGCACCTGGAACAGGCGTACGACGAAGGCGAGCAGGACCAGGGTCAGGACGACGCCGATCAGACGCAGCCGGGGGCGGGGGCTGCCCAGCCGGATGGCCTTCGGGGGCGCGGGGCGGGGCCCCGCGGGCCTGCGGGCCGGGCGGGCGCCGGGCCCTGGACGCTGTCCGGCGGCCGGGCGGGCGGGGCCGGGCACCCGGCGGCGGGGCGGTTCCCTGTCGGACACTTCCGTCACCTGCCGGGGGTCGATGAGGAGGAGGGCGTGGAGGCGGTGGGCGGCGGGACCGTCGCGGCGGCCGGCGCCTCGGGCGCGAGGACCAGGGGCGCCCGGGCGGCGGAGGCGGCACCGGGTACGCCCTTGACCTTGCCGTCGGGGCCGAGGAAGGCGGGGTCGCCGCCGGGCACCATGCCGAGTTCGCGGGCGCGGCGCTGAAGGGCGTCGGGGGCGGAGTAGGCGTCGATGTCCCGCTGCAGGGCCTGTTCCTCGTCGGTGAGGTTCTTGGTCTCCCGCTGGAGGTCGTCGAGCTGGAACGCGCCCTCGCTGAGGGCGGAGTTCAGCACCAGGAGGCCGATCAGACCGCCGCCGAGGAGGGTGACGACGAGGAGGACGAAGGGGGTGCGCGCCGCCTGGGCGCGCCCGGTGGGCAGGAGATGCGTGAGCCGGGCCGCCCGCCCCTTCAGCTCGGGCCGCCCCTTCAGTTCGGGTTTCCTACTCACTCACGCTCCCCTGAGTTCGCTTTTCCCACCCGTCCGCCCGGCCGCCCGTCACCCGCCTCGTGCGCCGTCCGTGCCTCACCGTCCGTGTCTCACCCGTCCGTGCCTCGATCGACGTCCTCCCGGATCCGCTCGGCGCCGCGCAGCCGCGCGGGGGCCGCGCGCCGGTTCTCGGCGATCTCCTCCTCGGTGGGAAGTTCGGCACCGCGCGTGAGCAGCTTGAGCCGGGGCTGGTACTGCTCGGGGACGACCGGGAGGCCGGGCGGGGCGGTGGTGGCGGCGCCGGCCGCGAACACCTGCTTGACGAGCCGGTCCTCCAGGGAGTGGTACGACAGCACGGCGATCCGTCCGCCGACGTCGAGGGCCTTCACGGCCGCGGGGATCGCCCGCTCCAGCACCGACAGCTCGCCGTTGACCTCGATCCGCAGGGCCTGGAAGGTGCGCTTGGCCGGGTTGCCGCCGGTGCGCTTGGCGGCCTGCGGCAGCGCGTCGCGGATCAGCTCGACCAGGCGGGCGCTGTTGGTGAACGGCTCCTTCTCTCGTTCGCGCACGATCGCGGAGACGATGCGCTTGGCCTGCTTCTCCTCGCCGTAGGCGCGCAGGATGCGGACGAGTTCGCCGGGCGGGTAGGTGTTGAGGACCTCGGCGGCGCTGACGCCGGTCGTCTGGTCCATGCGCATGTCGAGGGGGGCGTCCTGGGCGTAGGCGAAGCCGCGGCCGGCCTCGTCGAGCTGCATGGAGGACACCCCGAGGTCGAACAGGACGCCCCGCACGCGCGGGAGCCCGAGCCGGTCGAGGACGTCGGGGAGCTCGTCGTAGACGGCGTGCACCAGGGTGGCCCGCTCGCCGTAGGGCGCGAGCCGCTCACCGGACAGGCGCAGCGCCTCCTTGTCGCGGTCCAGGGCGACGAGCCGCGCCTCGGGGAACCGCCGGAGCAGGGCCTCGCTGTGGCCGCCGAGCCCGAGGGTGCAGTCGACCACCACCGCTCCCGGCCGCTCCAGGGCGGGCGCCAACAGGTCCAGGCACCGCTGGAGCATCACCGGGACGTGTCGACTCCGTCCCACCCGTCGCCCGCCACCACCCTCATGCGGAAGCGCTTCGCGCCCTTTCACTGTGGCCCTCTCAAGTCCGGCACGGCGCTCACGCACCGCCGGGTTCCCGCCCTCCCCGGTGAGGGGCGGCCGACGCCGTCAGGCGCAGGCCGGGCGGCGGCGGGAGGAGGCCGGGCCGTACGTGCGCGCCGCGCACGCGGGGGGATCCACCCGATCGTCGCCGGGGGATCCGGGAAAGTCAGTGCGGCGGGTGCTCTCGCCTCCCGCTTCGCGCCACTTTAGTCCACGGTCCCGCCCGGTCAATCAACCGGCCTGCGCGTCGCGGCCCGCGCGGCGGGTCAAGGGGCGGATCGGACACATCACCCGTAGGAGGGGGCCCACACCACCCCTGTGGGTTACCTCACACCAAGGCTCGCTGACGTTCTTTGTCACCTCTCACAACGGGCCCGATGCCCAGGTGACCAGTAACGTCATGGGTATGACGACTTCCGCATCGGTTCCCACCGGCCCCCAGAACGCCACCTCCGGCCACGGCACGGTCACCGACCGTCTGGTCGACGCCAACCAGCAGTACGCGGCCGCCTTCACCGACCCCGGCATGGACGCCCGCCCGGTCCTGAACGTCGCCGTGGTGGCCTGTATGGACGCCCGCCTCGACCTGCACGCCGCGCTGGGCCTGTCGCTCGGCGACTGTCACACCATCCGCAACGCGGGCGGTGTCGTCACCGACGACGTGATCCGCTCGCTGACCATCAGCCAGCGCGCCCTGGGCACCCGCAGCGTGGTCCTCATCCACCACACCGGCTGCGGTCTGGAGTCCCTCACCGAGGAGTTCCGGCACGACCTGGAGATGGAGGTGGGCCAGCGTCCCGGCTGGGCCGTGGAGGCCTTCCGGGACGTGGACCAGGACGTACGGCAGTCGATGCAGCGCGTGCGGACCTCGCCGTTCCTGCTGCACACCGACGACGTGCGCGGCTTCGTCTTCGACGTGAAGTCGGGCCGGCTGCGCGAGATCGACCCCGCCTGACCTGGCCGCCCGCCCCGGAGGGAACCCGGACTCCGGGCCCCGTGCGACGTCGTAAGACCTGACATATCGCTGTCAGTTGTCCACAGGCGAGTGACACGAATCGGTAACGGCGGCAACAATGCGGGAGTGGTGTCACGCGGAACTTTTCCCGCGTGGTGTCCGTGATTCGGGGTGGGCCGGTCCGCACAGCAAGGCGTCGGCCCGGGACATTTGGGGCCCCCGCTCCTTGGGGAGCGCGGGGAAGGGCCGAGGAGGGCCGGGTGACGACCTATGACGATCGAGCGAGCCTCACTGATCTGACCGCCGTGGTGGAGCGCGTGCGGAGTTCGGTGGAAGGCGTGATCGAGGGAAAGCCCGAGGTCGTACGGCTCTCGCTGACCGTGTTGCTCGCCGAGGGACATCTGCTCATCGAGGATGTCCCGGGAGTCGGCAAGACGATGCTGGCCAAGGCACTGGCGCGGTCCATCGACTGCTCGGTGCGGCGGATCCAGTTCACGCCGGACCTGCTGCCCTCGGACATCACCGGCGTGCCCATCTGGGACCAGCAGCGCCGCGACTTCGAGTTCAAGCCGGGCGCCATCTTCGCGCAGGTGGTGATCGGCGACGAGATCAACCGCGCGTCGCCGAAGACGCAGTCCGCGCTGCTGGAGTCGATGGAGGAGCGCCAGGTCACCATCGACGGCAAGACCTACGAACTGCCCAGCCCGTTCATGGTCGTGGCGACGCAGAACCCGGTCGAGATGGAGGGCACCTACCCGCTGCCGGAGGCCCAGCGCGACCGTTTCATGGCCCGCGTCTCGGTCGGCTACCCGAGCGCGGAGGCCGAGCTGCAGATGCTGGACGTGCACGGCGGCGTCTCCCCGCTGGAGGACCTCCAGCCGGTGGCGCACGCGCACGAGATCCTGAAGCTGATCGAGGCGGTGCGCGACGTGTACGTGGCCGAACCGATCCGCCGGTACGTGGTGGACCTGGTCGCCGCCACCCGCACACACCCCGATCTCAGACTCGGCGCCTCACCGCGCGCGACCCTGCATCTGCTGCGCGCGGCGAAGGCGTCGGCGGCCCTCGGCGGCCGGGACTACGCGCTGCCGGACGATGTGCAGGCGCTCGCCGCGGCCGTCCTCGCCCACCGGCTGCTGCCCACCGCCCAGGCCCAGCTCAACCGCCGCACCTCCGAGCAGGTGGTGCAGGAGATCCTCCAGCGCACCCCGGTGCCCGCGGACGCCCCGCGGCAGAGCGGCCTCGGCCGCGGCGGGCCGGGCTACGGCCAGCAGCCGCCCCGGAGGCTGTGATGACGACCGCGGGCCCCGCCGCGGGCACGGTCCAGACGGAGGGCGACCGGGGCGACCGGAGCGGCCTCAGGACGGCCCTGGCGGGTCTCACCACCCGCGGGCGCTCCTTCCTGGCCGCCGGTGTGGCCGCCGCGATCTGCGCGTACGTGCTCGGGCAGAGCGATCTGCTGCGGGTCGGGCTGCTGCTGGCGGTGCTGCCGCTGGTGTGCGCGGCCGTGCTCTACCGCACCCGCTACCGGGTCGCCGGCAGCCGCCGGCTCTCCCCCGGCCGGGTGCCCGCCGGCTCCGAGGCGCGGGTGCACCTGCGGATGGAGAACGTCTCGCGGCTGCCCACGGGCCTGCTGATGCTCCAGGACCGGGTGCCGTACGTGCTCGGCCCGCGCCCGCGGTTCGTGCTGGACCGGGTGGAGGCGGGCGGGCGCCGCGAGGTGTCCTACCGGGTCCGCTCCGATCTGCGCGGCCGCTATCCGCTGGGTCCGCTGCAGCTGCGGCTGTCCGACCCGTTCGGGATGTGCGAGCTGACCCGGTCCTTCTCCACGTACGACACGCTGACGGTGATCCCGCGCGTGGAGCCGCTGCCGCCGGTCCGGCTGAGCGGCGAGGCGAAGGGGTACGGCGACGGGCGGCAGCGCGCGCTGGCGCTGGCCGGCGAGGACGACGTGATCCCGCGCGGCTACCGCTACGGCGACGACCTGCGCCGGGTGCACTGGCGCTCCACCGCCCGCTACGGCGAGCTGATGGTGCGCCGCGAGGAACAGCCGCAGCGCGCCCGGTGCACGGTGCTCCTCGACACCCGGGCCGTCGCCTACGCGGGCGCCGGACCGGACTCGGCGTTCGAGTGGGCGGTGTCCGGCGCGGCCTCCGTGCTGGTGCACATGCTGGAACGGGGTTTCTCGGTGCGGCTGCTGACCGACACCGGCACCTCGGTGCCCGGCGAGGGCTCCGACGGGTTCGCGGGGGCGAACCAGGAGTCGGCGGACGCGGCCGGGCTGATGATGGACACCCTCGCCGTGGTGGACCACTCCGACGAGGAGGGCCTGTCCCGCGCCTACGACGTGCTGCGCGGCGGGAACGAGGGGCTGCTGGTCGCCTTCCTCGGCGACCTGGACGAGGAGCAGGCCGCGGTGCTCGCCCGGATGCGGCAGCGCGGCGGAGGCGCACTCGCCTTCCTGCTGGACAGCGGGACCTGGCTGCGGGAACCGGCCGAGGTGCCCGGCGCGTCGGACCGGCGCGGGGAGCGGCTGCGGATGCTGCGCGAGGCGGGCTGGACGGCGCTGGGCGTGCCGCCGGGCGCCTCGCTGGACGAGCTGTGGCGGCAGGCGGACCGGGAGCGTTCGGGCCTGGCCGCGGCGAGCGGTGGGGAGGGACCGTGATCAGCGGACGGGCGAGGCTGACGCTGTGCGCGTGGGCGGCCACACTGATGGCGGCGTGCGCCCTGCTGCCGCTGGTCGACCCGGCGACCTGGATCCTCCAGGCGGCGTTTCTGCTGGCGGTGCAGTCGGGCGTGGGCGCGGCGGCCCGGCGGGTGCCGCTGGCGCGTCCGCTGACGGTGGCGGCGCAGTTCCTGGTGACGCTGGTGCTGCTGACCCTGATGTTCGCGCGTGAGCACGCCCTCGCCGGGCTGGTACCCGGCCCCGACGCCATCCGCTTCTTCGCCGAGCTGCTGGAGCAGGGCGGCGACGACGTCAGCCGGTACGCGATCCCGGCGCCGCTGTCCGACGGCATCCGGCTGATGCTGGTCGGCGGCGTGCTGGTGATCGGGCTGCTGGTGGACACCCTCGCGGTGACCTTCCGCAGCGCGGCCCCGGCCGGGCTGCCGCTGCTCGCCCTGTACTCGGTGGCCGCGGGGCTGGCCGACAACGGCATCGACTGGCTGTGGTTCCTGCTGGCGGCGGCCGGCTATCTGATGCTGCTGCTCGCCGAGGGCCGGGACCGGCTCTCCCAGTGGGGGCGCGTGTTCGGCGGGGCGCCCGGTCCGGGCGGGGACTCGCCCGGCGCCGTCGCACCTGTGCGCACCGGGCGGCGGATCGGCGCGGTCGCGCTGGGCATCGCCCTGGTGGTGCCGCTCGCCCTGCCCGCGATGAACGGCGGTCTGCTGGGCCCCGCCGGTACGGGGGTCGGCTCGGGCTCCGGCGGGGGCGGCACCATCTCCGCGGTGAACCCGCTGGTGTCGCTGCGCGACTCGCTGAACCAGGACGAGGACCGCCAGGTCATGTCGGTGCGCTCCGAGATGACGGACGTGTCGGACCTGTATCTGCGGATCGTGTCCCTGGACGACTTCGACGGCACCACGTGGAAGCCGTCGAAGCGGTCCATCACCACCGTCCCCGACGGCACGTTCCCGACCCCGCCGGGCCTCGGCCCCGAGATCGCGCGCACGGAGATCGGCACGACGATCTCGACCGCCGACTCGTACGGCCAGGACTGGCTGCCGATGCCGTACCCGCCGAGCGGGGTGAGCATCCGGGGCAACTGGCGCTACGAACCCGTCGGCATGACACTGGTCGGCGACCACGGGCAGAACACGCGCGGTCTGACGTACGAGGTGCGCAGCCTCCATGTGCGGCCCACGGCGGAGCAGCTGGCCGGCGCGCCGCAGCCGCCGCCCGCGCTGAAGCGCGAGTACACCGAGCTGCCGGACTCGCTGCCTGCCGTGGTGTCCCGCACCGCCCGCGAGGTCACCGAGGGCGCGACCAGCGCCTACGACCAGGCGGTCAAGCTCCAGGAGTACTTCACGCTGTACGGCGGCTTCGAGTACGACACCGAGGTCGACGTCGGCAGCGGCTCGCAGGCGATCGCCCGCTTCCTGCGGGACAAGCAGGGCTTCTGCGTGCACTTCTCCTTCGCGATGGCGTCGATGGCGCGTTCGCTGGGCATACCGGCGCGGGTCGCGGTGGGCTTCGCGCCCGGCACCCGGCAGCCGGACGACACGATCGCGGTCACGCTGCGGGACGCGCACGCCTGGCCCGAGCTGTACTTCGAGGGTGTGGGCTGGACCCGGTTCGAGCCGACCCCGACCCGTGGTTCGACGCCGTCGTACACCGTGCAGGACACCGCGGAGAACACGGTGCCCGATCCCGCCCGGCCCTCGCAGACCGCGTCCGCGGAGCCGTCGGCGGAGCCCTCGGAGAGCGAGAGCTGCACGGCGGAGCGGCGGAAGCTGGGGGCGTGCGAGAGCGAGTCGCCGCAGGCGGCTCTGCCCGCGGGCGGTGACGGGCCGAAGTGGTACGCGCTGCTGGGGTGGGTGCTGGCCGGTCTCGTGGTGCTGGTGCTGCCGCTGTCGCCGATGCTGTGGCGGGTGAGGACCCGGGCGGTGCGGCTGGGCGGGCACGGCCGGTCGGAGGCGGAGGCGGTGCCGTACGTCCTGGCCGTCTGGGACGAGCTGACCGACACGGCGTGGGACTACGGCATCGCGCCGGACGAGTCGCTGACCCCGCGCGGGGCGGCGGACCGGATCGTGCGGCTGGGCCGGCTCGGTCCGGGTGCGGCGGCGTCGGTGCACCGGGTGGCCGATGCGGTGGAGCAGGTCCTGTACGCGCCTCGGCCGCGGCCGGTGGTGGGGCTGGCGGACGAGGTGCGGGGAGTTGCCGCGGGGCTGCGGGCCTCGGCCGGCGGCCGGCGGGTGCGGGTGCGGGCGGTGTTCGCTCCGCGGTCGAGTGTGCGGGCGGTGTGGGCGGTGTCGGCATGGTGGGCCGGGGTGCGGCAACGGGTGCTGTCACTCCGCCCGACCTGGCGCGGGCCGTCACGACAGCAGGGCTGAGCCCCACCGCCCGCCCACCACGGGCC
>NZ_JBHWHX010000039.1:24172-75815 GCF_042732315.1 Streptomyces sp. NPDC059787
GCCGTCACGACAGCAGGGCCGAGCCCCACCGCCCGCCCACCACGGGCCGTCACGACAGCAGGGCCGAGCCCCACCGCCCGCCCACCACGGGCCGTCACGACAGCAGGGCCGAGCCCCACCGCCCGCCCACCACGGGCCGTCGTGCCGCTGGGGCGGCACGGGTGGGTGCGACGGCGCCCCGCAAGCACCGGGCCGCGCGACCTGCCCCCGCCCAGCACCCACGCCGGTGGGCCCCGCACGGCCTGCCACGGCTGCCCGCGGAGAGCGGGGGACGGTCGCGCCCACCCTCCCCCGCTCCCACTCTCGGCTTCGCTCGAGCGGGGGACTCCCATCACCCTGGGAGTACCTCCCAGGCCCTTGAGGCACCGGCTGCCCGCGGGAACGGGAACGCGAAGGGGCGACCACCGTGCGGTGGTCGCCCCTTCGGCAAGTTTTCAGTTGGCTAGCGGCCGCCCTGTTCGTCGCGGCGGCGCTGCCAGCGTTCCTCGATGCGGTCCATCACCGAGCGGCGCTGTCTGGCCTGGCGGCCCGCCTGTGGCGTGCCCGTCGCGCCGGCGGCCTGCTCTCCCGGCTTGGGTGCCTTGCGCCAGCCGGTCACCGCGAGAACCGCGCAGCCCAGCATGACGAGGAATCCCACCACACTGAGCCAGACCTGCTGGGCGACCATACCGGCCATGAGGAGCGCAATACCCACGAGGAAGCCCGCGACCGCCTGGTAGACCCGTCGCCGGGTGTACGTACGCAGCCCGCTTCCCTCGAGCGCCGTCGCGAACTTGGGATCTTCGGCGTACAGCGCTCGCTCCATTTGCTCGAGCATGCGCTGCTCGTGCTCCGAGAGCGGCACGGAGTCCTCCTCATCGTGCAGTCGCCGGGGCGACCCGGGGGGTCCCTTCAGGATAGGCAGGGAATCGCCCCCGTGAAACCCGCCCCTCTGCGCCAATTGGCCAACCGGTACCAGCCATCACGTCCCGGCCCGCTGAGGCTTCTCATTCCCCGGCGGCCGACCCGTCATGCCCGGCGGTCTCCCTCGATCATACGGCGCCAAGCCGCCATTCGGGGGGCCTGTGGCGCACTCCATGCGCGGCGGGGCCACCGGACGCGCCGCTGATCAGCGGCGCGTCCCGGCAGCCGCTCAGGCCTCCGGGGTCCCCCGCGTCTCACCGAGCACATGAAGTTGCGTGGCCACGGAGTGGAAGGCGGCGAGCTCGGCCGCCACCGCCTCCAGCTTCAGCAGCGCGTCCAGGGCTCCGGGCTCGGTGTCGACGAGCACGCCGGGGACGAGGTCGGCGAAGACCCGCACGCCGTGCACGGCGCCGACCGTCAGGCCCGCGCCCTCCACGAGCGCGGTGAGCCGGTCGGCGGTGAAGCGGCGCGGCACGGGGTCGCCGGTGCCCCATCGGCCGTCCGGGTCGTCGAGTGCCTGCTTGGCCTCCGTGAAGTGACCGGCGAGGGCACGGGCGAGCACGGCGCCCCCGAGGCCCGCGGCGAGCAGGCTGAGGACGCCGTCGGGGCGCAGGGCCGCCACCGCGTTGCGGACACCTTCGGCGGGGTCGTCGACGTACTCCAGGACGCCGTGGCACAGCACGATGTCGTAGCCGCCGCGCTCGGCCACGTCGAAGAGGCCCCGGGCGTCGCCCTGGACGCCCCGCACCCGGTCGGCGACGCCGGCCTCGGCGGCGCGGCGCTCCAGGGCGAACAGCGCGTTGGGGCTGGGGTCGACGACGGTCACCTGGTGGCCGAGCCGGGCGAGGGGCACCGCGAAGTTGCCGCTGCCGCCGCCGGTGTCGAGGACGTCCAGCGCCTGCCGTCCGGTCGCCTTGACCCGGCGTTCCAGGGCGTTCTGGAGGACCTCCCAGACCACGGCGGTACGGAGGGCGGCGCGGGGCCGCATCGGGTCCGACACGGTAGTTGACTCCTCGGAGGGCGATCGGGCTTCAGGCGGTGTCCACCCTATGG
This sequence comes from Streptomyces sp. NPDC059787, assembly GCF_042732315.1. Taxonomy (NCBI): domain Bacteria; kingdom Bacillati; phylum Actinomycetota; class Actinomycetes; order Kitasatosporales; family Streptomycetaceae; genus Streptomyces; species Streptomyces sp. NPDC059787. Next base: position 26,129 of record NZ_JBHWHX010000039.1, read on the forward strand.
CCTGCGCCGTGGTTTCCGGCCACCTGGCTGGAGGGCTAGGGGGCGGCGCGCGGTGTTTCGCCCCCTCCGCCCCTTCCCTTCCCGTCCCCGGGGACTTCGCCTCCGGACCCCCTTCGCGCGGTTCCCCGCGCCCCTGGGAGGGGCAGGACCGGTTGGAGGACCAGCATCTGTTCGACCAGGCGGAGGAACATCGCGACGTCGCGTATCAGGTCGTCGGCGTCGCGGACGGTGGCCGCGCCCTGGATGCCGGCCTCGGCGCGGGCGCGGCGCCGGGCCCCGGAGGCGAACAGCGCGCTCCACTCGGTGAGCTCGGGCGCGATCTCGGGGAGCACTTCCCAGGCGCTCCGTATCCGGGCCCGGGCCCGGGGCGAGGTCTCGGGCCGGCCGCGGGCGGCGAGCACGGCGGCGGCGGTGCGCAGGGCGGCGAGGTGGGCCGTCGCATAGCGCTCGTTGGGTGTCTCGAGGACGGCGGCCTCGTCGAGTCCGGCACGGGCCTGGGCGAGCAGGTCGAGGGCGGCGGGCGGGGCCGTGGCGCGGCGCAGCACGGGGTGGATGTCGCTCGCCGGGCCGTTCAGTGAGGGGGCAGGGCCGGTTGCGCGGCGCCGACGGGCGGCGGCTGCGGACGGGTTGGCCATGACGAACCTCCTGTCGTCTATGTGACGGCTCCCCTACTAAGAGGTGCCGTATGTACACATCGTGAGGTATGCCACTGACAATCCGTTCTGACCTGGGCTTTTGCTTCGATCGACTGTTCGCGTTAGTTTTTGCACTGACCAGTCAGTTCAAAAACAGGGGGACTTGGTGGACGGTCCGTCCGGACTCGCCGTCACGGCCCGCGGCCTCGGCCTGAAGGGGCCCCGGGGATGGGCGTTCCGCGGGGTCTCGGCCGACGCGGAGCCCGGCTCGCTGATCGCGGTGGAGGGGCCGTCCGGGTCGGGCCGCACCTGCCTGCTGCTCGCCCTCACCGGCCGGATGCGGCCCACGGAGGGCCTGGCCTCCGTGGGCGGGCTGGAACTGCCCAGGCGCATGTCCGCCGTACGCCGCCGCAGCGCCCTCGCGCACGTCGCCGGGGTCACCGACCTCGACCCGGCCCTCACCGTCGGCGAGCACCTGCGGGAACAGGTCCTGCTGCGGCGCCGTTTCGGCGGCCCTCGACCGCGCCCCCGCGTCGACGACGCGCTCACCAGCGCCGGCCTGGACCTCACCTCCCTCCCCAAGGCCGCGCGGACCGCCGTACGGGATCTGGAGCGGGTGGAGGCGCTGCGGCTGTCGCTCGCGCTGGCGCTGCTGGGGCGCCCCGGGCTGCTCGGTGTGGACGACACCGACCTGAAGCTCTCGTCCGCCGAACGGGACGCGGTCTGGGCCCTGCTGCGGTCCGTCGCCGGCGCCGGCACCACCGTGCTGGCCGTGTGCGGCGAGGCACCACCTGACGTGACGCCCGTCCGCACGGGAACCGAACGGCACGACGACGGGAAGGAGGCCGCCGATGCGATCGCCGCGACTGGCCGCTCTTGAGCTCCGGCGCTTCGGCCGGGGCAGGCTGCCGCGCGCGGCCCTGGTCGCCCTGCTGGTGCTGCCGCTGCTGTACGGCGCCCTGTACCTGTGGTCGTTCTGGGACCCGTACGGCCGTCTGGACCGGATCCCGGTGGCGCTGGTGAACGACGACAAGGGGGCCGGTGCCGACGGGAAGCGGCTCACCGCGGGCGACGACATCGCCGAGGGGCTGCGCGACAGCGGCACCTTCGACTGGCGGGAGGTGAGTGCGGAGGAGGCCCGGCGGGGCGTCGAGGACGGCACGTACTACCTGTCGCTGACCATGCCCGCCGACTTCAGCCGCCGTATCGCCTCCAGCTCGGGCGACTCCCCCGAGACGGGCGCCCTCCAGGTGCGGACGAACGACGCCAACAACTACATCGTCGGGCAGATCTCCCGGACGGTCTTCGGCGAGGTGCGCCGAGCCGCGTCCACGAAGACCTCGCGCTCCTTCCTGGACCGGATCTTCGTCTCGTTCTCGGACATCCACGGCGAGACCGTGAAGGCGGCCGAGGGGGCCGACAAGCTGAGCGGCGGCATCGGGAAGGCGGAGAAGGGCTCCGAGGACCTCGCCGACGGCCTGACGGACGCCCGCAAGGGCAGCGGCAAGCTCTCCAAGGGCCTGAAGGCCCTCCACAAGGGCGCCGGAGACCTGGAGGACGGCTCGAAGAAGGTCGCGGACGGCACGCGGAGACTCGCCGACAAGGTGAACGCGGTCGACACCGAGGTGGGCCCGTTCCTGGAGGACAACGAGAAGACCATCGGCGACACCGCGCGGTTCGTCGCCGACTCGGCCGGAAAGCTCCGCGCGGACCTCGACACCCTGGAGGAGGAGGCGCCGGCCGCCGCGAAGGACGCCCGCGCGGCGTCCGACACCATGGACGAGATCCACGAGGCGCGCTGCGCGGACCCCGTCCTGCCCGACCCCGCCTGCCCGGACCTGAAGAAGGCCCGGGACGCGGTGGCCACGGCGGCGGACGTCGCCGGCGACGTCGGTTCCCTGGTCACCGAGCACCGCGACGACCTGAAAAAGCTCGACACCCACCTCGCCGCCCTGGAGAAGCAGGCCCGGACGCTCGCCGACCGCGCCCCGCACCTCTCCGAGGACCTCGACGACGCCGTCACCAGGATCAACAGGCTCGACGCCGGGGCCGGCAAGGTCGCCGCCGGCGCGAAGAAGCTGAACAAGGGACTCGGCACCGCCGAGACCGGCGCCGCGGACCTGGACAAGGGCGTCGGCGAGCTGAAGACCGGCGCGGACGACCTGAAGGGCGGCCTCTACAAGCTCGTCGACGGCTCCGGCGAACTCGCCGGCGGTCTGCACGACGGTGCCGGGAAGATCCCCGACTACGACGAGCGGGACCGCGACCGGCGCACCGAGGTGATGGCCGACCCGGTCCGGCTCGTCTCCCGCGACCTGCACAAGGCGCCCGACTACGGCACCGGCTTCGCCCCGTACTTCATCCCGCTGTCGCTGTGGGTGGGCGCGATGGTGGCGTACATGCTGATCGCGCCGATGAACCGGCGCGCGCTCGCGGCGGGCGCCTCCGCCTGGCGGATCGCGCTGGCGGGCTGGCTGCCGGTGGTGGCGATCGGGGTGCTGCAGACGCTGGCGCTGATGTCGGTGCTGCACTGGGCGCTCGGGCTGCAGATGGCGCGGGCGGCCGGGACGGTGGGCTTCCTGTTCCTGGTGACGGCGTGCTTCGCGGCGATCGTGCAGTGGCTGAACGCGCGCTTCGGCGCGGCCGGCCGGATCCTCGTCCTCGCGCTGCTGATGCTCCAGCTGACCTCGGCGGGCGGCACGTACCCCGTGCAGACCAGCCCCGGCTTCTTCAACGCGCTGCACCCGTTCCTGCCGATGAGCCATGTCGTCGGGGCGCTGCGGCGGCTCATCACGGGCGGTGGCCTCGGACCGGTGTGGCAGGCGTGCGCCGTGCTCGCGGCCTTCACCGCGGGCGCCCTCGCGCTCACCGCGCTGTCGGCCCGCCGCCGCCAGGTGTGGACGATGGACCGGCTGCACCCGGAGCTGACCTTGTGAACGGACGGACCGGCGTTCCTGTGACAATCAGGGCCATGGAACGCAGCAGCACCACGCCGGGCGGCAGTGCCCGCCGCGAGGCCACCCGGCAGAAGCTCTACGAGGCGGCCGTCACCCTCATCGCCGAACAAGGTTTCTCCGCCACCACCGTGGACGAGATCGCCGAGCGGGCGGGGGTCGCGAAGGGCACGGTCTACTACAACTTCGCGAGCAAGTCGGTCCTCTTCGAGGAGCTGCTGCGGCACGGGGTCGGTCTGCTGACCGCCTCCCTGCGGGAGGCGGCCGAGCGGACGGCCGCGGAGGGCGGCGGCAAGGTCGACGCCCTGGACGCGATGATCCGCGCGGGGCTCGTCTTCATCGACCGTTACCCGGCCTTCACCCAGCTGTACGTGGCCGAGCTGTGGCGCACCAACCGGGCCTGGCAGTCCACGCTGATGGTGGTGCGGCAGCAGGCCGTGGCGGTGGTCGAGGGCGTGCTGCGCGAGGGGGTGGCGAACGGCGAGTTCAGCGACGAGATCGACGTCCCGCTGACGGCGGCGGCACTGGTCGGCATGGTGCTGGTGGCCGCGCTGGACTGGAAGTCCTTCCAGCCGGAGCGCTCCCTGGACGACGTGCACTCCGCCCTGTCCCGGCTGTTGCAGGGACGGGTCAGCGGCCGCCGCTGAACCTGGACGGACGAAGGCGCCGGCCCGACGGTGGCCGCGTCCCCCGCGGGCCACCGGCGGACCGGCACCTTCCTCGCTCCCCCGTGCGTTCCCCCAGAACCCCGTCGTGGTCGTCCCCCGGGTTCCCCCGTGCCTCGCTCCCACTGACGGTGCCGGCGGAAGGAGCGGATCGTGGGCCCGTACCGTTCCGGCGCCCCGTGTCGCCGGTTCCGGGGCCGGGCCCCTCTCCGTGGCCTCCACTCTCCCGTTCCCGGGGGCCGGCCCCCATCCGCGCGCGTACTCAACTCGGCGGCTAGGTACGGGTACTCAGGGCTGCGCACGCGCGCCCACGGCCCGGTGCCGCCGCCTGGAGCCCGGGGCGGGGGCGCGGGTACTCGGGGACGGGCTGTCGGTGGCGGCGGATAAAGTCCCTGGCATGGCACGGATTGCGGTGATCGGCGCCGGGATGGGCGCGATGGCGGCCGCCGCCCGGCTGGCCGTCGCGGGCCACCGGGTGACGGTGTACGAGCGGACGGAGACGTACGGCGGCGCGCTGCGCCGTCTGGAGCGGGACGGGTTCGCCTTCGACACCGGGCCAGGACTGCTCCCGCTGCCGGCGGTCTACCGGGACCTGTTCGTGAAGACCGGCAGGGAGCCGCTGGAGGCGTGCGTCGAGCTGGTCCAGGTCGACCCGTCGTCGCACCACGTGTTCGCGGACGGTACGCGCGTGTCGCTGCCGAACGCCTCCCGCGCGGGCGTCGTCTCCGCGCTGGAGGAGAGCCTCGGGGCGGACGCGGCCCGGCGCTGGGGGGACTTCCTGGTGCGGGCCCGGGAGACCTGGGACCGGTCGCGCAGGCCGCTGCTGGAGGAGCCGCTGTGGCCCAACTGGCGGGTGCTGGCCGAGCGTGAGCCGTATCCGGCGGTCCCGCACAGGAAGCTCCTGCGCACGCGTACGGCGGGCACGCTCGCGGAGGCCGGTGCGTGGGAGCTGCGCGATCCCCGGCTGATCGCGCTGCTGGAGAGCCACGCGCTGGCGTACGGCCTCGACCCCCGGGAGACCCCGGCGAGCGCGGCGGTACTGCCGTACATGGAGCACGCCTTCGGCATGTGGTACGTGCGCGGCGGCATGCGGGAGCTGGCGCGGGCGGTGTACGAGCGGTGTCTGGCCCGCCGGGTCGAGTTCCGCTTCGGCGCGGAGGTCGCCGGATTGACGGAGAAGGACGGCCGGGCGGCGGGGCTGGAGCTCGCCGACGGCACCGTCGCGGAGGCGGACCTCGTGGTCGCCGGGGTGGCTCCCGGGGTGCTGGACCGGCTGAGCCGGGGGACGCGGGTGCGTGCCGCCGGCGAGGTCCCGGCCCAGCGGGGGACGGCGAGCAGGGTGACGGTGGCGCTGGCACTGCGGGGCGGGCGCCCGGAGGGGACCCCGCACCGTACGGTCGTGCACACGGACGACCGGGAGGCCGAACTGGATTCACTGTCCGGTGCGCCCGTGGGCCTCCCCCCGCGGCCCACGGTCACGGTGCTGCGGCCGGACGACCCGGCACTGGTCCCCGACGCCGGCCACGAGGCGGTCACGGTGACGTCGGTGGTGCCCGCCGGGACCGAGGAGTCCTGGGACGCGTACGCCGAGCGTCTGATCGCCGTCGCCGAGCGTGCGGTGCCCGGTCTGCGCGACCGGCTGCTGTGGCACGAGACGCGCACCCCGGCCGACATCGCCGGGGAGACCGGCGCGGAGGGCGGCGCGGTGCCGGTACCGGCGCTGGCCGCGGCGGGCGGGCGGCTGCTGCACCCGGCCAACAGCACCGGGATGGCGGGGCTGTTCACGGCCGGCGGCTGGTCCCACCCCGGCGGCGGGCTCCCGCACGCCGGGATGTCGGGGGCACTGGTCGCCGGGCTGGTCGTGGAGGGGCCGGAGTTCCGCGGGTCGCAGTGAGCGCGCTCAGTAGCGGTACTGCTCGTCGTACCCGGTGCCGTTGCCGTGCGTCTGTCCGTCGCCCTGGTACGGGTACTGCTGCTCGGGCGGGAGTTCACCGCCGTACGGATCGTCGGCGCTGCGCTGCTGCGGGACCCACAGGCCGCCGGCCGGGGTCTCGCCGCCGTAGCCCTGCTGGGCGTACGGGTCCTGCCCGTAGCCCTGCTGGGAGTACTGCTGCGGGTCGGCGTAGCCGGTGTCGTACGAGGTGTCCCCGTAGGCCGAGTTGCCGATGTACGGGTCGGAGTAGGCCGCGTACTGCTGCTGGCCGGTGGTGTCGTAGCCCTGCTGCTGGCCGTAACCGGAGTAGTCGTAGGCGTAGTTGGGGTCGGCCCCCTGGGCCGCCGCCGCGTACTGGTCCTGGGCCGGGGCCGCGTACCCGGTGTCGCCGCCGTAGACGCCGTAGGAGCCGGTGTCGTCGGGCATGGGCTGCGGCTCGTAGACGGCGGTCGTCTCAGCGGCCGCCGGCTGGTCGGGGCGGGCGGCGGGGGTGAACACGTCGTCGCGGTCGTAGTCGTCGTCCGCCTGGTGGCCGGCCCGGTCGCGGGGGGCGTCGCTCTCGTCGCCGTGGCCGGCGCCGGACGCCTCCAGGCCGGAGACCTCCAGGGTCGGCTCCTGGCGCCCGCGGCCGCCGCGGCGGCCCTTGGCGGCGGCCAGCACCGGCGCGTTGACCGCCCAGCCGGCCGCGAAGCCGCGGCGGAACGACAGGGTCACATAGGTCTGGCCGACCGCGAAGGCCGCGGCGCCCAGCCCGATGACGACCACGGACGGGATCAGCACGCCGAGCACGACGCCGAGGAAGCCGGCGAAGGCGAGCAGCCGCCAGCGCAGGCGTGCCTTGTACTGCAGCAGCACCTCACCGAGCAACCACAGCGCGACGATGCCGAACGCGATGTAGAGGACCGCCCAGCCCATGTACGCCCCTCTCCCAGTGGTCGCTACTCAGTGTGTCGTATATGAGTGCGACCGGTCTAGGCCCGCGGTGGGTGGTGCAGGCCCAGGTTCTCGTAGATTTCCAGGGTCGCCGTGGAGTTGTTGAGCGTGATGAAGTGCAGTCCGGGCACTCCCTCGGCCAGCAGCCGGGCGCAGAACTCCGTGGCGAACTCGATACCGATCGAGCGTACCGCCGCCGGATCGTCCTTCGCTGCGAGGATCCGCTCTTCGAGGGCCTCCGGGAACACGGCGTTACTGAGCTTTGGCAACCTCTCCAGCATCTTCACGCTGGTCACCGGCATGACCTCGGGAATCACCGGGGTCTCGCAGCCCGCCGCGTGGACTCGGTCACGCAGCCGCAGATAGGACTCGGGCTGGAAGAACATCTGGGTGATCGCGTAGTCGGCGCCGGCCCGGCACTTGTCGACGAAGCGGGCGACGTCGGTGTCCCAGTCGGCCGAGCGCGGGTGCATCTCCGGGAAGGCGGCGACGCCGACGCAGAAGTCGCCCGACTCCTTGATGAGCCGGACGAGTTCGGCGGCGTAGGTCAGCCCCTGCGGGTGCGGCACCCAGTCGCCCATCGGGTCGCCGGGCGGGTCGCCGCGCACGGCGAGCATGTTGCGGATCCCCGCGTCGGCGTACTGGCCGATGATGTTGCGCAGTTCGGCGACGGTGTGGTCGACCGCGGTGAGGTGGGCGACCGGGGTGAGGGTGGTGTCGGCGACGATCTGCTGGGTCTCCTTGACCGTGCCGGCGCGCGTGGAGCCGCCCGCGCCGTAGGTCACGGAGACGAAGTCCGGCGCGACCGCCTCGACCCTGCGCAGCGCGCTCCACAGGTTCCGCTCGCCCTTGGGGGTCTTCGGCGCCGAGAACTCGAACGAGAACGTCGTCTTGCCGGCGGCGAGCATGTCACGCACGGTGCGTGCGCGGTCAGTCCTGGTGGATGCGGTTCCGAGGGCCATACCGGCAGGTTAGCCAGGGGGCGGCGGTCCCCCAACCGGATGCGGAATATTTGTCCGGAATGCCGACTTGTTGTCCACCCCTTGGACAAACCTGAGACGCGCGGGGGTCATCCGGCGTCCGGGGGCGCCGCCTGTCGCAGCCGCTTCGCGAACTCGGCCGCCGCCGCGCGCGGGTCGTCCGCCTCGGTGACGGCCCGTACGACGACGACCCGGCGGGCACCGGCGTCCAGCACCTCGTCGAGGTTGCCGAGGTCGATGCCGCCGATGGCGAACCAGGGGCGCTCGGTGCCCAGGGCGGCGGTGTACCGGACGAGGTCCAGGCCGGGGGCGTGGCGGCCGGGCTTGGTGGGGGTGGGCCAGCAGGGGCCGGTGCAGAAGTAGTCCACGCCGGGCTGGACGGCCGCCGCGGCGGCCTCGGACCCGGCGTGCGTGGAGCGGCCGATCAGGACGTCGTCGCCGAGGATCGCGCGGGCGGCGGGGACGGGCAGGTCGCCCTGGCCGAGGTGGAGGACGTCGGCTCCGGCGGCGTGGGCGACGTCCGCGCGGTCGTTGACCGCGAGCAGCTTGCCGTGCCGGGCGCAGGCGTCGGCGAGGACCGCCAGGTGCTCCAGTTCCTCGCCGGCCTCCATGCCCTTGTCCCGCAGCTGCACGATGTCGACCCCGCCGGCCAGGACCGCGTCCAGGAACTCCGGAAGATCCCCCTGCCGCCTGCGGGCGTCGGTGCACAGATAGAGCCGGGCGTCGGCGAGCCGGGCGCGAGCGGTGGCGGTCACAGGAGGATCCCCCAGGGTGTCGGCGGCGTACGGGCCCGGCGGGCCCGCCGCAGGGACCCTATGCCGCCGGCGCGGGTGTCCCCGGGCCGGGGCCCGCGCCCCGGCCGGTGGTGTTCGGATCGTGGACGGTCGGGGCCGGGTCAGACCGCGAGCGCCTGGGCTCGGCGCTTCACCTCCGTGCCGCGGTTCTCGCCGAGTGCCTGGGCGGGCGTGCCCGGCAGGGAGGGGTCGGGGGTGAAGAGCCATTCCAGCATCTCTTCGTCCGTGAAGCCGTCGTCCCGCAGGAGCGTCAGGGTCCCGGTCAGGCCCTTGACGACCTTGTCCTCGTCGATGAAGGCGGCGGGCACGTGCAGCGCGCGGTTCTCACCTCGGCGTACGGCGATGAGCTGGCCCTCCTTGACCAGCTGCCGGACGCGCGTCACCTCGACATCGAGCATTTCGGCGATGTCGGGCAGGGTGAGCCAGGCGGGGACGAGAGCATCGATCTTTGCGTCAATCTCGGTCACGGGACAAGCCTGCCATCTGCCACCGACAGCCGGAAGTCAGCCCCGCCCACCTGGGCGGACGCGCCGGGCCGGGAGCATCACGCCGCCGCCGACTTCAGGGGCCGCGCCGGGTCCGCCAGCAGCTCCGCGTCCATCGCCGTGCCCGCCTCGATCAGCCGGCGCCCCTGCGTCAGGTCCCGGGGCCGTCCCACCGCGAGCAGCGCGACCAGGCGGGACTCCCGCAGCCAGCAGACGCTCCACGCCGCCTCGGCGGGGTCCCCGCGCCACACCGTCCGGTCGGCGTCCGCGTGATGTCCCGCGTACTGCACGAAGCGCCCGAACTGCTCGGACCAGAAGTACGGCACCGGGTCGTAGACCACCGGCTCCCGGCCGGTGGCCGCGCCGAGGATGTTCACGGCGACCGTGCGCGGCCCCTGGAGGGCGTTGTCCCAGTGGTGGACCAGCAGGCGCTCGCCGTAGCGCCCGGACGGGAAGGACGCGCAGTCGCCGACCGCGTACACGTCCGGCAGGGAGGTCGTCAGATGGTGGTCGGCGACGACCTCCCCGTGCGCCCCGAGCTCGATCCCGGAGCCCGCCAGCCAGCCGGTGGCGGGCCGGGCCCCGACGCCGACGACCACGGCGCCCGCGGGCAGCCGCGTGCCGTCGTCCAGGACCGCGGCGCCGGGTTCGACGCGCTCCACGCGCGCGTGCGTGCGCAGTGTGACGCCCGCCTCGGCGTACCAGGCGGCCATCGGGGCGGCCACCTCGGCGGGCAGCGCCTCGACGAGCGGCCGCTCCCCCGCCTCCACGACGGTGACCGCGCAGCCCGCCTCGCGGGCCGCCGTGGCGAACTCCGCGCCGATCCAGCCGGCGCCGACCACCACGATGTCGTGCTGCCGCGCGAGCACCGGCCGCAGCCGCGCGGCGTCGTCCAGGGTGCGCAGCAGATGCACGCCGGGCACGCCCTCCGTGCCCGGCAGCCGGACCGGTTCCGCACCGGTGGCGACCACCAGGACGTCGTACGGGACGGGCCCGTTCTCCGTGTCCAGTTCGTGGTCGGCGGGGCGCAGGCCGAGCACCTCGCAGCCGAGCCGCAGTTCGATGCCGGCGTCCTCGAAGTCGACGTCGAAGGCGGAGTCCTCGGCCTTGCCGAGCAGCACCGCCTTGGACAACGGCGGCCTGTCGTACGGCTGGTGGGGTTCCGCGCCGATCAGGGTCACGGTGCCGGTGAAGCCCTGCTCCCGCAGGGCGAGGGCGGTCTGCACACCGGCCATGCCCGCGCCCGCCACCACCACCCGCCGCGGCTCGGACCGTCCCGGTCCCTGCGTCTGCTCGCTCACCCGATCACCTTAGACACCCGACGCGGCGTCGATCAGCCGAGCTGCTCCACCACGCTCGTCCCGCTGCCCGGCTGCGACTCCCACTGCCATTCCTCCTCCAGCCGCACCCGTCCGTCGGGCAGTTCCACGACCGTCGACACGCAGTGCCCGGAGGAGGTCGTGCCGTCCCGCTTGAGCTGCACGTACCGGAAGTCCAGCCGGTCCCCCGCGCGGGTGCCCACCAGGTGTCCGCGTACGACGTCGCCGCCCTCGTACTCGGCCCAGATCTCGCCGCCCCGCTCGTGGTAGGTGAACCGGGTGCGGGTGCCGACCTGGCCGGGGGCCTGGTCGGCCACGGGGGCGAGGACGAGTCCGTCGAGCGAGCGGGCCACGGTAAAGACTCCCTTGCAGGCGCGTTGCTAGGGTGGCCAACGTACAAGCACTCGCGGGAGCCCGGACGCACCGGGCTGAGAGGGAGGCTGGCGGCCTCCGACCGTACGAACCTGATCCGGGTCATGCCGGCGAAGGGAGGGGCTGGACGCCCATGTCGCCCACGCGTACCTCAGACGTCCTCGTCGTCGGGGGCGGAATCATCGGTCTGGTCACCGCCTGGCGGGCCGCGCAGCGCGGTCTCGCCACGGCCGTGGTGGACCCCGAGCCGGGCGGCGGCGCCGCCCGGGTGGCCGCCGGGATGCTGGCCGCCGTCACGGAACTGCACTACGGCGAGGAGACCCTGCTCGGTCTGAACCTCGCCTCCGCGCGGCGCTATCCCGGCTTCGCGGCCGAACTGACCGAGCTGACCGGCCACGACCTCGGCTACCGCGCGTGCGGCACGCTCGCCGTGGCACTGGACGCCGACGACCGCGCCCACCTGCGGGAACTGCACGCCCTGCAGCAGCGGTCGGGACTGGACTCGCAGTGGCTGTCCGGGCGGGACTGCCGGCGCCTGGAGCCGATGCTCGCGCCGGGGGTGCGCGGCGGCCTGCGGGTGGACGGCGACCACCAGATCGACCCCCGGCGGCTGGCGGCCGCACTGGTCACCGCCTGTGAGCGCGCGGGCGTGACCGTCCACCGCGCGCGGGCCGAGCGGCTCGTCGTCGCGGGAGACCGTGCGACGGGCGTGGCCACGGCCGACGGCACCGAGCTGGTCGCCGGGCAGGTGGTGCTCGCCGCGGGCAGCCTCAGCGGGCGGCTCGCGGGCGTCCCGGCGGACGTGCTGCCTCCCGTGCGCCCCGTGAAGGGGCAGGTGGTGCGGCTGACGATGCCCGCGCGGCACGGCCCCTTCCTGAACCGGACCGTACGGGCCGTGGTGCGCGGCAGCCACGTCTACCTGGTGCCGCGCGAGAACGGCGAGCTGGTGATCGGGGCGACCAGCGAGGAGATGGGCTGGGACACCACCGTGACCGCGGGCGGTGTGTACGAGCTGCTGCGCGACGCCCACGAGCTGGTCCCCGGCATCACCGAGCTGCCGCTGACCGAGACCCGGGCCGGACTGCGTCCCGCCTCCCCCGACAACGCGCCGCTGCTCGGCCCGACGGAGCTCGAGGGGCTGCTGCTCGCCACCGGCCACTACCGCAACGGTGTCCTGCTGACGCCGGTCACCGGCGACGCCATGGCGGAGGCCCTGACCACCGGCGCCCTGCCGGAGGTGGCTCGCCCCTTCACCCCCCGGCGCTTCGGCGCCGCCGTCCGCGCGGAGCAGCCCGTATGAACATCTCGGTCAACGGGGAGCGCCGGGAGTTCGCGCCCGGCACGGCTCTCGACCTCGTCGTGGGGTCGCTCACCGCGGCACCCTCGGGGGTGGCCGCCGCCCTCAACGAAACCGTCGTCCCGCGCGCGCAGTGGCCCGCCACGCCCCTCCGTGAGGGTGACCGCGTGGAAGTCCTGACCGCCGTCCAGGGAGGCTGACCGTGGCCGACGATCCGTTCCTCCTCGGTGGTACGTCCTTCACGTCCCGCCTGATCATGGGCACCGGCGGGGCGCCGAGCCTCGACGTGCTGGAGCGGGCGCTGGTGGCGTCCGGGACGGAGCTGACGACCGTCGCGATGCGGCGGGTGGACCCCTCGGTGCACGGGTCCGTGCTGTCGGTGCTGGAGAGGCTGGGCATCCGGGTGCTGCCGAACACGGCGGGGTGCTTCACCGCCGGGGAGGCCGTGCTCACCGCGCGGCTCGCACGGGAGGCGCTCGGCACGGACCTGGTCAAGCTGGAGGTCATCGCCGACGAGCGGACGCTGCTGCCGGACCCGATCGAGCTGCTGGACGCGGCGGAGACGCTGGTCGACGACGGGTTCACGGTGCTGCCGTACACGAACGACGATCCGGTGCTGGCGCGGAAGCTGGAGGAGGTGGGGTGTGCGGCGATCATGCCGCTGGGGTCGCCGATCGGGTCGGGACTGGGGATCCGGAATCCGCACAACTTCGAGTTGATCGTGGAGCGGGCGGGGGTGCCGGTGATCCTTGACGCGGGGGCCGGGACCGCGTCCGATGTGGCGTTGGCGATGGAGTTGGGGTGTGCGGGGGTGATGCTGGCGTCGGCGGTCACCCGGGCGCAGGCGCCGGTGGTGATGGCTTCCGCCATGCGGTGTGCGGTGGAGGCGGGGCGGTTGGCCCGGCTGGCGGGGCGGATTCCCCGGCGGTGGTTCGCCGCCGAGGCGTCGTCTCCCGCGGAGGGCATGGCCGTGCTGGATCCGGAGCGGCCGGCGTTCTGACGGTGCCGGGGCTGCGGCTGGGCGGGGCGGGTTTCGCTCGCCGGCGCTTACAGGGTGCCGCTGCGCCCACCCGTGCCGCCCTGGGGGCGCCTCCCAGGCCCTCAAGGCACTGGGGGGAGGCACGATTGCCCGCGGTTACGCGGCGGGGCGCCCGCGGTTACGGCGGTGGGGGTGGCCGCGGTTACGCGGCGGGGCGCCCGCGGTTACGCGGTGCACGTCACAGGTCCGCTTCAACGGGGGATGAACGGGTCGGGGGTGTCGGTGGGGGCTCGTAGACTCGGGGCGTGGATACGACCCTTCAGGACCCCCTGGTCGGGCAGGTGCTCGACGGCCGGTATCGCGTCGAGGCGCGGATCGCGGTCGGCGGGATGGCCACGGTCTACCGGGCCGTGGACACCCGCCTGGACCGCATCCTCGCGCTCAAGGTGATGCACCCCTCCCTCGCGGCCGACGGCTCGTTCGTCGAGCGGTTCATCCGCGAGGCGAAGTCGGTCGCCCGGCTGGCCCACCCGAACGTGGTGCAGGTCTTCGACCAGGGCACCGACGGGGCGTACGTCTATCTGGCGATGGAGTACATCGCCGGCTGCACCCTGCGCGACGTGCTGCGCGAGCGCGGCGCGCTCCAGCCGCGCGCCGCGCTGGACATCCTGGAGCCGGTGCTGGCCGCGCTCGGCGCCGCGCACCGGGCCGGGTTCGTGCACCGGGACATGAAGCCCGAGAACGTGTTGATAGGGGACGACGGCCGGGTCAAGGTCGCCGACTTCGGGCTGGTCCGCGCCGTGGACTCGGTGACGAACACCACGGGCACCGTGCTGGGCACGGTCTCGTACCTGGCTCCCGAGCAGATCGAGAACGGCGTCGCCGACCCCCGCGTGGACGTCTACGCCTGCGGCATCCTGCTCTACGAGATGCTGACCGGCGAGAAGCCGCACGACGGCGACTCCCCCGCGATCGTGCTCTACAAGCACCTGCACGACGACGTGCCGGCCCCGTCGGCCGCCGTGCCCGGCATGGCGTACGAGCTGGACGAACTGGTCGCGTCGGCGACCGCCCGCAACCCCGGGATCCGCCCGCACGACGCGGTGGCGCTGCTCGCGCGGGTCCGCGCGGGGCGCGGCCGGCTCACCGCCGAGCAGCTCGACGCGGTGCCGCCGCAGGCGCTGACGTCGGAGCACGACAACGCCGAGGACCGTACGAGCGTCATCCCGCGCTCGCTCAGTGTCCCCCGCCCGCTGCCCGTCAACGAGGACGAGCCCGCGGACCCCGTGCACCACACCAGCCGGTTCCGGTCCCCGCCGCCGCTGCCGCCCCGGCGCCGGACGGCGCTGCGGCGCGGGCCGATGGCGATCGTCGTGGCCGTGCTCCTGGTCCTCGGGGTCGGCACGGGCATCTGGTACATCAACTCCGGCCAGTTCACCAAGGTCCCGCCGCTGCTGGGGAAGACCGAGGAGGAGGCCAGGGACCGGCTGACGGACGCCGGGCTGGACACCGGCCGGGTGGAGGAGGCGTACAGCGACACCGTGGAGCGGGGCACGGTGATCAGCACCGACCCGAAGGCGGGCACCCGTGTCCGCGGCAGCGACTCGGTGTCGCTGACCCTCTCCAAGGGCCCGCAGACCGTGCGGGTGCCCGACCTCGACGGCTATCGGCTGGACAAGGCGCGGGACCTGCTGAAGGACGACGGTCTGGAGCCCGGCATGGTGACCCGGGAGTTCAGCGACTCCGTGGAGCGGGGCTCGGTGATCTCCACGGAGCCGGGCAAGGGCACGAAGGTCCGCGCGGGCTCGGCGGTGGCGCTGACCGTGAGCAAGGGCAGCCCGGTGGACGTGCCGGACGTGACCGGCGACGACGCGGAGGACGCCCGCGCGGAGCTGGAGGAGGCCGGTCTCAAGGTGAGGATCGCCGCCGAGCGGGTCAACTCCGAGCACGACGCCGGTCAGGTGGCCCGGCAGACCCCGGGCGCGGGGCGGCAGGCCGCCGAGGGCGACACCGTGACGCTGACGCTGTCCAAGGGCCCGGAGATGATCGAGGTGCCGGACGTGATCGGCGACAGCGTGGACGAGGCCAAGCGGAAGCTGAAGGACGCCGGGTTCGACGTGGACGAGGACCGCGGGCTGCTCGGACTCTTCGGCGACACCGTCAAGGGCCAGTCCGTGGACGGTGGGGACACCGCGCCCAAGGGCTCGACGATAACCATCGAGATCCGCTGACGGACGGGGCCGGCGCACGTGACACCCTTGACGGGTGAAGAGTCACCTGTCCGGTCCCGCCCGCAACCCGGTCGGCGGCCACGTCCCCGTGGCCGGCGGTCTGCACTCCGTCGGCCTGTCCTACGCCCGTGACCTGAACGCCGAGACGGTGCAGGTCTTCGTCGCCAATCCGCGCGGCTGGGCCACCCCGGCCGGCAACCCCCGGCAGGACGAGGCGTTCCGCGCGGCCTGTGCGGCCGGTTCGATCCCGGCGTACGTGCACGCCCCGTACCTGATCAACTTCGGCTCCCACACCGAGGCGACCGTCGAGCGGTCCGTGGAGTCGCTGCGGCACTCGCTGCGGCGCGGCCGGGAGATCGGCGCGCTGGGCGTGGTGGTGCACACGGGCAGCGCGACCGGCGGGCGGGAGCGGGCGGTGGCGCTGCGGCAGGTACGGGAGCACATGCTGCCGCTGCTCGACGAGCTCACCCATGACGACGACCCGTTCCTGCTGCTGGAGTCCACGGCGGGACAGGGCTCCTCACTGTGTTCGCGGACCTGGGACTTCGGGCCGTACTTCGAGGCGCTGGACGCCCATCCGAAGCTGGGCGTCTGCCTGGACACCTGCCACATCTTCGCGGCCGGCCACGACCTGACCGGGCCGAGCGGGATGCGCCGAACGCTGGATCTGCTGGTGGACACCGTCGGCAAGGGCCGGCTGAAGCTGATCCACGCCAATGACTCCAAGGACGTGGTCGGCGCACACAAGGACCGGCACGCGAACATCGGCGCCGGACACATCGGCGAGGACCCGTTCCGGGCGCTGATGACGCACCCGGCGACCGAGGGCGTACCGCTGGTCATCGAGACGCCCGGCGGCAAGGAGGGACACGCCGCGGACGTGGAGCGGCTGAAGAAGCTCCGGGACGCCTGAGACCGTACGGCTGTCAGAGCTCGGGCCCGTCCCCGGGCCCCTCCTGGTAGGAGTAGCGCTGCTCCGTCCAGGGGTCGCCGATGTTGTGGTAGCCGCGCTCCTCCCAGAAGCCCCGGCGGTCGGCGGTCATGTACTCCACACCGCGCACCCATTTGGGGCCCTTCCAGGCGTACAGATGGGGGACGATCAGCCGCAGCGGGAAGCCGTGCTCGGCGGTGAGCAGCTCGCCGTCCTTGTGGGTGGCGAAGAGGGCGCGCTCGGAGGTGAAGTCGGCCAGCCGGAGGTTGGAGCTGAAGCCGTACTCCGCCCAGACCATCACATGGGTGACGTCCGGCGCGGGCGGGGCGATGTCCACGACGGTGCGCGCAGGGATCCCGCCCCACTCGGCGCCGACCATGCTGAACTTGGTGACGCAGTGCAGGTCGGCCTCGACGGTGGTGTACGGCAGGGCCGTGAACTCCTCGTGGTTCCAGCAGTGCTTCGCACCGTCGGCGGTGGCGCCGAAGACCCGGAACTCCCAGCGTTCGGGCCGGAACTTGGGGACCGGCCCGTAGTGCGTGACCGGCCAGCCCTTCTGCAGTCGCTGCCCCGGCGGGAGCTCGAACCGCTCCGCTCCTTCTGCTGCGCGCTCCCCCGATTCGCGTTCCGCCGGCTGACCCATGCCTCCATCCTGACAGACCGGTGGCGATGCCCCTGAACCGGGCCCGGCAGATTCGGTCAAACAGGTACACAACCAGCCAAGCGTGGACTTACTTACTAAGTGAGTACTTACTGGACGATCTTCTCCGCCGATGCAATCATGCGCCCCAACCTGCCAGTTCCCCCGCGCGGAAGGAGCCCATGCGATGCAGGGCGACCCCGAGGTCATCGAATTCCTGAACGAGCAGCTGACCGCCGAGCTCACGGCGATCAACCAGTACTTCCTGCACTCGAAGCTGCAGGACCACAAGGGCTGGACGAAACTCGCCGAGTACACGCGCGCCGAGTCCTTCGACGAGATGCGCCACGCCGAGGTGCTCACCGACCGCATCCTGCTGCTCGACGGCCTGCCGAACTACCAGCGGCTGTTCCACGTCCGGGTCGGGCAGAGCGTGACCGAGATGTTCCAGGCCGACCGGGAGATCGAGCTGGAGGCGATCGACCGGCTGCGCCGCGGGGTGGAGGTCATGCGCAACAAGGGCGACATCACGTCGGCCAACGTCTTCGAGGCGATCCTGGCCGACGAGGAGCACCACATCGACTACCTGGAGACCCAGCTCGACCTGATCGAGAAACTGGGCGAGTCGCTGTACCTGTCGACGGTCGTCGAGCAGTCCCAGCCCGACTCGTCGGGTCCGGGGACGAGCGGCTTCTCGACCCACTAGGGCAGGTACTACGCGGCTTCCGGGAGCTTCGCCGCGAGCGGCGGCTCGCCCTGGTCGACGAGCTGCCGGCGCGGACAGGAGCCGCGGCCGAGCAGTGCCTGGATGCGCCGTACGCAGCCGCCGCAGTCGGTGCCCGCCTTGCAGGCGGAGGCGATCTGCCGGGGCGTGCACGCTCCGGCGTCCGCGTGACTCCTCACCTGTTCCTCGGTCACACCGAAGCAACTGCACACGAACACGCGGTTCACCTCCCGGGAAGACACTGGGCCGAGCCGCCCCGACCCCTGGTCGGTGAGGCTAACCTAACCTTACCTGTCGCCCGAAGGGCACAGAAGTGGGGTGGGGCGCGATCCTGTGTGATACACGCCCCACCCCTCAGCCGGTATCACCGGCCGCGCCGGTCACTGGTCGCGGTACATCTCCGCGACGAGGAACGCCAGGTCCAGCGACTGGCTGCGGTTGAGCCGCGGGTCGCAGGCCGTCTCGTAGCGCTGGTGCAGATCGTCGACGAAGATCTCGTCGCCGCCGCCCACGCACTCGGTGACGTCGTCGCCGGTGAGCTCCACGTGGATGCCGCCCGGGTGGGTGCCGAGCCCCTTGTGGACCTCGAAGAAGCCCTTGACCTCGTCGAGCACGTCGTCGAAGCGGCGGGTCTTGTGCCCGGAGGCCGCCTCGAAGGTGTTGCCGTGCATCGGGTCGGTCACCCAGGCCACGGTGGCGCCGGACGCGGTGACCTTCTCGACCAGCTCGGGGAGCTTGTCGCGGATCTTGTCCGCGCCCATCCGGACGATGAAGGTCAGCCGGCCGGGCTCCCGCTCGGGGTCGAGGCGCTCGATGTACTGCAGCGCCTCCTCGGCCGTGGTGCTCGGGCCGAGCTTGATGCCGATCGGGTTGCGGATCCTCGAGGCGAACTCGATGTGCGCGTGGTCCATCTGCCGGGTGCGCTCACCGATCCACACCATGTGCCCGGAGACGTCGTAGAGCTGCCCGGTGCGCGAGTCGACACGGGTGAGCGCCGACTCGTAGTCGAGCAGCAGCGCCTCGTGCGAGGAGAAGAACTCGACGGTCTTGAACTCCTCGGGGTCGGTGCCGCAGGCCCGCATGAAGTTCAGCGCGTTGTCGATCTCCCGGGCGAGCTGCTCGTAGCGCTGGCCGGACGGCGACGACTTCACGAAGTCCTGGTTCCAGGCGTGCACCTGGCGCAGGTCGGCGTAGCCGCCGGTGGTGAAGGCGCGCACCAGGTTCAGCGTGGACGCCGACGCGTGGTACATGCGCTTCAGCCGCTCGGGGTCCGGGATCCGGGCCTCTTCGGTGAAGTCGAAGCCGTTGACGGAGTCGCCCCGGTAGGTGGGCAGCGTCACGCCGTCGCGGGTCTCGGTCGGCTTGGAGCGCGGCTTGGAGTACTGGCCGGCGATCCGCCCGACCTTCACGACCGGCACGGATGCCGCGTACGTGAGCACGGCGCCCATCTGGAGGAGGGTCTTGAGCTTGTTGCGGATGTGGTCGGCGGACACGGCGTCGAAGGCCTCGGCGCAGTCGCCGCCCTGGAGGAGGAACGCCTCTCCCTTGGCGACGGACGCCATCCGGGCGCGCAGCTGGTCGCACTCGCCCGCGAAGACGAGCGGCGGATACGACTCGAGGTCCGCGATCACTGCGCGCAGAGCCTCGGTGTCGGGGTACTCGGGCTGCTGCGCCGCGGGCAGGTCTCGCCAGGTGTTGCCAGCGCTCGGGCTGGTCTTAGCGTTCACGGTCACGCCCTCAACACTACGGGGTGCTCCCGCCGCCTCCGGGCCATGCCCAGAAAGTGAGACAGGCGATACGTTCCGTGGACATGGGGTAGGGTGCGTCACATGTTCGCGCACTCGACCCAGAACTGGTGGTGGCCCGCTTCTCCGGCGGCCCACTGACTGCGCGTACGCACAGACTTCGCGAAGGCCGCCCGAGGGGCGGCCTTCGGTGTTTCCCGGGGCCGTTCCTCACGCTCATGACAGCGACGAAACGAGGAAGGCCCATCATGGACCTGGCACAGCTCCCGCACGACGACCGCCCCTTCGCCCTGCTGCGCCGCCGCACGCCGGGCCATGACCACGACGTGGTCGAGCTGCTGATCGGCCCGGTCGGCACGCGTGACCTGCTGGCCGACCTGCCCGACGAGTGCCTGGCGGTCGTCCCCTTCCGGCAGATCCGCGAGCGCGGCTTCGACGTCCGTGACGACGGCACCCCGCTGCTGGTGCTGACGCCCGAGGAGCGGTACGAGATCCCGCTCGCCGAGGCCCTCGACCGGCTCCCCGCGCACGACGTCCGGGTGGAGGGCGGCGGCTTCGACGTCGACGACGAGGAGTACGCGCGGATCGTCGGGCGCGTCCTGGACGAGGAGATCGGGCGGGGCGAGGGCGCCAACTTCGTGATCCGGCGGACGTACGAGGGTGAGATCCCCGGGTTCGGACGGGCCGACGCACTCGCACTGTTCCGGCGGCTGCTCGAAGGCGAGCGGGGCGCGTACTGGACGTTCGTCGTGCACACCGGGGACCGGACGCTGGTCGGGGCCAGCCCCGAGGTGCACGTCCGGGCGTCGGGCGGGACGGTCGTGATGAACCCGATCAGCGGCACCTACCGCTATCCCGCCGAGGGGCCGACCCCCGAGCACCTGCTGGAGTTCCTCGCCGACGGCAAGGAGATCGAGGAGCTGTCGATGGTCGTCGACGAGGAGCTCAAGATGATGTGCACCGTCGGCGACATGGGCGGGGTCGTGGTCGGGCCCCGGCTGAAGGAGATGGCGCACCTCGCGCACACCGAGTACGAGCTGCGCGGCCGGTCCTCGCTGGATGTGCGCGAGGTGCTGAAGGAGACCATGTTCGCGGCGACCGTCACCGGCTCGCCGGTGCAGAACGCCTGCCGGGTGATCGAACGGCACGAGGTCGGCGGGCGCCGCTACTACGCGGGCGCCCTCGCCCTCATCGGCCGCGACGAGGGCGGCGCCCAGACGCTGGACTCCCCCATCCTGATCCGCACGGCCGACATCGACGCGGCCGGCGGGCTGCGGGTGCCGGTCGGGGCCACGCTGGTGCGCGGCTCGGACCCGGCGGGCGAGGTCGCGGAGACCCACGCCAAGGCGGCCGGGGTGCTGGCCGCGCTGGGCGTGCGTCCGGGACGGCCGCGCGAGGAGTCCGTACGGCCGAAGCTGGCCGACGACCCCCGGGTGCGGGCGGCGCTGGACGGACGGCGGGCCTCCCTGGCGCCGTTCTGGCTGCGGATGCAGGAGCGGTCGGACGAGCTGACCGGGCACGCCCTGGTCGTCGACGGGGAGGACACCTTCACCGCGATGCTCGCCCATGTGCTGCGCGCCGCCGGGCTGGACGTGACCGTCCGCCGGTACGACGAACCGGGACTGCGGGAGGCGGTGCTCGGGCACGAGGGGCCGCTGGTGCTGGGCCCCGGACCGGGTGACCCGTCCGACACGGCCGACCCGAAGATGCGGTTCCTGCGCGCCCTGACCGCCGAGGTGATCAGGGAGAACCGGCACGGCGTCCTCGGGGTCTGCCTCGGCCACGAGCTGATCGCGGCCGAGCTGGGTCTGGAGACCGTGCGCAAGGAGGTGCCGTACCAGGGGGCGCAGACGGAGATCGACCTGTTCGGGCGGCCGGAGACGGTCGGCTTCTACAACAGCTTCGTGGCGCACTGCGACGAGGACACCGCGCGGGAGCTGGCCGCGCACGGCGTCGAGGTGAGCCGTGCCGCGAACGGCGAGGTGCACGCGCTCAGAGGGCCGGGCTTCGCCGGGTTGCAGTTCCACCCCGAGTCGGTGCTGACCCTCAACGGCACGGCGATCGTCCGGGAGCTGGCGGGTCAGCTCCGGGGCACCAGCACGTTCTCGGAGCGGCGGCCGGCGGTGTAGTCGAGGACGTTGTTCACCGTGGTCTCGACGATCTGCCCGACGGCGTCCACGGTGTAGTACGCCTGGTGGGACGTGACCAGGACGTTCGGGAACGTGACGAGGCGGGCCAGGGTGTCGTCGTCGACGGCCTCCAGGGACTTGTCGAGGAAGAACAGTCCCGCCTCCGCCTCGTACACGTCCAGGCCGACGCCCGTGAAGCGGCCCTCGCGCAGCTCGGCGACGAGGGCCGCGGTGTCGATGAGGCCGCCCCGGCTGGAGTTCACCAGGATCGCGTCGTCCCGCATGGTCTTCAGGGCGTCGGCGTCGATGAGGTGCTGGGTCGCGGGCAGCAGCGGGACGTGCAGGCTGATCAGGTCGGACTCGGCGAGGAGCTGCTCCTTGGGGACGTAGGTCATGCCGAGGTCCAAGCAGGCGGGGTTCTCGTGGACGTCCCAGCCGAGCAGCCGCATGCCGAAGCCGTGGGCGATCCGCGCGAACGCCTCGCCGATCTTCCCGGTGCCGAGGATGCCGGCGGTACGGCCGTGCAGGTCGCGGCCCATCAGTCCGTCGAGCCGGAAGTCGAAGTCGCGGGTGCGGATGGAGGCGCGGACGATCCGGCGGTTGACGGCCATGGCGAGCGTCCAGGCGAACTCGGCGACCGAGTACGGCGAGTAGTACGACACCCGGGCGACCGTCAGGCCGAGCCGTTCGGCGACCTCCAGGTCGATGTTGTTGAAGCCGGTGGAGCGCTGGGCGACCATCCGGGTGCCGCCGGCCGCGAGGTCGGAGAGCACCTCGGCGCCGAGGTCGCAGTTGACGCTGGTGGAGATGATCTCGTGGCCCGCGGCGATGGGGGCGGTGTCCGCGTTGAGGAAGACGTCGAGGCCGCGCACCTCGTGATGTCCGGCGAAGGCCCGCTCGACCAGGGGCTTCTCGTCGGCCTGCACTCCGAACGCCAGGATCTCCACGGTTCCCTCCGGGGGTTGTGTTGCCGTATGCGCGAATATACGGGTGCCCCTGAGCCGCTCGGGGCAGGCGCGGGGGCGGTCTACTCGTCGTCGAGGCCGCGCTCTATGGCGTAGCGGACGAGTTCGACGCGGTTGTGCAGCTGGAGCTTGCCGAGGGTGTTCTGCACGTGGTTCTGCACGGTGCGGTGGGAGATGACGAGCCGTTCGGCGATCTGCTTGTAGCTGAGGCCCTTGGCGACCAGGCGCAGCACCTCGGTCTCGCGGTCGGTCAGCCGGGGCGCGCCCGGTCCGCCGTCGGCGGGGGCGGGTCCGGCCGGTTCGGAGGCGAGGCGGCGGTACTCTCCGAGGACCAGTCCGGCCAGGCCCGGGGTGAACACCGGGTCGCCGACGGCCGTACGGCGCACCGCGTCCCGCAGGTCCTCGGTGGAGGCGGACTTCAGCAGATAGCCGGTGGCGCCGGACTTGACGGCCTCCAGGACGTCGGCGTGCTCGCCGCTCGCCGAGAGCACCAGCACCCGGACGGCGGGGTTCGCGGCGACGACCTCCTTGCAGACCTGGACGCCGGGCTTGCCGGGCAGGTTCAGGTCGAGGACGAGGACGTCGGGTGTGACGGCCTTGGCGCGGCGCACCGCCTGGTCGCCGTCGCCGGCGGTGGCGACGACCTCGAAGCCGGACTCGGACAGGTCGCGGGCGACGGCGTCGCGCCACATGGGGTGGTCGTCGACCACCATGACCTTGATCGGGCCCTCGCGTTCCCCTGTGCCGTCCGTCATCGCCGTTCCGCCTTCCCCCGTGGGTCGTCCGCTTCCCGCTTGTCCTTGGGCACCTTCAGTTCGACCTCCGTGCCCTGCCCCGGCACCGAGATCAGTTCCGCGCTGCCGCCGAGGTCGCGCAGCCGGCCCCGGATGGACAGGGCCACGCCGAGCCGGCCCTCGCCCTCGGCCTGGGCGAGCCGGCCCTCGGGGATGCCGGGGCCGTCGTCGCGGACGGTGACGATCACCTCGTCCGGTTCGTCCTCGACCAGGATCCAGGCGCGCGCCCGCTCCCCCGCGTGCCTGCGGACGTTGTCCAGGGCGGCCCCGACGGCGGCGGCGACCTCCCGCGCGGCGACCGGCGCGAGCCGGACCGGCGCTCCGGGCTCGGCGAGGCTGACCAGGGAGCCGGCATAGGGGGCGAGCAGGGCGCGCAGGTCGACCGGCCCGTCGTCCCCGGTGTCGTCCTCGTCCACGGCCCGTACGACGGCGCCCTCGGCGGCGTCCTCCGAGGCCCGGGAGACGGGGACGAGCCCGCCGGAGACCAGGGTGCGCAGGGCGATCTCCTGCTCCCCGGCCAGCCGGCCCAGTTCGGCCGCCTCACCCCCGATGACCGCGCCCCGGCGCTGCACCATGGCCAGCACCTGGAGCACGCTGTCGTGGATGTCCCGCGCGAGGCGCTCCCGCTCTCTGGTCGCGGCCTCGATCTCCAGCGCGCGGGCGAGGGTGCGCTCGGAGGCGCGGGCGACCTCGACGACGTAGCCGATGGCGATGGAGGCGACCCACACCAGGATCACGTTGTGCACGGTGTCGCGGGCGGGGTTGCCGCGTTCGACGAGGTTGGCGGCGGCGACGAGGGTGGAGGCGAGGGCCGCCCAGCGCCAGCCGCCCTTGACGGCGAACGCGAGCACCGATCCGGCGGTCCAGATGGACGGCAGTGTCGGGCCGCCCGCCTCGACGCGTTCCGGCGCGTCGGCGAGGGGCGTGAGCAGGATGCCGACGAGCGCGATGGTCAGGTCGGCGGTGAGGAAGCGCTTGGTGCAGGCGGCGGCACTCGCGGTCCTGGGCAGGGTGGCCAGGGTCCACACCGCGAGGACGGCGAAGTAACCGACGGCCAGCCAGAGGCGGGGGAACTCCTCGTAGGCGGTGGCGAACAGACCGATCGCGTACACGAGGGTGAGGACCCGGTAGCCGGTGAGGGCACGCCACAGCGGCTGCTCGACCGACATGCGCATGACTCGCTCGCGCCTGGCCATGTCCCCCAACTCCCCCCTGCGCCCCCGTCCAGGGGCCGGACCGTCGCCCGTTCTACCGCTCCTGGCCGTCCTGCTCCATCGCGGCCTTCAGCTTCTCGGCCTGTTCCTTCTCCGCGCGGGCGAGCGCGGCCTTCGCCGCCTTCTCCGCTTCCTTCTCGGCCTTGGCCGCCTCCGAGAGCTGCCGCTTCATGGCGGTGGCGTACATGTCGACGTACTCCTGGCCGGACAGCTTCATGATCTCGTACATGACCTCGTCGGTCACCGCGCGGAGCACGAAGCGGTCGTGCTCCATGCCCTGGTAGCGACTGAAGTCCAGCGGCCTGCCGATCCGTATGCCGGGCCGCATCAGCTTCGGCATGACCTGACCGGGAGGCTGGATCTTCTCCGTGTCGATCATGGCGACCGGGATCACGGGCGCCCCGGTGGCCAGCGCCACACGCGCGAGGCCGCCCGGCTTGCCCCGGTAGAGACGGCCGTCGGGCGAGCGGGTGCCCTCCGGGTAGATGCCGAACAGCTCGCCACGCTCGATGACCTCGATGCCGCTCCTGATCGCGGCCTCGCCCGCGCCCCGCGCGCCGGAGCGGTCCACCGGGAGCTGGCCCACGCCCTTGAAGAAGGCGGCCGTCAGCCGGCCCTTCACGCCCGGCGTGGTGAAGTACTCGGCCTTGGCGATGAAGGTGACCTTGCGGTCCAGTACGGCCGGCAGGAAGAAGGAGTCGGAGAACGACAGGTGGTTGCTGGCCAGGATGGCGGGGCCCTCGGCGGGGATGTTCTCCCGGCCCTCCACCCAGGGCCTGAAGGCGAGCTTCAGCGGCCCTCCGATGGCGACCTTCATCGTGCCGTACAACAACCGAGTGCCTCCTGTGCGTGTTCGTCAGACCATATCCCGGAGTGCGGCCGAAGGCCCCGACGGCCCTGGTCGGTGTCAGTGCGGTCGCGTACGGTGAAGGTCCTGCAACCCGTGTGCGGCGCCTGCCGCGATCATCGTGACCTTCCTACGAACAGGAGGCCGAAGGTGCCGCTCCTGACCGGAGCCGAGCCGTTCCGCCACGAGGGCGGGGAGACCGCCGTCCTCCTCTGCCACGGCTTCACCGGTTCACCGCAGTCGCTGCGCCCCTGGGCGGAGCACCTCGCCGCTCGCGGCCTGACCGTCTCGCTGCCGCTGCTGCCCGGCCACGGCACCCGCTGGCAGGACCTCTCGGTCACCGGCTGGCAGGACTGGTACGCGGAGGTGGACCGCGAGCTGCGACTGCTGCGGGACCGCCACGAGCGGGTGTTCGTCGCCGGTCTGTCGATGGGCGGCGCGCTGGCGCTGCGGCTGGCCGCGCTCCACGGCGACGCGGTGAGCGGGGTGGTGGTCGTCAACCCGGCGAACAAGGTGCACGGGGTGGCCGCGCACGCCCTTCCGGTGCTGCGTCATCTCGTCCCCGCGACGAAGGGCATCGCGAGCGACATCGCGAAGCCGCTGGGCAGGGAGCTCGGGTACGACCGGGTGCCGCTGCACGCGGCGCACTCCCTGCGGAACCTCTTCCGGCTCGTCGACGGCGAGCTGCCCCGGGTCACCCAGCCGTTGCTCCTGCTGCGCAGCCCCCAGGACCATGTGGTGCCGCCCGCGGACTCGGCGCGGATCCTCGGCCGTGTGTCGTCGACGGACATCACGGAGATCCTGCTGGAACAGAGCTACCACGTGGCGACGTTGGACTACGACGCGGAGCGGATCTTCCAGGAGAGCACCGCGTTCATCGGCCGGCTCGCACCCGGCGCCGTCAAGGAGCCCGGTCTCGGCAAGGAAGGGACGACCGCAGGTGGCTGAGCACGATTCGGACCGCGAGGACCGCGAGGACCGTGAAGGCCGCGAGCCGGAGGAGAAGGGGGTCCCCTTCGACGAGGCCGCCGCGTGGGAGGCGATCGTCGCCGGGTACGGCGAGGAGCCGCCGGACCCGCCGGGCGCCAAGCCGTTCAAGTCCGTCGAGGATCTGGCGCTGCTGGAGCCCGAGACGAACGAGGGCGAGGTGGAGGCCAAGGCGCCCCGGAAGGCCGAGGACAAGCCGGCCAAGCCGCTGGGCGGCTCCGTCTCCTTCGCCCCCGGCGTCGGCGGCCCGCGCGACTACAGCGTGCAGGAGCCGTCGGACGACGACCTCGACGAGACCGACGAGGGCCACTTCGTCCCGCCGGAGCCGCCCCCGCTGCCGGACGCCGACGTCACGTCGAAGTTCGCCTGGCTGGGTGTGCTCGGCGGCCCGGTCCTGCTTCTGCTGGCGATCCTGCTCGGCTGGGAGATGACCTGGTGGCTGACCACCCTGTGCATCGGCGGCTTCCTGGGCGGCTTCGCCACACTGGTGACGCGCATGCGCACGGACGACGAGGACGACGACGATCCGGGGCGGGGAGCGGTGGTCTGACCGCTGCTACGCGGCGGGAATCCTGAGGGCGGCCAGGACCGGAAGGTGGTCCGTGGCCGCCCTCAGGTCCGTCGCGCTCACCCCGGGCTGTTCGAGCGGCACCCCGCAGCCCAGCACCTCGACGCCCTTGGTGACGAAGAGGGCGTCGATCCGCCGCCGCGGTTCGTCACGGACCCAGGTGTGCTCACCGCCCCAGGGAGCGGCGGCCCAGCAGTCGGTGAGCGACTCGGCCAGCCGCCGGAAGGTCCGTCCGTCCGGCCGCTCGTTCACGTCCCCGCCCGCGACCGCGTGCTCGACACCCATCCTGGCGAGCCGGTCGAGGAGCATGCCGCCCTGCTCGTACCGCTCGTCCTTCCGCAAGGACAGGTGACAGCTCAGCACGCCGATCCGGGCACCCCCGAACCGTACGACGGCGGTGGCGAACCCACGCCGGTGCTGCCCGGGCGTGAGCGGCAGCAGCACGTCCTCGGTGCGCTCCACGGTCGCCCGCAGCGAGCACAGCATCGCGGGCCCGGCGGCCGTGGCACCCCCGGAGAGGACGACGAGGCCCGTTTCCGAGGCGAGCCGGGCCAGCTTCTTGCGCCAGCGGAAGAACCGCGGCGCCTCCTGGAGCAGGACGAGATCGGGGGCGCAGGCGCTGATCACCCGCGCGAGGGCGCCGGTGTCGTCGCGCAGCGAACGGATGTTGTAGCTGAGCACCCGGATGACGGCCGAACCGTCGGACCCGGTCCGGGAGTCGGGCAGCAGCGGAGTCGTCGCCATGCGGATCAAGATACGCCGACCGGCACGCTGCGACGTGGGTCAGCGCTCCACGCAGCCCAGGAAGTCACGCCACGCGGCCGAGGAGACGGCGAACCGCGGCCCTTCCTGCGCCTTGGAGTCACGCACGTGCACGACCTCGGACACGAAGGCCACCTCCACACAGCTGTCGCCCTCGGACCCGCTGCAGCTGCTCTTGAACCGGCGCAGCTCGCCGACGATGCCCACAGCGCTCCCCTCATTCGCTGCAACAAATCCCACCGAGTCCGCCGGGGACGGGGCGTGTGAGCGCATCCGCATGACGCTCACCGCTTCTCGGTCACAGACGAGCTGCGGCTGCGCCCGCCGTCCCCGGAGGGGCCAGGCGGGCGCTGCCGTGCACGTGGAGGGGTGTCACATGACCGGGTCGGGCTCCCGGGCCAGGTCCGCCGCGCCCACCAGGCCCGCCTTGTTGCCGAGCTGGGCGCCGAGGACGTCGGCGACCGGACGCCAGTTGCCGCCGACCAGCCAGCGCTTGTAGGACTTGCGGATCGGGCCGAGGACCAGTTCGCCCTCGTCGGAGAGGCCGCCGCCGACGATGAACGCGGAGGGGTCGAAGAGGGAGGCCAGGTCGGCGAGGCCGGCGCCGACCCAGCGGGCCAGCTCGCGGTAGGAGTCGACGGCCACCCGGTCGCCCTGGCGGGCGGCCATGGAGACGTGCTTGCCCTCGATGCCCTCGGGGGTGCCGTCGCCGAGGGAGAGCAGGGTCTCGGCGTTCTCGGGGGTGGCGTTGGCGCGCTGCTTGGCGTAGCGGACGAGGGCGCGGCCGGAGGCGTACTGCTCCCAGCAGCCCTGCGAGCCGCAGCCGCACAGCAGGCCGTCCGGCACCATGCGGATGTGGCCGAACTCGGCGGCCACGCCGAAGTGGCCGCGGCGCAGCTTGTTGCCGATGATCACACCGCCGCCGAGGCCGGTGCCGAGCGTGATGCAGATGACGTTGCGGTGGCCCTTGCCCGCGCCGAACTTGTACTCGCCCCAGGCGGCGGCGTTGGCGTCGTTCTCCACGACGACCGGGAGACCCGTGCGGGCCTCGACCTTCTCCTTGAGCGGCTCGTTGCGCCAGTCGATGTTGGGCGCGAAGTACACCGTCGAACGCTGGCGGTTGACGTACCCGGCCGCACCGATGCCCACGCCGACGATCTCGTGCCCCGCGCGCGCTCCCTCCACCGCGGAGGCGATGGCGTCCACGATGCCCTCGGGCGTACCCGGGGTCGGCACCTTGTGGGTCGAGAGGATGTTGCCTTCCTCGTCGACCACGCCGGCCGCGATCTTCGTGCCGCCGATGTCGACGCCGATGGTGAGTCCCATGAATCCCTCAGTTTCGGTCGAGCCCCGCTACCGCCAACGGTACCCGAGGCGCTGCCGTCGGGGCCCCGGCGTCCGTACGGTGAGCGGTCCGGCGGGGATCATGGGCGCCCCGCCGAGGGCCCCGTGTCAGTCCAGGTCGATGCGTTCGCCGGGGCCGGTGCCGGGGTCGTCGCCCCGGTCCCGGCGCTCGTCGAGGTCGCGGGGGTCGGACTCGCGGGCGGTCCAGCGGCGCTCCTGGTCCTGTACGGCGGAGCGGTAGGCGGCGAGGAGTTCGTTGCCGGCGGCGGCGAGGTGGTCGAAGACGTCGGGGTTGCGTTCGATGACGGGTTCGACGGCGGCCCTGGCCTGCTGGACGACCTGCCGCACCACCTGCTGCGCGGCGGGTCCCGCGACCGCGCCGAACAGCGGGGACTGCAGACCGGAGAGCTTGTCGGCGACCGCGTCGACGAGCTTCTTCAGCTCCTCGGCGGCGGAGCCGGGGGGCGGTCCGTAACGGTCGCGGCGGCGGGCCTTCTCCGCCTCGAGGTCCTCGGCGGCGGCGGTCGCCCAGGCGTCGGCGTGGGTCTCGGCCGCCCGTACGTCGTCCACCGGCTTGTCGACGATCTCGTCCCCGGCGTCGTCGGACGGGGGGAGCTGTTCGCTCATGACGGACTCCTGACTACGGATGGCACCTTCGACGGTACCCGAACGGCCGCCGTCGCTTCAGCGGGTGCGCGGCCACAGTGCCGGATCCGGCCGGAAGCGGATGCGCAGCTCGTCCTCGCGCAGGGCGGCGCCGACGACGGTGCAGCGGCGCAGCGCGGAGGGCAGCGGGACGGTGCGGCGGAACGGTCCGGCGGTGACGACGATCTCGTCGCCGCGCCGGATCAGGTCGAGTTCGTCGCGGCGGGCGCCGGGGAGGGGGAGGTGCCAGACGAGGACGCCTTCGTCGGCGAGATGGTCGGTGACCGGCCAGTCGACGGCGGCGGGGCGCGTCGTGACGCCCGGTACGGCGAGTGCGGCGAGGTCGTCGGTGCCGCGCGGGTCGCGGCCCAGATGGGCGACGGGGTGGACGTCGTACGACTCGCGCCACTCGTCCAGGGTCTTGCGCTGCTGGGCGACGGGGCCGGCGAGCCAGCCGGCCGCCTCGCTCTCCGGCAGGACGCGGGTCGCGACCAGCGCGTCGGTGCGCAGTCCGCGCAGGGCGAGTCCGAGGGTGGCGGTGCGTACGGCGTCGGCGCCGGCGGGGCCCGGTTCGGCGACCAGTCGTACGACGGTGTCGCGGTCGGCGAGTACGGCCTCGACGGCGGCGAGCTGGAGGTCCAGGCGGGCTGCCGTGCCGTAGAGCCATTCCGCGGGCATGGGGACGCCGGCGAGGCGGCCGAGGACGGGGCGCAGGGCGCGGGCGGCCTGCCGTTCGGGCGGGAGGAGGCGGCGCAGGTAGCGGCGGAGTTCTTCGGGGAGGGCGAGGAGGGAGAGCGCGCGGGGGGTGGGTGGGAGGTCCACGACGAGGAGGTCGTACGACTCCGAGAGTGCGGCGTCGCGCAGGGCGCGCAGGACGGCGAGTTCCTCGGCGCCGGGGAGGGGGCCGGCCTCCTCGGGTTCGAGGCGGGAGGCGCCGAGGAGGTCCAGGGCGGAGGCGGCTCGGTCCTGGAGGGCGGCGAGGTCGGTGCGGAAGTCCGCGTCGGGGTCGACGCGCTTCACCGTGAGGCGGGGGGTGGCCTCGGTGCCCAGTACGGGGCCGAGGGTGTCCGTGCGGTCGGTGCCGAGGAGCAGGGTGCGGGTGCCCTCGCGGGCTGCGGTGAGCGCGGTGGCGGCGGCGGTCGTGGTGCGGCCGCTGCCGCCGGGGCCCGTGATCAGGAGGGTGCGCATGGGGGTGAACCGTAGTGGACGCCGGGCGGGGGGTGTTCGCGCAGCCCGGCGCTTACGGGGTGCCTCCCCCACTCTCGGCTGCGCTCGAGCGGGGGGACCCCCATCACCCATCCGTGCCGCCCTGGGGGTACCTCCCAGGCCGTTTCAGGCGCTGGGGGAGGCACGACTGCCCGCAGTCGCGGGGGCTACTTCGGGCTCGACTCCACTCGCTTCTTCAGGCCTGCCAGGGCTCGGTCGATGATGACCTTCTCCGCCTTGCGCTTGATCATGCCGAGCATGGGGATCTTGACGTCGACGGTGAGGCGGTAGGTGACCTCCGTCGTGCCCGGGGCGGCCGGGGTGAGGGTGTAGGAGCCGTCGAGGGAGCGGAGCATCTGGGACTTCACCAGGGTCCAGGAGACCTCGCGCTGCCCGGTCCAGGTGTACGCCAGGGTCTGGTCGTCCTTGATCGCGCCGGCGTCCATGACGAGACGCACCTGCTCGGCGCGGCCCTCGGCGTCGGTCGCGAGGACCTCGGCCTCCTTCACCTCACCGGTCCAGTCCGGATAGCGGGCGAAGTCGGCGATCACCCCCATGACGTCGGCCGCCGCCGCCTCGATCGTGATGCTCGAGCTGGTGTGTTCCGCCATCGCCGTGGCTCCTCCAGATGCGGGCCGGTAGTCGTCGTCGCCGTGCGCGGGGCACACAGCGCACGCGCGTGCAGCGGAAGGCTACCGCGCGCGGGACCGGCGTAACTCACCCGACCTGGGACATCGTCACCATTCCAGCCGCCAGGGCCGCCCGCTGCTCGCGAAGTGCCCCACGTTCACGCACTCGGTGGCGCCGATCCGCATCCGCCGCACCAGCGGCTGGTGGACGTGCCCGAACAGGGAGTAGCGGGGCCGGGTGCGGCGGATGGCGTCCAGCAGGGCACGGCTGCCGCGTTCGAAACGGCGCGCGACGGTGTCGTAGACCAGCTCCGGCACCTCCGGCGGGATGTGCGTGCACAGCACGTCGACCTCGCCCACGGCCTCGATCTTCGCCGCGTACTCCTCGTCGTCGATCTCGTACGGCGTGCGCATCGGCGTGCGCAGGCCGCCGCCGACGAAGCCGAAGGTCCGGCCGCCGATCTCCACCCGCTGCCCGTCCAGCACGGTCAGGCCGGGACCCGCGTACTCCTGCCACAGGGGCGGCACGTCGACATTGCCGTACGTCGCGTACGTCGGGGTGGGGAACGCGGCGAACAGCTCGGCGTACTGCCTGCGCACCGCCTTCTCGATCGCGGCGGCCTTGTCCGTGCCGATGTCCGCCCACAGCCGGCGCTGGAACTCGCGCGCCTCCTCGAAGCGGCGGGCGGTGCGCAGCTCCACGATGAGGTCGGCGTTCCCGGTGCCGAACAGGTCGGGGAAGATGCCGCGCGAGTGGTCGGCGTAGTCCAGGAAGAGCACCAGGTCGCCCAGGCAGATCAGGGCGTCGGCGCCCTCCCCGGCGCGGGCCAGGTCACGGGCGTTGCCGTGCACGTCACTGACCACGTGGACGCGTGTGCGCCGGTTTCCGCCTGGTGTGGATGCCATGGCGATCAAGGGTAAGCGTGTGCGACCCGCGTGAACAATGGCGGGCCTACCTGCGGTTACTGGCTCGTCGGTGAAGGGGTGGACTACTGTGCGCAATGAAACACCAACCTGTGTGACGCAGCGAACATCTCGCCGGGACCCCCTGTCGTAGACGCCATACCGGCGGGTAACGTCCGGGCAGTCCAGTCGTGCTCGGGATTTCAACATGTGAATTCGCGAGCACCCGCCCGAGCCTTGGACCGCACCGTCGCATCGCACAACGTCGTGGCGCCGGCGCCCTAAGAGGAGCAGCAGTCTTGCGCGAGTTCAGCCTTCCGGCTTTGTACGAGGTCCCCGCGGACGGAAATCTGACCGACATCGTCCGCAGAAACGCCGCGCAGCACCCCGACGTCGCCGTCATCGCCCGCAAGGTGGACGGGACCTGGCAGGACGTGACGGCGACCGCCTTCCTCGCGGAGGTGCGGGCGGCCGCCAAGGGCATGATCGCCGCCGGTGTGCAGCCCGGCGACCGGGTCGGCCTGATGTCCCGCACCCGCTACGAGTGGACGCTGCTGGACTTCGCGATCTGGAGCGCCGGCGCGGTCACCGTGCCGGTGTACGAGACCAGCTCGGCGGAGCAGGTGGCGTGGATCCTCGGCGACTCCGGCGCCACCGCCTGCTTCGTGGAGCTCGACGCCCACGCGGCGACGGTGGAGTCCGTGCGCGACCGGCTGCCCGCGCTGAAGAACCTGTGGCAGATCGAGGCCGGCGGGATCAAGGAGCTGGGCCGGCTCGGGCAGGACGTCGACGACGCGACGGTCGAGGAGCGCGGCTCGTCCGCGAAGGCGGACGACCCGGCGACCATCGTCTACACCTCCGGTACGACCGGACGGCCCAAGGGCTGTGTGCTCACCCACCGCAGCTTCTTCGCCGAGTGCGGCAACATCGTGGAGCGGCTGCGTCCGCTGTTCCGCACCGGCGAGTGCTCGGTGCTGCTGTTCCTGCCGCTCGCGCACGTCTTCGGGCGGCTGGTGCAGATCGCGCCCATGATGGCGCCGATCAAGCTGGGCTGTGTGCCCGACATCAAGAACCTCACCGACGAGCTGGCCGCGTTCCGCCCGACGCTGATCCTGGGCGTGCCGCGGGTCTTCGAGAAGGTCTACAACTCGGCGCGGGCCAAGGCGCAGGCCGACGGCAAGGGCAAGATCTTCGACAAGGCGGCGGACACGGCGATCGCCTACAGCCGGGCGCTGGACACGCCGTCCGGGCCGTCGCTCGGCCTGAGGATCAGGCACAAGGTGTTCGACAAGCTGGTCTACGGCAAGCTGCGCGCGGTGCTGGGCGGGCGCGGCGAGTACGCCATCTCCGGTGGCGCCCCGCTGGGTGAGCGCCTCGGGCACTTCTTCCGCGGTATCGGCTTCAGTGTGCTGGAGGGCTACGGGCTGACCGAGTCCTGCGCGGCCACCGCGTTCAACCCGTGGGACCGGCAGAAGATCGGCACGGTCGGCCAGCCGCTGCCCGGCTCGGTCGTCCGGATAGCGGACGACGGCGAGGTGCTGCTGCACGGCGAGCACCTGTTCAAGGAGTACTGGAACAACCCGGGCGCGACCGCCGAGGCACTCGCCGACGGGTGGTTCCACACCGGGGACATCGGCACCCTGGACGAGGACGGTTATCTGCGGATCACCGGCCGCAAGAAGGAGATACTGGTGACGGCGGGCGGCAAGAACGTCGCCCCGGCGGTGATCGAGGACCGGATCCGGGCGCACGCGCTGGTCGCGGAGTGCATGGTCGTGGGGGACGGGCGGCCGTTCGTGGGGGCGTTGGTCACCATCGACGAGGAGTTCCTGGGCCGGTGGTGCGCGGAGCACGGGAAGCCGGCGGGGTCGACCGCGGGGTCGCTGAGCGAGGATGCGGATCTGCTTGCCGCGATCCAGGCGGCGGTGGATGACGGGAACTCCGCGGTCTCCAAGGCGGAGTCGGTGCGGAAGTTCCGTGTTCTGCCGGCGCAGTTCACCGAGGAGTCGGGGCACTTGACGCCTTCACTGAAGCTCAAGCGGAATGTCGTGGCCAAGGACTACGCCCACGAGATCGAGGCGATTTACGCCAAGTAGGTTGCGCTCGGGCGCAGTTCGGGGTGTCTCTTCAGCGCCGTGGGCGGGTGCGGGTGGTCCGTGACTTGTCGCGCCCGCGCGGCGGAGCCGCACAATGTCACAGCCCCGCGCCCCTGGGGAGCTGCCCCTGACGGCGTTCTTCAGAACAGCCCCGTCAGAGCAGCCCCGTCAGAGCAGCTTCTTCAGAGCAGCTTCTTCAGGTGCTCGGCCAACAGGTCCCAGCGCCACTTCTGTTCGACCCATTCCCTGCCGCGCTCGCCCATCCTGCGGCGCAGTTCCTCGTCGCCCAGGAGGGTGATGACGCGGTCTGCGGTCTGGTCGGGCGCGTTGCCGGGGACGACCCAGCCGGTCTCGCCTTCGAGGACCGCGTCGGGGGCGCCGCCGGAGTCGCCGGCGACGACCGGGAGGCCGGTCGCGGAGGCTTCCAGGTAGACGATGCCGAGGCCTTCCACGTCCAGGCCCCCGCGCCGGGTGCGGCACGGCATCGCGAAGACGTCGCCGGCGCCGTAGTGGGCGGGCAGCTCGGACCAGGGGACGGAGCCGGTGAAGCGGACGGAGGCGGCCACGCCCGTGTCGTGCGCGAGGCGGCGCAGGTCCTTCTCGTAGGGGCCGCCGCCGACGATCAGCAGGACGGCGTCCGGTTCGGCGGCCAGGATCGCCGGCATCGCACGGATCAGCGTGTCCTGCCCCTTGCGCGGCACCAGCCGGGAGACGCACACGACCACCGGCCGGTCGGTCAGCCCGAGCCGCGCCCGCACCTCGTCGCCGCCCGAACCGGGGTGGAAGGTCTTCTCGTCGACGCCGGGCGGAAGTTGCACCATCCGGGAGGCCGCCTCGGGGGTCAGCGCGCCGGCGATCCGGGAGCGCGTGTACTCGCCGAGGTAGGTGATCGTGTCCGTGGAGTCCCCGATACGGCGCAGGAGTTGCCGTGCGGCGGGCAGCTGGGCCCAGCCGGCCTCGTGGCCGTGGGTGGTGGCCACGATCCGCTCGGCGCCCGCCCGGCGCAGCGCCGGTGCCATCAGCCCGAGCGGTGCCGCCGCCCCGAACCACACCGAGGTGCACCCGTGCTCGCGCAGCAGCCCGACGGCCCGCCGGGTGGCCGCCGGGGTCGGCAGCAGCATCGTCGTACGGTCGCGTACGACGGTGAAGGGCTGCTCGGCGTCGAAGGCGGCGGTCGCCTCGACGCCCTCCCGGGAGCGCTTCCAGGTGGAGGCGTAGACGACGAGCCGCTCCGGGTCGAGCCGCAGCGCCATGTTGTGCAGGAACGCCTGGATGCCGCCGGGGCGGGGCGGGAAGTCGTTGGTCACGATCAGGGTCTTGTGCATCGCCGCCGACCCTACCGAACGGGGGGTGGGCCGTTCGCCGCGGCGGCGCTCTGTGGCACGTGCACAGGTGTCCGGGACATCATGGCCCCTCATGACCGCACACCGGACGGGCAGGGAGCACAGCACATGAGGACGACGGCCGTGCGGGACTCCCTCGCCCCGCTGCTGCTTCTGTGGGGGCTGACACGGGCCGCCCTGCTGCTGTGCGTGCTGAAGGTGATCGTCTTCCCCGGGCCGGACGTCACCAGCGACGTGTCGGTCATCTACCGGGGCTGGTACGACGTCCTGCGCACCGGAACGTTCCCGCTGGACGACGTGACCTGGCAGTACCCGCCCGCCGCGGCCCTGGCGATCCTCTCCCCCGGCCTGCTGCCGTTCCTGGAGTACGCCACCGCCTTCTTCGTCCTGGCCTGTCTCGCCGACCTGGTCACCCTGTGCTTACTGCGGTACGCCGGCCGTCGTCCCGGACGGTCGCCGCGCGGCGCCTGGGTGTGGGTGGTGGGCGTGCCGCTGCTCGGGCCGACGGTGTACGCGCGCTACGACGTGATGGTGACCGCGGTCGCCGTGGCCGCGCTGCTGGCGGCCGCCCGGTACCCCCGGCTGGCGGGGGCGCTCGCCGGTTTCGGGGCGCTGGTGAAGGTGTGGCCGGCGCTGCTGCTGCTCGCGGTGCGGCGGCGTGGGGCGTGGGTGTCGGCGGCGGTGACCGGTGCCGGTGTGGCCGGCCTGTTCGCCGTACTGATGCCGGGGGCGTTCGCGTTCCTGGCCTTTCAGCGGGACCGGGGGACCGAGGTGGAGTCGCTGGGGGCGCTCGTCTTCCATGTGGCGCGGCATCACGGCTGGGAGGGGGAGGTGCTGCTCAACTACGGCTCGGTGGAGTTCCTCGGGCCGTATGTGGGCTGGGTGAGCACGGGGGCGTTGCTGCTGAGCGGGGCCGCGCTGGGGTGGCTGGTGCTGTGGCGGGTGGTGGCCGTCCGGTTCTCGGCGCACAGTGTCGCTGACGCGGCGTTCGTGGCGGTGCTCCTGTTCACGACGACGAGTCGGGTGATCAGTCCGCAGTACATGGTGTGGCTGGTGGGGCTCGGGGCGGTGTGTCTGTGTTTCCGTGAGAGCCGGATGGGGGTGGCGGTGGGGCTGGTGCTGGGGGCTTCGCTGGTGACGGTGCTGGAGTTTCCGGTGTGGTTCGCCCATGTGGTCGCCAGCGACTCGCTCGGGATCGCGCTGCTGGTTCTGCGCAACGGGCTGTTGGTGGTGGCGACGGTTGTGGCGGCGCGGGTGCTGTGGTGTGCGACGGTTCCCCGTCGGCGGTCGGTTCCCCGGGTGCCCGGGCCTGCCCGTGCCGCCGAGGCGCCGGTCTCGTCCTGATCCCGGGCGGTGCGGCCGTGTGCCGGTGTGGGCCGGGGGGTGTTCGCGCGGCCCGGCGCTTGCGGGGTGCCGTCGCGCCCACCCGTGCCGCCCCAGCGGCACGACTGCCCGCGGAGGGCGGGGCATGCGGCATGACTGCCCGCGGGAGCGGGGGGAACAGCGGCACGACTGCCCGCGGAGGACGGTGGGAACGGCGGCACGACTGCCCGCGGAGGACGGGGCATGCGGCATGACTGCCCGCGGAGGACGGGGCATGCGGCACGACTGCCCGCGGAGGGCGGGGGACACAGCGACGGTTGCCCGTGGTTGT
This sequence comes from Streptomyces sp. NPDC059787, assembly GCF_042732315.1. Taxonomy (NCBI): domain Bacteria; kingdom Bacillati; phylum Actinomycetota; class Actinomycetes; order Kitasatosporales; family Streptomycetaceae; genus Streptomyces; species Streptomyces sp. NPDC059787. Next base: position 63,832 of record NZ_JBHWHX010000039.1, read on the forward strand.
GGGAAGGCTCAGGCCAGTTGGTCCCTCACGTATTCCTGCCACTGCACTGTGAACTCCTCTCGGGTCGTCCCGAGAACTTGGTGCATCGCGGCCTCCACCGCGCCGTCGCGGTGTTCGTGTGCGCCCACCGCGCGGTAGAACTCGTCGAGGCGGTCCTCGCCCCAGTGGTCGGCGATGAGGCGGCAGGCCAGCCAGCCGCTCTCGTAGGCGCGGGCGAGGTGGTCCGCGTCGCCGGAGAAGCCGAAGTCCTCGTCGTCCGGCAGCCCTGCGGGCACCTCGCCCCGGCCCACCGCGTAGGCGAGCTCCGGTGCGACCTCCGCGGGGGCGCGGTCGCCGTCGCGGTAGCCGACCCAGTCGGCGAACCCCTCGGACAGCCACAGCGGGGTCGCGGCGGAGGTGTGGGCGCGGGTGGCGACGTGGGTGGTCTCGTGGGTGAGGACGACCTGCCGGCCCGAGTCGCCGAGCATTCCGAAGGCGTCCGGGTTGACGATGATCCGGTCCGCCGGGGCCCGCCCGGCCGCGCCGGTGGCGCCGGTGGTGACCGCGGCGATCCCCCGGTAGGAGGAGGCGGGCGAGCCCAGCAGGCCCGCCATGCCCTCCAGGGTCTCCGGGACGAGGACGACCACGCTCCGGGCCCACTGCGGGCCCCACGCGTCGGACACCGCGGGCACCGCGCGGTCGGCCAGTTCGGCGTAGTCCCGCAGCTTGTCGTCGGGCTGCCCGACGCCGAGTACCAGGCTCCGCTCGCCTCGCACGGCGCGTGCCGTGCCCTGGTCCCACAGTTGCTGCCCGGACTTCTTCGCGGGCCGGTCGGAGTCGACGGACCAGCGGCCGTCGCGGTCCCGGCTCAGGCTCAGGGAGCGGGCGGTGGTGACCGGGGACCGGTCGTGGCCCTCGACGCGGTAGCTCAGGTCGGCGGAGGCGGTGGCGGTGTCACCGGTGCGGTCGAGGGCGGTGACGCGGTAGGACCAGTCCGCGAGCGGCACCGCGCGCAGGTTGGCGAACCCGGCCCGGGTGCCGGTGCGGGCGTACGCGGCGGCGTCCTGGGCGAGGACGGCCTCCGCGCGGCGGTCGAGGAGGGACTGCACCTGCGCGCGTGCGGCGTCGACGGCCGGTCCCCCGCCGCACCCCACCAGGGAGACGAGCAGCAGACACAGCGCCGTCACCGACGCACCCGACACCCGCCTTCGACCAGCCACCTTCCCGAGGGTACGGGCGCCGGGCCGGTGCGGTCAGACCCTGGTGACCGACGAGACGGGCATCATGCCGACCGGGTCGTAGCGCACCGGGGCGCCGGGGTGGGGCGCGTGGATCACCTGGCCGTTGCCCATGTACATCCCGACGTGGGAGGCGTCGGAGCGGTAGACGACCAGGTCACCTGGGCGCGCCTCGGAGAGGGGGACCTGCCGGCCGGCGTGCCGCTGGGCCTGCGAGGTGCGGGGCAGCGCGACCCCGGCCTGGGCGTACGACCACTGGGTCAGCCCGGAGCAGTCGAAGGCGGACGGGCCCTCGGCGCCCCAGACGTAGGGCCTGCCGAGGACGGAGCGGGCGGCGGCGACGGCGGCTGCCGCGCGGGCCGAGGCGGGCGCGCCGGACGGGCCGAGCAGGTCCGCGCGTGCGGAGCGGGTGGCGCGGTCCCAGGCGGCGCGTTCGCCGGCCGGGAGGGAGTCGAGCAGCCGGCGGGCCTCGGTGAGCTTGCGCTCGACGGTCCGCTTGTGCGCGGCGACGGCCTTGCGGCTCCTCTCCAGCGCGCCGAGCTTTCCGGCCGTCTCCGCGCGGTCCTGGGCGAGGGAGCGCAGGGTGCTCCTGAGTCTCCTCAGCTCGGCGGCCTGGTGGACGGTGATCCGGTCCAGCACGGAGGCCTTCTCGAGGTAGTCCTCGGGGTCGTCGGAGAGCAGCAGGGCGAGGGCGGGGTCGAGGCCGCCGGAGCGGTACTGGGCGCCGGCCAGCGAACCGAGCGACTCCCGCACGGTGTTGACGCGTGCCTGCTGCCGGGCGATCCCGTCCTGTGCGGTGGCGATCTGCCGGCGCAGTCCGTCGGCGCGCTCGTCGGCCTCGTTGTACGCCTCGGTCGCCTTCTCGGCCTCCCGGTAGAGGCGGTCCACCTCGGCCCGGGTGACGTCGTACGGCATGGCCGCGGCCGGTACGGCGGCGAGGGCGGTGGCCGCCACGGACAGCAGACCGAGGGCGACGACGGCGCTCCGGTCGGATCCGGACGACGGTGCGGTACGGCGATGGGACCCCACGGGAAGCCGCGCTCCTTCCACTGACGGACAGGGAAACGCGGCAGACAGTAGCCTCACGGCGCCGGGCGAACCCTTGGCCGAGGCGACCGCACACAGTGACGCCCCGCCTGTGACCTGCGTCAGAGGCGGGGCGCGGGGAAGATCGGCACGACGGGGAATCCCCCGAACGGCGGCAGCCAGGGGGTGCCGTTCGGATCTTGCCGGGGTCGCGGGCCCTGGCACCGCTCCCCCACTGCCTGAAAGGCGTGGGGGGTACCCCCACCACCGGACCCCGCTCGGCCCAGCTACGAGGCACCGCTCACCGGAGCCGGCCTGATCCGAACGACACTCCCTAGACGCGGACGCCGAACATGAACGGGCCGCCGATGGTGTTCATCGACTCGTAGCGCACGACGGTGCCGGTGCGCGGGGCGTGGATGATCTGGCCGTTGCCCGCGTAGAGGCCCACGTGGTGCAGGTCGTTGAAGAAGAAGACGAGGTCGCCGACCTTGAGCTGGCTCACCGAGTAGATCCTGGTGCCGTCGCCGGTCTGGGCCTCGGAGGTGCGCGAGATGCCGACGCCGGCCTGCGCGTAGGCCCAGGAGGTCAGGCCGGAGCAGTCGAAGGAGGACGGGCCGGTGGCGCCGTAGACGTAGGGGGTGCCGAGCTTGCTCTGGGCGGCGGCGAAGGCGGCGGCGGCGCGGCCGGAACCGGCCGGGACGTTGACGTTGAGCGCGTCACGCTCGCTGGCGCGGGTGGCGCGGTTCTCCTCATCGGCGAGCTGGGCCTTCTCCGCGGCGGTGAGGCTGTTGAGGAGCTTCTGCGCGGAGGAGAGCTTGCCCTGGACTTCCTTCTTCTTCTTGCCCAGTTCGGTGCGGGTGGCGGAGAGGTCCTTGAGCTTCTCGGACGCCTCGGAGCGCTGCTGGGCGAGCTCGCGCTGCTTCTCCTGGATCTCCTTGAGCGCGTCGACCTGCTGGGTGCTCAACTGGTCGAGCGTGGACGCCTTGTCGAGGTAGTCGTCCGGGTCGGCGGAGAGGAACAGCTGGACGGAGGGGTCGATGCCGCCGCTGCGGTACTGGGCGCTGGCCATCGAACCGAGGCCGTCGCGCAGCTCGTTGAGCTCCTGCTGGCCCTTGGCGACGTTGTCCTGGATCGTGGAGATCTCCTTCTGGAGCTTCTCCTGCTTCTCCTTGGCGCCGTTGTACTTCTCGGTCGCCTGCTCGGCCTGCTCGTAGAGCTTGTCGACCTTGGCCTTGACCTCGTCCTTGCTCGGCTTCTCGCTCGGCGCGGCGTTGGCGGCCTGCGAGCTCATGACGACGGCAGCTGCGGCAGCGGTGGTGAGCACGGTGACGCGTGCGCGGCTCGGCTGCTTGGGACGACGGTGGGACGCCACGGAGACGAGCTCCTTCTCGAGAGTGATCGCGCGAGCGAGGGTTCGAAGAGAGACCCTAGTGATTCTCTTGTGATCAGTTCAAATCCCTGGACACAAAATCTCCGTTACAGCGGGTTTATTTGGTCCGAACTCACCTGCGGTGACGCCCCTTTGACGCTACGTTGCGTGACGGTTCCGTCAATTCGGGCAAAGATCCCGTACGTTGTACGAGGGACGGATGGGAATCAGATATTAGGAAAGCCTCTTGAGGAGCATCGCCGACGCGACGGGGCGTGCGCCCGCGCGGGCCACCCCGTCGGCGACCTCGCGGTCGGTGGAGGCGACGATGACGGGCCGCCCCGGCGGCTCGGCGCGCACCAGCTGGCGGATCAGCTCGTCGGCGGTGACGCCCGGCTTGGAGAACAGCACCCGCACCCCGCGCGGCGGCGCGAGCAGCACCGGCGCGGCCAGTTCGGCGCCGTCGAAGACACAGGTCACCTCGGCACCGGTCTGGGCGGCGAGCTGGGCGAGCTGGCCCAGCAGCCTGAGCCGCTGCTTCTCCAGGGGCATCTGGGGGTAGCCGGTCTTGGTGACGTTGTAGCCGTCGACGACCAGATGGGCCTGCGGCAGCGCCAGCAGCTGGTCGAGGACGGCCGGGTCGTGCTCGGACAGCGCGCGGTTGGCGATGTCCTTCGGGGTCATGCGGCCGGGCTCGACGGCGTCCACGGTCTCGGCGGGCCGGACGGACACGGGGGGCAGCGCCAGCTCCCGGCGGAGCCCCTGGGCGGCGTCCAGCACGGTGTCGAGGAGCAGCCGGACCCGCATGTCCTCCACGCTGCGGCCCTCCCGGGCGGCCCGGCGGGCGGCCTCGAGCGCGGCCTCGGTCTCCCCCAGCCGGGCCTTGAGGCGCCGGCTCTCGCTCTCGGCGGCCGACACCTGGGCGTGGCCCTCGGCGCGCACGGTCTCCATCTCGCCCCGCAGCTTGCGCACGGCGGCCTCGCCGCGCTTGACGTCGCTGAGGGCGGAGCGCAGCTTGCGGTGCAGCGACTCGGCTTCCTTCTTCGCCGACTCCAGCTCGGTGCGCAGCCGCTCGGTCTCGGACCTGGTGTGCTCACGGGCCCGGGCGAGTTCGGCGCGCAGCCGCTCCAGCTCGGCCCGGGTCTCCTCGTCGGCACGCTCGGCGTCGGCGCGCTGGGCCTCCTCGCCGGCGGCGGTCACCAGCTTGACCCAGCCGGCCGGGCGGAGCACATAGGCCGCGGCCGCCACGTCGAGCGGGTCCGCGGCCGGGGGCGGGGAGCCGGAGTCGAGGGCGCCGGTCAGTTCCGGCTGGGCCTCTCTGAGCTTCTCCCCGATGCGCTGCCGGAACAGCGGATCGGTCTCCAGCGCCGCGGCCATGGCGTTGCCGGCGAACTTGGCACGCCGGTTCGGGGCGAAACGCGCGTACTGCCGCAGCTGGGCGGGCAGCTCGGCGACCGTGAGCCCGCCGAAGCCGTCGGCGACGATCTGGACGACCCGGCGGCGCACTCCGTCGGGCAGCGGACGGTCGAGCACCTCGGCGGCGCCGTCCCGCGGCCCCCCGCCCGTGGTCTCCACCATCCGTCACACCCCAATGTCTGTGTTGCGACCCCGCGCGCGGGGTCGCCGTCAGCGGGTCCCTCCCCCACTCCCGACTTCGCCCGAGCGGGAGGGACCCCCTTCACTCAGGAGCCGGCACCCGGCCTGTCCACGAGTTCCACCTGATCCACGGCGTTGCACCAGCGGCACCGCACCGACTCGATGGTCTCATCGAGCACCTCGCGCTCCTCGACCTTGGGCTCTCCGGCCAGATCGAGGTGGATGTACTCGACGACCTTCGACGAGCGGGTCACGTCGAAGCGGGTGAGGTTGCCGCAGAGGGTGCAGCGCCACCGCGTCGAGGCGGTCGGCAGAGGAACCGTCATCGTGGCTGTTCGCCTTCCTTCCAGTGTCCGTGACACACCGGCTCCCCGGTGCGTATGGCTCGTAACCCTACGGCCTGGCGGGTCCCCGCCGCCCGCCCGTCCACGGCGGCGAGGCGGTCTGTGCGGTTGCGTCCGGTTACGTCATGCTCTGTGTTCATGATCCGCAACTGGAGCGCGTCGGCCGCCGGGGCGATCCGGGGCACCCCCGCGCCGGTGACCCACACCCTCATCGTGCTGTGCTGCCTGGTCTTCCTGACCGGGCCGGCCTCCGGCCTGCATCCGGCCCACGGCTCCGGGGAGGAGCTACTGGACGCGCAAAGGGCCTATTTCCGGCACTGGGGGGTCATTCCCGCAGACCTGTTCGAAGGGTCCCCCGGGGCCGTCCTCACCCCCGCCACGGCGCTGTTCGTGCACGGCGGCTGGGTCCATCTGCTCGGCAACATGCTCTTCCTCCACGTCTTCGGAGCGATGACCGAGGCACGGATGGGCCGGGTGCGGTTCACCCTGTGCTACGCCGGCTGCGGCTACCTCGCGCTGCTGGGATACGCCGCCGCCAACGCGGACTCCGAGCGGTCCCTGGTCGGTGCCTCCGGGGCGATCTCGGCGGTGCTCGGCGCGTTCCTCTTCCTGTTCCCCCGGGCCCGGGTGACCAGTCTCCTGCCGTTCCTGTTCTTCCTGCCGGTACGGCTGCCCGCGTGGGTGGTGCTGCCGTTCTGGGCGGCGCTGCAGTGGGCGGCGGCGGGACGGGCGGGCGAGGGGCCGGGGGTGGCGTACCTGGCGCACCTGATCGGGTTCGGGCTGGGCTTCGGCTACGCGTGGGTGCGCTTCGGCAGGGCGACTACAGTGAAGGCCACCCCTGCTCCGGCCCCCGAGGGAGAGAACCAGCCGTGATCACCGCGATCGTCCTCATCAAGACCAGCGTGGACCGGATCCCCGAGATCGCGGAACGGATCGCCGCGCTGGAGAGTGTCAGCGAGGTCTTCTCCGTGACCGGCACGTATGACCTGATCGCCATGGTGCGGGTGCGGGAGCACGAGGACCTGGCGGAGGTCATTCCGGGCCGGATCAGCAAGATTCCGGGTGTGGAGGGGACCGACACGCACGTGGCGTTCCGTACGTACTCGCAGCACGATCTGGAGGCGGCGTTCGCCATCGGACTGGACAGCTAGCGGTCAGCCGGGGCGGAGGGCTCGGCCTTCGGCCGGTGGCGGTCCGGGGTGCCTCAGCCGGTTTTCCGCCCCCGCCGCCCCTTCCCGTCCCGGACCCGGGGCTCCGCCCCGGACCCCGCTCCTCAAACGCCGGAGGGGCCGGGATCAGTGGATGAAGAGTTCTTCATCCGGCGCTCATCCTGGGGCTCCGGTGCGGTGCGCAGGATCGGGGCATGGTCTTCACTCGCCGGATGGCGGCGCTCGCCGCCGTCGTGCTGATTCCGCTGGGCGTCGCCGCGACCAGCTTCGCGCTCGCCGACAGTCCCGAACCGCCCAAGGTGCCGCCCCGGGTCGAACTGGACAGCGGCTCACCCACTCCGACGTCCACGGCCCCGTCCGCGCGGCCCGAGCCGACGCCGAGCGACGAGGTCGTCTCCCGGCCTCCGGTGACCGACAGCCCAGCGGATGACGACGATGACGACGACGGACCCGGCGACGACGGCTGACGCTCCCCGCCGGCGGATCTCCGCCCGGGTCCGCATCCTGCTGTGGCTGCTGTTCGTCATGGCGGTCGCGCTCGGCTCCGTCGCCATGACCACCCGCTCCTTCCTGCTGCGGGACGTCGACCACCGGATCAACGGGCTGCTCGCCCAGGAGGCCGGCGAGTTCGCCAACTTCGAGGAGCGCGGCTTCGATCCGGAGACGGGCCGGCCCTTCACCGACCCGGACCGGCTGCTGCGGGTCTTCCTGGAACGGCAGTACGCCGACCCGGACGAGGAGCTGATCGGCCTGGTGGCGCGGAAGAGCGGCGGCCCGGCGAAACTCACCCAGCCGCGCGACCTGCCCGTCGCCCTGCCCCTGCACCGGGACGACGACGCCCGGCGCCGCGTCTTCGAGTCGCCCGACGCCTCCGGTGTGCTGCACCGGCCCGAGGGCGAGATCCGCTGGGCCAAGGTGGCCGTGGCCCGGCACGGCGGCGCACCCGAGGCGGCGTTCGTCGTCGCCTTCCACCCCGAGCGCGAAGTGGCGCGGGTGGACGAGGTGTTCCGGGTGCTGCTCGCCATCTCCGGGGTCGCCCTGCTGCTGACCACCGGCATCGGCTGGGCGGTCGCCGGGCGGATCCTGCAGCCCGTACGGCTGGTGCGCACCGCCGCCGCGCAGCTCACCGAGCAGGACCTCACCCGCCGTATCCCGGTGCGCGGCCGCGACGACATCGCGGCCCTCGCCGAGACGTTCAACGCGATGCTCGACCGGTTGGAGCGGGCCTTCGCCGCCCAGCGCCAGTTCGTCGACGACGCCGGCCACGAACTGCGCACCCCGATCACCATCGTGCGCGGCCATCTGGAGCTGATGGGCGACGATCCGGCCGAGCGCGAGGAGACCGTCCGGCTCGTCACCGACGAACTCGACCGGATGAGCCGCATCGTGGAGGACCTGCTGCTGCTCGCCAAGGCCGAACGCCCCGACTTCGTCACCCCGGAGCCGGTCCAGCTCGCCGAACTCACCGCCGACGTCTACGTCAAGGCCCGCACCCTGGGCGAACGCGACTGGCAGCTCACGGACACGGCCGACCGGGAGGCGGAGCTGGACCCCCAGCGGATCACCCAGGCGATGGTGCAGCTCGCGCAGAACGCGGTGCAGCACACCACCACCGGCCAGACCATCCGCATCGGCTCACGCGCGCAGGGCGCGCGGATCGAGCTGTACGTCGCCGACTCCGGGCCCGGTGTCCGGCCGCAGGACCGGGAGCTGGTCTTCGAACGCTTCCGGCGCGGCACCTCCCGGCGCGGGGCACGCGGTTCGGGCGCCGGGCTCGGCCTGTCGATCGTCAAGGCGATCGCCGAGGGCCACGGCGGCCGGGTCCGCCTGCACGACACCGAGGGCGGCGGCGCCACCTTCGTACTCATCCTGGGAGACACACGGACGTGAACCGGATTCTGATCGTCGAGGACGAGGACCGCATCGCCTCCTTCGTGGAGAAGGGCCTGCGCGCCAACGGCTTCACCACCACCGTCGTCCCCGACGGCGAGACCGGCTACGAGTACGCCCTGACCGGCGGTTTCGACCTGGTCGTCCTGGACATCGGGCTGCCCGGCCGGGACGGCTTCACCGTGCTGCGCGAGCTGCGCGAGTCCCGGGTGACGACCCCGGTGATCGTGCTGACCGCGCGGGACTCGGTGCGGGACACGGTGGCCGGTCTGGAGGGCGGCGCCGACGACTGGATGACCAAGCCGTTCCGCTTCGAGGAACTGCTCGCCCGGGTACGGCTGCGGCTGCGTACGGCGGCCCGGGCGCCGGAGGTGACGGTGCTCAGGTCCGGCTCGCTCAGCCTCGATCTGCGCACCCGCCGCGCCCGCGCCGGGGAGCGCACCGTCGATCTGACGGCCCGTGAGTTCGTGCTGCTCGAACTGTTCCTGCGCCACCCCGGGCAGGTGCTCTCCCGCGAGCAGATCCTCTCCCACGTGTGGGGCTACGACTTCGACCCGGGCTCCAACATCGTGGACGTCTACGTGCGGGCGCTGCGCAGGAAGCTCGGCGCGGAGAAGGTGGAGACGGTCCGCGGGATGGGCTACCGCCTCCCCGCGTGACGGCCCCGCCGCCGGGTGAAGTTCCTTTCATCTTCGGCTCATCGACGGCTCACCGCCCCGGTGGATCGTCGATGACGTGACACTGAACCCCCGCTTGACCGCGGCCCTGTGCGTGGCGCTGTCGCTGTGCGCGCTGCTCGCGGTCCCCGGCAACTTCCCCGGTCTCGGCGGGGACGCGCGCCTCACCCTCGCCGTGTTCGCGCTGGCGACCTGCGCGTGGGTCGGTACGCCGATCGACGACACGTACATCGCGCTGGGCGCCGGACTCGCGCTGACGGTGACCGGGGTGATCAGCAGCGACACCCTGTTCGGCACCCTGGGCGACTCGACGGTGTGGCTGCTGATCTGCGCGTTCGTGCTGGCCGCCGCGGTGAGCCGGACCGGGCTCGCGGAGCGGGCGGCGGCCTTCCTGGTCGGCGGGGCCCGCACGGTACGGCAGTTGACGCATCTGACGACGGCCGCGCTGGTCGTCACGGCGTTCGCGGTGCCGGCCACCTCCGGCCGGGCTGCGCTCGCCCTGCCGGTGTTCCTCGCCCTCGCCAAGGCACTCGCCGACCGGAGACGACTGGTCGTGATGCTGGCGCTGCTGTTCCCGACCGTCATCCTCCTGTCGGCGGTGGCGACCCTGATCGGTGCGGGCGCGCATCTGATCACCGTGTCGGTGCTGTGGGAGGCCGCCGGGGAACGGGTCGGCTTCACCGAGTGGCTGCTGCTCGGGCTGCCGCTGGCCGTGGCCTCCTCCCATCTCGCCGCCGAGGCCGTCCTGTTGACCACCACCCGGCGCGCGGACCGCGAGGGCGGAGTGCACATCACCGCCGAGGAGATCCAGCGGCACAGCGACCGCCCGGTGACCGGCCCCTGGACCCAGGCCGAGAAGCGCTGCGCCCTGCTGCTGGCCACGGTCGTCGCCCTGTGGTGCGGCGAGCCGCTGCACCAGGTGCCGCCGGCCGTGGTCGCGCTGATCGGCGCGGTGGTCGCCGCCTCCCCGGCGCTGGGCACCGTACGGCTGAAGGACGCGCTGAAGACGGTGCCCTGGTCGCTGCTGCTGTTCATGGCGGCGACGATGGCGATGGGCGTGGCGCTCGCCGAGTCGGGCGCGGCGAAGTGGCTGGTCGGCGGGGTGCCGGCGGGGATCACGCCGGTGATGTTCCTGACGGTCGTCATCGCGGTCAGCACGGCCGCCCATCTGGTCCTGCAGTCCCGTTCCGCCCGTTCCTCCGTGCTGGTCCCACTGGTGGTCGCGGCGGCCGTGGGCGCCGGGGTGAACCCGGTCGCCGCGGCGCTCGCCTCCACCGCCGCCGCGGGCTTCTGCCACACGCTCCCGGCCTCCGCGAAGCCGGTCGCGCTCTTCGCGGACATCCCCGGCACCCCCACCTACACCCCGCGCGACCTGCTGCGGCTGTCCGCCGTGCTGGCCCCGCTCACCGCCGCCCTGGTGCTGCTGTTCGCCGCCCTGGTGTGGCCGCTGCTCGGCGTCCCCGTGACCCGCTAAGGAGTTCCCCTCATGCTGAACCGTGTCGTCGTGGCCCCCAGCGGCTTCAAGGAGTCGCTGTCCGCCCAGGCAGCCGCCGACGCCATCGCGGCGGGCGTCCGCCGGGTGCTGCCGGACGCCGAGATCGACCGGATCCCGCTGGTGGACGGCGGTGAGGGCACGGCCTCGGCGCTGGCCTCGGCGACCGGCGGCCGGCTGGTCGCGCTGGCCGCCACCGGCCCGGTCGGCGAGCCGGTCGGCACCCACTTCGCGCTGCTCGGCTCCCGGGACACGGCGGTGGTGGAGATGGCGGCGGTCGCCGGCCTCTCCCTGGTCCCCCGTACCCGGCGCGATCCGGGCGCCACCACCACGTACGGCGTCGGGGAACTGATCCGCGCCGCCCTCGACCAGGGCGTACGGCGGATCCTGGTGGGCTGCGGCGACTCGGGCACCTCCGACGGCGGCGCGGGCGCGCTCCAGGCGCTCGGCGCGCGACTGCTGGACGCGGACGGGTTCGAACTGGCGGGCGGCGGCCGTGAGTTGACGCGCCTGGCCCGTATCGACCCGACCGGGCTCGATCCCCGTCTCGCCGACGTGGAACTCCTCGTCGCCTGCAATCCCTTCAACGTGCTGTGCGGGGAGCGGGGCGTGGCCCGGGTGTTCGGTCCGCAGAAGGGAGCGGGTCCGCAGCAGGTGGAGGAGTTGTCGGCGGCGCTGGAGAACTGGGCGCGGGTGCTGACCCGCGATCTCGCCGTCACCGGCACCGATCTGCGCCTCGGGCGGGGTACGGGCGCCTCCGGTGGGCTCGGCGCCGGGCTCGCCGCCCTGGGCGGGGCCCTCCTGCCGCGCTTCCACGTCCTGCTGGACCATCTCGACCTGGACGCCCGGCTGGCCCGCGCCGATCTGGTCGTCACCGCGGAGGGTGCGCTGGACCACCAGACACCGCGCGGGAAGGTACCGGCGGAGGTGGCACGGCGCGCCAAGCTGTCGGGGCGGCCGGTGCTGGCGCTTGCGGGGACGCTCGGGGAGGGGGCGGGGGAGGTGCCGGGGGTGGATGCCTGTCATGGCATCCTGCCCGCGCCGATGGCTCTGGCGGAGGCGCTGGTCCGCGGCGCGGAGCTCCTCACCGACGCGACGGAGCGCGCCCTGCGCATGATCGTGCTCGGCAGCCGGCTGCCGGGTTCCTTCGCCCCCGCCGCTCCTTCCCCTTCCCGTCCCCCGGGGGCGCTGCCCCCGGACC
>NZ_JBHWHX010000040.1:0-71733 GCF_042732315.1 Streptomyces sp. NPDC059787
CGCGGCCGCGTCAAGGCACGACGGTGGTCGGCACCGCTGTCAGCCGTCGGCTGAAGCTCCGCTTTCGGCACGCCCCACAGATCCGCGCCAGGGCGGACCGTACGGCCTGCCCCCGGCCCATGCGGTGACATCGCCCCTCGGGTTCCGGCACGACTTCCGTGGTGCCACCTGGACGCTCGGTACATCGGGTCTCTGCGAACGACGCCACCTCCTGCAACCACACCGTACGGCCGGCCTCCAGCTTCTCCAGCGCGTGAAGCAGCGCCGTCTCGTCGTTCCTGCGGTCACCTGCCGTGCTCAGGTGTGCCCACGTTCCGTGAAATCCGGGTGGGCAGGAGCAGCCCACCGCGTCCCTCAGAGCTCGGTAGCGCCTGCCGAAAGGGAGATCACGGTCACGAACGTGCCTGGCACACACGCGGGGACTCATGCGCTGATCATCTCTCAGCCGCCAATCGTCGATTGGTATGGCGCTGAGGTTTTGAACTGCAAGAAGACCGATTCACACCGTCACGGCTACGGATACGAGGTGGTCGATGTCCAGGCCGCGGGCGCCGTTGAGGCAGCGGTCGTCGCAGGGCGAGCACCACTCCCCACCGGTCAGCGCACATCGCACTTCCTGGACCGGTGCGATGACCGCCTCGGCCTTCGGCACTTCGGCCCGGGTGTTGCAGCCGTCCTTGTCGGCGTCGATCCAGTGCCGGAATTTGGAGCACTCGTAGCCTGTGCGGTCCTCGCCCCGCACCGGCAGCCGGTCGAGCGCGTCGCGCACGGGCAACGCCACCGTCTCCCCGGTGCGGGTCGCCGCGGGGCCTCCGCCAGCCGGAGCACCCGGACGGTAAAATATCCTTTACTGGGACGGAATGGACGAAAATGGCACTACAGGACAACGGTACTGAGGGCCGACCCGACGGCGTGCCCGAGCCGTACACCATGACGACCACCGCCGTCGCCATCGCCGACGAGCGGGGTGTGATCACGGGGTGGAGCGAGGAAGCCCGGAGCCTGCTCGGTTACGCACCCGAGGAGGTCGTCTCACGCCCCGCGGCCGATCTGCTCGTCTCGCACCTCCCCCCGTCGGCCCTGCGTCGCCTGGCGGAACAGGAGCCGTGGTGCGGTGCCGTCCCGGCTCGGCACCGGGACGGCGGGACGGTGGACGTGACGGTCCGGGCCTGTCCGTGCCCGGACAGGGACGGCCGGACCCAATGGGTCCTCACGGCCTCGGCTCCGGACCGTCCGGGCCTGCCCGGGGACAAGGACACCCTGCTGAGGGAACTCACCCTGTCCCAGCTCCCGGTCGCCGTGGCGTTCTACGACCAGGACAACCGGGCGGTGGGAGCCAACGACGTGATAGCCCGGATAGTGGGCCTGCCCGAGGAACAGATACGAGGGCGCAGCCTCATGGACTTCCTGCCCAGTCCGGCATACGACGAGTTCACGGAGCTCCAGGACCAGGTGGTGCGCACCGGGGAACCCGTACACGTGGTCCGGCACCTCCGGGCACCCAGCGAGTCACGGGGACGTTTCTGGTCCGTGTTCCTCTCTCCGTTGAAGAACCACCTCGGCCAGGTGCAGGGATCGTCCGTCGCGCTCCTCGACATCACCGAGCAGCATTCGGCCCGCCAGCGGCTGCTGCTGGTCAATGAGGCCGGCAACCGCATCGGCAGCACCCTGGACGTCACTCGTACCGCGCAGGAACTGACCGACGTGGTCGTTCCCCGGCTCGCGGACTACGCATCCGTCGACCTGCTGGAGTTCATCCATCGCGGCGAGGAGCCGCCCGACGGCCCGCCGCGCGGCCCGGTCACCATGCGCCGGACCGCACGGCAGGCGGACACCGACGCCCTCCTCGGCACCATGCTCCGGCTGGGGAGCACGGTGGAGTACCCGGCGTCCGCGCCCACGGCCGAGTGTCTGGCCACCGGCCGCTCCGCGGTGTACGAGGTGAACGACTCCTCCATGGCCCGATGGACGGCCCAGGACCCCGAGCGGGCCACCCGGCTCCTCCGGTCCGGGGCGCACTCGGTGATGGTGGTGCCGATGCGCGCTCGTGGTGTCACTCTCGGCTCGGTCTTCCTGGGCCGCACCAGGCACCCGGAGACGTTCGCACAGGACGACGTCCTGCTGGCCGAAGAGATCACGGCCAGGGCCGCGGTGTGCATCGACAACGCCCGCCGCTACACCCGTGAGCGCATCACGGCCATGACCCTGCAGCGCAGTCTGCTGCCCATGACACTGCCCTGCCAGCCGGCGGTCGAGGCCGCCTCCCGCTACCTGCCCGCCGGAGGCCGGGCCGGCGTGGGCGGCGACTGGTTCGACGTCATCCCGCTCTCCGGCGCCCGGGTCGCCCTGGTGGTCGGTGACGTCGTCGGCCACGGGGTCCAGGCCTCCGCCACCATGGGGCGGCTGCGCACGGCCGTACGGACCCTGGCCGACATCGACCTGCCGCCCGACGAGCTGCTCACCCACCTCGACGACGTCGTCATCCGCCTGTCCTGCGAGGCCGCGGCCGACGCCGACATCGCCGGAGACATCGGCGCCACCTGTCTCTACGCGGTCTACGACCCCGTCTCCCGCCGCTGCTGCCTGGCCCGTGCCGGCCACCCGCCGCCCCTCGTGGTGACCCCGGACGGCGAAGCGGCCTTCCTCGACCTCCCCGCGACCCCACCGCTCGGCCTGGGAGGCCTGCCCTTCGAGGCACGCGAGGTCGAACTGCCCGAGGGCAGCCTCCTCGCCCTGTACACCGACGGCCTCATCGAAGCCCGCGGCCATGAGATCGACGAGAGACTCGGTGCGCTGCGCCGCGCCCTCACCCGGCCCGCGCAGGCGTTGGACACGCTCTGCGACCACGTGCTCACAACGCTGCTGCCCGTCCCTCCCGATGACGACATCGCCCTGCTCCTCGCCCGCACCCGCGTCCTGGGAGCCGGTCAGGTCGCCACCTGGAGCCTGCCGTCGGAACCCGTCGTCGTCGCCCAGGCGCGCAAACAGGCCACCGACCAGCTGACAGCCTGGGGGCTGGACGAGTCCGCCTTCGTCACCGAGCTGGTGGTCAGCGAGCTGGTCACCAACGCCATCCGCTACGGCCGGCCCCCCATCCAGCTGCGGCTGATCCACGACGGCAGCCTGGTCTGCGAGGTCTCCGACGCCGGCAGCACCTCCCCTCACCTGCGCCGCGCCCGCTCCTTCGACGAGGGTGGACGCGGACTGCTCCTCGTCGCCCAGTTCGCCTGGCACTGGGGCACCCGCCGCGCCGCGCAGGGCAAGACGATCTGGGCCGAGATACCTCTGGCGGCCTGAGCGGACGTGGCCGGCCGAACCGCGTGAACAGATCCCGGGACGGACACACCGGAACTGCGAGAGGCCCGTGGCAGAGGGCTCCCGGACATGGCGCGTGCGCAGAGACGCGGGAGAGAATGCCTGATGCCCCGGCCTGCCGGCGGGCGTGGCGCCTTCGTACCGCGGCTTGAGAGGGTGGCCTGTACTTCTTCCTCCACGCGGGTGAACCCGGGCGGCATCCGGCCGGGCGGCCGCCAGGGGCCGCTGCCCCTTGATCGTGATCAAAACCCTGATGCGCTCCGTGGCGGTCTCCGCCCTGGCCCTGCTCCCCCCGGCCGCTCCTGCGCCGGCCTCCGGCGGGCCCGGCCCAGCACGCGCCGGCATCGACTGCCCGTCCGGCTACGTGTGCATCTGCCCCGAGATCGAAGCGGTGGAGACCGCCTCCACCAAGGCGTTCGTGATCCTGGACGGCACGCCGCTGCCTATCGACAGGATCGCCGCCGGCCGGCCTTTCCGCTCCGGGAAACACAAGAAGCACGGCATGAACGTGCAAGTGATCGCCTACCCGCACGGACGACTGCTGTGGGCATCTCCCGCGCCGCCCGGAGCGGTCCACGACATCGAGGCCGCGCGAACCCACGGCATCATCGACGCCCTGGAAGGAGTCGGGGTGGAGTGCTGGGCAGCATCAAGGGCTACCGAGGTGCCGGCGGCATCGTGCGAGTCCCTTGCCGGGGACGACGGGAGACACTGTCCGCTGGCCGGCAGGCCGTCGACCGCTCGCACACGAAGATCCGTGCGCTCGTCGAGCAGGCCATGGCCACCCTGAAGACCCGGCGGCTCCTGCGTAAGCTGTGATGCTCCACCACCCGTATCACCGGTCTTGTCCAGGCCGTCCTCGCCCCGCACCCGGTCTGCCCGGACACTGCCGCTGGACGAGTACGACGACCAGGGGGCCTTCAGTGCGTCGGCCGCACCGCCCCCTCGCCAAGACGGACATCTCGTCGTGGCGGTCGTCCACCGTCGGCGTCCCGGTCGGCTCGAACATGAGGATGGCGGCTCCGGACGACGGGACTTCCCGTCGAGCGCCAAGGAGAACTCGTCATCGGCTCTGTCAGCGTCCGTGCCCCCGAAGGGGCAGCTGACGGGACCGAAGCGGACGGTGTCCCGGCTGTCCGGCTGCCGGCGCCTCCACCGCCGTTACGAGCGCGAGCCGGAACACTTCCTCGCCTTCACCGCCATCGCCGCAACCCTCATGTGCCGGCGCCGGTCGGCCGAGTGCAACGGCGTCTGAAACACAGAACCGCAGAGTTCGTCGGACCGATGCGTGCTTCGGGGCCGGGGCTCCCCATGGACGCGGCCGGTCACGACTGGCTCCCCGGCGTCATCTCCGCCGTTCGAGGTCGGCGGACACCTCCCGTGCGGCGCGCGCACCCGACGCCAGGGCACCCTGCACGGAGCCGGTCGCCCGGTAGTCCCCGCACACGTATCCACCCGGGCCGAGGCGGGTGGTGCGGCTCAGGGGCCAGGGGGGAAGCATCGCCGGCAGCGCAGCCTCGACCGTGTGGGCGGCGACCTGCTGCCAGGCGCTCGTGTCGGCACCGTACAGCTCGGCGAGGCGCCGGAGCACCGCCTGCGCCCTGCCCGGGAGGTCCGTTCCCAGTACGGAGGTGGAGATCAGCCCGGTGCCGGGAGGCGCGTAGGTAGGGGCCACCGCGCTGAGTACGCAGGTGTTCAGGATCGCTCGGGTGCTGTCCACCATGAGGGTCGGTTCGGCCATCGGTGTGCTGTCGGTGGCGTGGTAGTAGGTGGTGACGGTGCGTGTGTCCGGCACGGTCAGGTCCGGCAGCAGGCGGACGGCGGTCGCCGGGTCCGTCGCCACCACGACCGTCCTGGCCGGTACTTCGCTGCCGTCCCTCAGCAGTACTCCGGCGTCGGTGACCTCCGTGACGGGCGTGTCGAGTCGCAGGACGCCGTCGGGCAGGCCGGCGGCGAGCTGGGCAGGTACGGCTCCGACGCCCTCCGCCGGCAGGCACAGGGACCCTCGCACCATGCTCCGCCAGACCAGGTGGAAGAAGCGCGCGGAGGTCTCCAGCCGATCCTCCAGGAACACACCGGACAGGAACGGTCGCAGGATGTCGGAGATCACGGCGTCCGACACCCCTGCCCGGGCCAGAGCCGCCGAGGTGGAGCCGTCCCGGCACCGTTTGGCGACGGAGGCGGGCAGCACGGCGTCCCGCACGGT
Source organism: Streptomyces sp. NPDC059787 (assembly GCF_042732315.1). Lineage (NCBI taxonomy): Bacteria > Bacillati > Actinomycetota > Actinomycetes > Kitasatosporales > Streptomycetaceae > Streptomyces > Streptomyces sp. NPDC059787. The sequence continues at coordinate 5,522 of NZ_JBHWHX010000040.1, forward strand.
GAGTGCCGCCAGGGCTGCCAGGTCGCGGGCCGAGAAGACCCGCCCCGGCAGCAGAGCCCCTGCCGCGCCGGGCTCCCTCGTCGGGTCGGCGAGACGGACCGGCCCGTCCGGTGTGTGTGCGATGATGCCCGCGGTGAACGGCCGCAGCCGCAGGCTTGCCAGGTCCAGGCGTCGCTTCACCTGCGGATACGAGGTGTTGAACACCTGGAATCCACGGTCCAGCAGGAATCCGTCCTGCCGGTCCGTGCGCATCCGTCCGCCCACGCCGTCGGACGCCTCCAGCAAGGCCACCCGCCATCCGGCACGGCACAGGTCCAGCGCGCACGCGAGGCCGGCCAACCCCGCACCGACGACGACGGCGTCCGGTGCCCGGCGGTGTTCGTCGGTCATGCTGCTCCTCGCTCGACGCGATACGTGTGGCGCACGGAGGTCGCGGACTCCTTGCTCGGCCCTCCGCCCCGGCCAGTACCCGGGACACTCCGGCACAGGCCCCTGTCCGAACACGGCACCGATCGACGGCGAGTGACGCAGCCGCGACCGCCGGTCCAGCGGACCACGTTCCGCGGGCCGATGCCAGGCGCCACGGCCAAGTGCCCCGAACGACGAGACGTCACTGAGCGGCCAACGACTCCAGGGCGGCGACGGCCTCGGCAAGTCCCACCGGACGCGCCAGGCCGGCCACCGCCTGCCCTGCCCAACCCGGTCCGAGAGTCAGGACGACCGGCCTGCGACGAGCTCCCCGCACGCCCCACTCCATGCCGGCCACGTGCTGGGCCAGCGGCCTGCTGGCGGTGGTGCGGGACTGCGCCCACAGCCCCACGGCGGCCGGCCCGGTCCTGCGCACCGCGGCGACGAGCGACTCGACGGGCAGGGCACCGCCGAACATACGCACCGGAACACCCTTCTCCGTCAGCGCGGCGGACAGCACTTCCAGCGGCAGCGTGTGGTTCTCCCCCGGCACGCAGGCGAGCACCGTGGTGGCGCCCGGGCGACCGGCGACAGCGTTGGGCGCGGTGCGCCGCAGCGCGCCGGAGACGTGCCAGGAAAGGAAGTGCTCGACCTCGACGTACTTCTCCCCTGACGTCTCCCACTTGCGACCGACGGCCTGCAGCGTCGGCACGATCACCTCGGTCCAGGCGGCGACCAGCCCATGTTCGGCGATCGCGGTGAACAGCAATTCGTCCAGCGCGGCGGCGTCAAGGCGCAGGGCTGCCCGGGCGATCCCCCTGCATTCCTGGCGTACGTCGCCGAGCCGCAGCCCGCTCCCCGCCCGGCTGCGGCCGCGGGCCGGCGACCGCGGTGCCGCGTCGGCCGTCCGTCTGCGCGGGGCCGCCGTCAGTGGCTCCCCGCTGCGCGCCAGGCGTGCGGCCTCGGCCGGCGGCAGTCCCGTCGCCGTCCATGCACACATCCGCTCCAACCGCGCCACGTCCCCCGCGGTCCAGCGCCGGTGCCGGCCGCCTGTGTGCGCCTCGGGGCCGAGCCCGTACCGGCGGTCCCACGTACGGACCGTGGTGGGGGCCACCCCCAGGCGCCGGGCCACCTCGCCGGTGGTCAGCCCGCCGGCCTGCGGACCGCCCTCGCCGTCCCGGTCTTCACCGTTTCCCGTCGTCGCGCTCATGCCTCCACTGTACGACGCACAAACGACGCATGTTGATTGCGTCGTTTGTGCGTCCAAGACTGGAAGCACGCGCACGGCACACCGGCGAACTCGCCGTCCCCGCCCGACACACGGCAGGAGGAACCAGGCCATGAGCACGAACACGCGACCGACCACCGCCCTCGTCCCGCCCAGGGAGGAAACACGGTACGAGGAGGACCTGGCCCGTGGACTCGTCGCTGCCGACGAGGAAGCGTTCGCGGCCATCTACCGGCACTGGGGCTCACTCGTCCACACCATGGCCACCCGGTCTCTCGGCGACACCCACGAGGCCGAGGACGTGACCCAGCAGGTGTTCGTCGGCGCCTGGCGCGGACGGCACGGTTTCCGGCCGGAGCGGGGCGCACTCGGCGCCTGGCTGGTCGGTATCACACGCCGCAAGATCATCGACGCTCTGGCGGCCAGGACACGGCGTCAGACCCTGGTCGAGTCGGCCGCGCACGACAGCACGCCCACCCGACCCGTCCAGGCCCCACCGGACGACGTACTGGACCGCGTGCTGCTCGTCCAGGCCCTGTCCCGGCTGCCTCACGCGCAGCGAGAGGTGCTGTGCATGGCCTTCTACGAAGACCTGACCCAGGCCCAGATCGCGGAACGCACCGGTGTACCCCTGGGCACCGTCAAGAGTCACGTCCGCCGGGGTCTGCACCGGCTGCGTCTGACGATCGACCAGGGCAGCGTGCACGGCACGGACACCTGATCGAACCGATGAAGCGATCCCACGAGCGCATCCACGGCACCCCGAACCCACGAAACACAACCGAGGCTCCGCAGTTGGCGGAGACTCCAGTCGAAGGGATGATCCCCCATGACCTCCCGGACCCCCATCGCCCTCGCCGCCTCGGCCGGCGCCTGCGCTCTGGCCCTCGGCGTGACCGCACCCGCCGTGGCGGCTTCCGCCCAGGCTCAGGACGAAGCCATGGTGTCCGTCTTCCACGGCATCCCCGGAATGACGGTCGACGTCTACGCCAACGGCGACGAACTGGTCAGCGACTTCAAGCCCGGCACGGTGACCGACCCGCAGTCCCTCGACGCCGGGACCTACGACATCCAGATCTTCGAGTCAGGCCAGGGCCCCGACGGCACACCGGCCCTTGAGAAGGAGGTGAAGGTACCCGAAGGCGGCAACGCCACGGTCGCCGCCCATCTCTCCGCCGACGGCAAACCCCAGTTGACGGCGTTCACCAACGACGTCTCGAAGGTGGACGCCGGCAAGGCGCGCCTGACGGTCCGCCACGTCGCGGCCGCACCCGCCGTGGACGTACGGGCCGGCGGACAGCCCGTCTTCACCGACCTGACGAACCCCGACGAGGACACCGCGGCAGTCGACGCGGGCACCGTGAACGCCGATGTCGTCCTCGCCGGCACGGACACCGTGGCCATCGGACCGGCCGACCTGAACCTCGAGGAAGGAACGAGCAACGTCGTCTACGCCTGGGGCAGCGCCGAGGACAAGAACCTGGCTCTGGCCACCCAGACGTTCAGCGGTATGGAATCGATGCCCAACGCCGTTCACGCGGGCGGCAGCGGCGCCGCCGTCACCCAGAACTCCTCCGACCAGTGGCTGGCCTGGGCCGCGACGGCCGGAGCGATCACGGTGACCGGCGTCCTGGTGGCCCGCCGAGTCGCCGGCCGGCGTGGCTGACGCCGCGCGACGGCTGACCGGGTCGACGATGGCGGCTGCCGCTCTGGCAGCCGTCCTCGGCGTTACGGCACAGCCGCCCGAGTCCGCCCCGGCCCCGTCCGGCTTCGGATCCGCGCCTTCGGAACAGAAGACGGCTGCGGCCCCGGTGCCCGGCACACCGGAGTCACGAGCCGAGCCGGCTCCGGATGCGCCACCCGACCACGTGCGGATCCGCCATGTGGGTCTGGACGCCCGCATACGGCCGGTCGGCGTGACCGAACGGGGAGCCATGACCGTCCCCGACGACCCCTCCGTCGCCGGCTGGTACCGCTACGGCCCGGTCCCGGGAAGCCACCAGGGATCGGCCGTACTGGTCGGACACGTGGACAGCGACACGGGTGCTCTCGGCGAGTTCGCCGCGCTCTACGAGGTCCGGCGCGGCGACCGTGTCGAGGTACGGCGAGCGAACGCAGCGCCGGTGGTCTACCGCGTCGTCTCCCGCGCCACCGTACCCAAGGACGAGCTGCCGCCCTCCGTGTTCCGCCGGACGGGTGACCCGGTTCTCACGCTGATCACCTGTGCGCCACCGTTCGAACCCGAGCGGGGAGGCTACCTCGCGAACCTCGTCGTCACGGCCGAGCCTGTGCGGGAGTGACAGCACTTCGTCACATGCGCCACCGGCTTGTACACGCAGAGACAACGAAGCCCGAGACACAGGAGGGCGCAGTGGGCCATGTCGAGCCGTCGCACCTGGTGGAGCTGGCACTCGGCCACACGAGCAGCGACGAGGACGTCGGCGCCCTCAGGCACGTCGCGTCGTGCCCCCGCTGCCGTGCGGAGCTGAAACTGATGACCCGCGTGGTGGCTGCCGCGCGCGGCGCGGAGGTGTCGGACCTGCCGGCAGCTCCGCCCGAGCGCGTGTGGCAGCGCATCGCCCATGAGCTGTCCCATGAGGCCGACAGGCCCCCGCGCCCCAGGGGGCGCCATGTCCGCGGGTCCGCCCCCGAGAGGGTCTGCCGCGTCCGGCGTGAGCGGGCAGCCGGCACCGCAACGCGCGGGGGCTTTCTCCTACTCGGTCTGGTCGCCGGCGTCCTTCTCGCCCGGTGGCTGCGATTCAGGGCCGGTCGCGGGCCCGGCCGGCGGCTGCCGTCTCCGTGGTGGCACCGCGCGTGCGGAGAGGGCGTCTGATCAAAGTTCACGCTGTTGTGACGGTCATGTCCGTTTCGATTCGCCACGTTGGCGTGGATCCCCCTTCGGCTCGCGGGGCATGTTGCTGGCCATCGCCCGGTGGATCATCGCCCGGGATCTCCGTGGGAGGGCTTCGTGGTCCCGCGCCGGACGGCGGTGCCGCATCAGCCGGCCGAGGGTCCGCTCGGTCACCCACCGTTTCGGCAACGGTTCGAATCCCTTCGTCCGTGGCCGCTGCACCACCTCCACATCGATAGCCGGACCGGCGCCGTGGTCGAAGAGGCTGCTCCGGTGGCCGTCGTCGGCCCGGGCCTTCGACACGGTGGGGTGGGCCGCGCCCAAGTCGTCGAGCAGGAGCTTGCCGCCGGTGGGGTCGTGCACGGACGCGGCGGTGACCAGCACGGCCAGGACCAGGCCGAGGGTGTCGGTGATGACGTGCCGCTTGCGTCCTTCGGTCTTCTTGCCGGCGTCGATGCCCTGACCGGTCTCGGCCACGTTCGCCGAGGTCTTGACGCTCTGCGCGTCGATCACGACCGCGGGACCGGCGGGTCCTTCGGCCGCGGACGGTCTGCCACCGCGGCCGATGCCGAGGGGCCGGTTCGTCGTCGCACGGCTCCCGGTCCGTCGCCATGAGCAGGCGCCGGGTTCTGCAGGCCAGGTCCCGCTCACGGCTCGCGTGACAGCGGCGACCCGATCAGCCACGACCGGCACCCCAGAACCCGCTCCTGCCTGTACGGACGAGGTATTCGGCAAGGGCAGGTCCTGGAGGTTGTCGACGGTCGGTGCGGCCCGGCGGCTGTCGCTGTCCGCCCGATGCCGAGCCGTCCGCGCCAACGCACTCAACAATACGATACGTATCGTCTTGCCAGTTGGCTCGTTGTGGCGTACCGTCCTGCGCATGGGTTCCCTGTGAGATCACCGGCGCCGACCGCGTAGAGCAGTGCTCCGCCGTCGCCGCGCTCGCCGTACAGCCATCCACCCCTATCCGGCCCGGGCTGAAGCCCGCGCGGCCAGGAGGGATCTGATCTTGCACACCTCACAACTCACGCTCGGCCACGTCACCAAGCGCTACCCCGGCCGCACCGTTCTGGACCAGGTCTCCTTCACGCTGAATCGCGGCGAGAAGGCCGGACTGATCGGTGACAACGGCGCCGGCAAGTCCACGCTCCTCAGGCTCGTCGCAGGTCAGGAGCGCCCGGACAGCGGCGAGGTGACCGTGACTGCCGCCGACGGCGTCGGCTACCTGCCGCAGACCGTCCCCCTGCCCCCGAACGCCACCGTCCAGGACGCCGTCGACCTGGCCCTCGCGGACCTGCGTGCCCTGGAGGCGGAGCTGCGCCGGGCCGAGCAGGCGCTCGGTGACGGCGAGGACCCGGCGGCACTCGCCGCGTACGGCGTGCTCCTCGGACGTTACGAGGTCCGGGGCGGTTACGAGGCCGACCACCGGGTGGGCATCGCGCTGCACCACCTCGGCCTGCCGGCTCTCCGCCGTGGGCGCCGACTCGGCACCCTCTCCGGCGGCGAGCGCTCCCGTCTCGCCCTGGCCGGCGTCCTCGCCGGCCGCCCGGAGCTGCTGCTTCTGGACGAGCCGACCAACGACCTGGACGATCAGGCCGTGGAGTGGCTGGAGGCGCAGCTGCGGGCGCACCGCGGCACGGTGCTCGCGGTCACCCACGACCGTGTCTTCCTGGAACGTCTGACCACCACAGTCCTGGAGGCCGAGGCGGGAAAGGTCACCCGCTACGGCGACGGCTACACCGGCTACCGTACGGCGAAGGCGGCGGAGCGCCGCCGCCGGCTACAGGAATACGAGCAGTGGCGGTCCGAACTGGCCCGCAACGAACGGCTGGCCGTCGGCCACGCCGCCCTCCTCGACGCCGTCCCCCGCAAGGCGCCACTGGCCAACTTCGGCCACGGCGGCTTCCGGGCCCGCGGCCGGGCGCACGGCGCGATGGCCCGCATCCGCAACGCCCGCGAGCGCATCGAGCGGCTGACCGCGAACCCGGTGGCACCGCCGCCGGACCCGCCGGCCTTCACAGCGCGCATGGCGACGGCACCGGCCGTCGCGGAAGGAGGCACCGGAACCGCCTCCGCGGAGCTTCCCGCCGCTCAGCTGTCGGACGTACGGGTGGGAGATCGTCTGAGCCTGTGCTCCCTCACCCTCGACCGCAGCGGCAGGCTTCTCGTCACCGGCCCCAACGGAGCCGGCAAGACAACACTGCTGAAGCTGCTCGCCGGTGAACTGCGGCCGGACGAGGGCTCGGTGCGAGTGCCCGGCCGGGTGGGCCACCTGCGCCAGGACGAGACGCCGTGGCCGCCGGATCTGACGGTGGCCGAGGCGTTCGGACTGGGGCGTGTGGGCTCTGCCGACGAACACGCCGATGCCCTGCTCGCCCTCGGCCTCTTCCGCCCCGCGGAACTGCGGTCGCGCATGGGCAAGCTGTCGTACGGCCAGCGCCGCCGTGTGGATCTGGCTCGACTGGTCTCGGAGCCCGCCGACCTCCTGCTGCTCGACGAGCCGACGAACCACCTGTCACCGGCGCTGGTCGAGGAGCTGGAGGAGGCGCTGACCGGATACTCGGGAGCGGTCGTGCTGGTCACACACGACCGCGCACTACGGACGCGGTTCCAGGGCCAGCATCTGGAACTGCCGGGGACGGCGGGAATCGGGGTCGGACGACAACCGGTCGTGCCTTTGCCGACTGTCTCCGGCCGGGGAGCGGCAGTCAACTCCGGCCGACCGCGATCGAACTGATCGCCGTTCTCCGGCCGACCGGGACGCTCAAGGCAGCCAGCCAGTCACAACAGCGTCAATTCGCCGACGGCCACCAGTGCCAGGAGGAGGAAGCGGCCGCCCTCCTCCACCTGGCCGAGGGCTCTCCCTCGAACACGTGCGGCTCGGCCTGGCCATGGCCGGCCTGCACGTGGCACCGCACGAACCGCTCACGGACAAGGACCGGGCGGTGTCGTGGTCCCGATCGGTGACGACGTCCAGGTCGTCGTCGACCGGCTGCCCCGCGCCCGGCCCGACCTCGTGGGCGCGCCACTCGCCGGCCTGGGTTCGGGTTCGGGCACCGCGCTGCAGAGCTCCGGTGGGCGGTCACCCGGCGCGGGTGCAGAGCACCAGTTCACGGGCGCAGGAGCAGCCCGCCCCGGCGGCGATGTCGCGCGCGCAGCAGGGGCTGGCGGGGCTGTGTGCGATGGCGCGGCGGAACAGGTCACGGGCGCGGTCCATCACCATGAGGCAGGCGGCCGAGGCGGCCCCGGAGGACTGGCCGGCGATGGTGACGTTGTCGGGGTCACCGCCGAAGGCTGCGATGTTCTCGCGCACCCAGCGCAGGGCGGCGACCTGGTCGAGCAGGCCCCGGTTGTCCGGGGAGGCGATGTCTCCGTCTGCTGGGACACGGCCGAAGCCCTCGAAACCGATGCGGTGGTTGAGGGCCGCCGCCCGGGACGGGCGTGGTGGCGTGCGGATCACCGTGTGCAACGCCGGGGCAAGCGGTCTCGATCTTCAGAAGGGCGTGGGAGAAGGGCACGGGAGAAGGGCGGCATGGACCGGTGTGGATTCGCGCAGTCGATGGTGCCGCTGGCGAGGGAGCTGCCGGCACGGGAATCCGTGAAGGCATTCATACGCGGTGTCCGCACTGCTGTCCGCCTGACGGAGGGAGACGGACCGCAGGGCATCGGCAGTTCGGCTTCGCGGTCGGTCACTGCCTGTGCCTCTCCCTGCGGGCCTGCTGGAAGGCGTCGGAGATCGTCTCGGCGGCTCCGGACAGAAGACCCTTCGTCGCACCGCGGGCCCCCGACTCCTTGATGCGTCCCGGCAGTTCGGCCAATCCGGCCGGCTTGCGCGGGCCTGCCTCCAGGTCGAGACGGTTGCATGCCTCGGCGAAGCGCAGATAGGTGTCGACGCTGGCCACCACGACGCGCACGTCGATCTTCACTATCTCGATGCCGACGAGTGAGATGCGTACGAAGGCGTCGATCACCAGGCCCCGGTCGAGGATCAGTTCCAGCACGTCGTAGAGACCGCTGGACCCTCCCCCACCGCCCTGCTGCGCCACTACGGTCACCGCGACCAGTCCCTTCCCTCAGGTGGTGTGGGCCCGTTCCGGCGACCTGCCGCACGCCCGTTCCGGCGGAGTCCGGGATGCGGACGGGGGCCTCGCACGGCCCACGGTTCTCGGCTGCCCGGCGGGCAGCGTCCTTCTTGCGGATTACCCCTGCTCCGCCACTCAAACGGACGTCCGGAACGGAGCCGGTCCTCCGAGCCGGCGGGAAAGGGGCGGACGTGCTCGGTTCAGCCCAGCCGTGGACGCAGGCCCGGGCCGTGGCCGGTGAGCAAAGTCGGGGACAGGCCGGTCCGCTCCTCGCCGGGCTCCAGCAGGGTGTTCGCGGCCCCGACGATCAGCGGATCGAGCCTGCCGATCACGTCCGTGTCCTTGGCCGGGCAGTCGCACCGGTGGAGCAGGCTCCGGATGGCCTCCAGCCGCCCCGCGGTGCCTGGCCGGCCGTCGCGCAGGCCGGGTCCTCCAGTTCGTCCCGCGTCGCCGCCTCTTCTCGCAGGCGCCGACGGCGTGCTGGTGGGCAGCCCCCGGCACCGACCGCGGCGTCTGTTCGCCGACCGCGGCCACGACTACGACAAGTACCGACGCCTGTTCCGCGCTCGTGGCATCACGCCGAAGACCGCCCGCAAGGGCACCGCCCACGGATCCGGCCCGGGCAGGACCAGGTGGGTCGCCGAGCGGACCTTCGCCTGGCTGCACCGGTTCAAACGCCTGCGGACCCGCTACGGGATACGAGCCGACTGATCGACAACCGACTCCGGAACCGGTCGACAATCGCTGTTCCTCGAGATGAACGAAGCCAGCTCCCTGACAACTCACCCACCGTCCTGACGCAACGGTGTTGCACTCAGCGGGACGCCATCACCGCTTCTGTCTCAAGTGTCCGCTGGAGCGGGTGGAACCAACTCCCGCCCGGTGATCCAGTTCGTGTCCGAGGACGTGGAAACCAGCATGCTTCGCGACGACGTTTCGGAGAGCGATCAGCCGCACTGGCTTGATCGCATCGCTCACCCGCTATCGGCGTCTCCTCACGGACAACCCACAGGCACCCCTCCCCCGTCCTAGGTGACGCGAGAGGCGCCCGAGACCGACGGGACGTCTGCGCACGGGGTTTTGAGGAGAGGACCATTGATCCGTGCCCGGCGAATATGTGTGACCGCCGTGGCGGTGCTGGCGGCCCTGGCGGGCTCACCCGGACTGGCACAGGCCGAACAGCCTTACAAATCAGGTTTGTTGAGCACGACGGACGACAATACGCTTCCGCCGGGGTGGCGGATCGACGGGGAGGGCGGGGCGCGTGAGCTGGTCTGGCGTACGCCGAAGGCCGTGCCCATGGGGGACGCGCGGGTCGAGTTCCGTACCGGGGACCGGCTGCTCGGGGCGCCGAAGCCGGCGAGGGACGGAAGGACCTTCCGGCTCGCCCTCGGCGGGACGCGACCCGAACAGCTGACGGACCTTCGAGTGACGGCCGCAGGGCGCCGGCTGGACGCGGCGGCCGACGACACGCACAGGTCCGGCTCGCGCGTGGCGCGGATGCCCGCGCAGGCGCCGGCGAACGGCGTCGATCCGGGCAGACCCGGCTCGTACCGCACGGTCACCGGGGAGTACGACCTCGACCCGGTGCGCCTGCCCGGGTTCGACACCCCGGTGGAGATGACCGCCGAGGTGGTGGCGCCGAAGGGGGCCGCCGGCAGTCGGCCGCTCGCGCTGTTCCTGCACGGCCGCCACGGCACCTGCTACAAGCCGGGCTCCGAGGACGACGTGACCGGCGACTGGCCCTGCGCGGACGGCTACAAGCCGATCCCGAGCCACCTGGGCTACCTGCGCGACCAGCAACTGCTGGCCTCCCAGGGCTATGTGACGGTGTCGATATCGGCGAACGGCATCAACGCCCAGGACTGGGAGGCCGAGGACGCCGGAGCGCAGGCGCGTTCCTCGCTGGTACGGCAGCACCTCGCCCGCTGGGCCGACTGGACCGCCCATCGTTCCTCCGCCCCGGCCGTCGTACGCGAGGCGGCAGAAGCGGACCTCTCCCGTGTCCTGCTCGTCGGCCACTCACGCGGTGGCGAGGGCGTCAACCGGGCCGTCATGGACAGCCTCTACCCGCCGCCGGCCGCCGAGGACGGCTACCGGGGCCCGGTGCGCTGGAAGGTGCGCGGGACCGTGCTCATCGGACCGACGATCTTCGGCCAGAACCCAGTCGCCGACGTGCCGTCCGTGACGCTGCTGCCGGGCTGCGACGGCGACGTGTCGGACCTGCAGGGCGAGAACTTCGTCGACGGGACGCGCGGGATCAGCCGGGGCACGGCCCTGCACAGCGCGGTCTACATGGTCGGCGCCAACCACAACTACTTCAACAGCGAGTGGACCCCGGGTGAGGCCGTCGCACCGGCCGGGGACGACTTCGGGACCGACCCGGAGCAGCCGGATCCGGTGTGCACGCCGGGTGCCGCGACCCGGCTGACCGCCGCCCAGCAGCACAAGGCGGGCGCCACGTACATCGCCGCCGCGGCCCGGCTCTTCCTCGCCGGGGACGATCGGGTGCGTCCGCTGCTCGACGGTTCCGGCAAGCGGGCCCCGTCCGCGGACCCGGCCCGGGTGCTCACCCACGCGGTCGGCGGCCGTCGCAGCGACGGTTTCCTGCCGGACGGCGGGGCGAAGGTGACCGGAGCCCGGCTGTGTTCGGCGATCGACCCCGATCCGGCCGTGGCCTGTCTGGACCCGGAGACCCCCGGATCGTCACCGCACTTCGCGTGGTGGGAGACGGACCAGGAGACCGGCCGCAGCGCGGTGGACCTGGAGTGGTCCGCGCCGGGCACGGCCGCGCGCATCACTCCGGCCGAGCCGCTCTCCCTCCACGGCTCCCAGAAGCTCGCGCTCCGGGTTTTCGTACCACCGAACACGACCGGCACGAAGTTCGACGTGTCCGTCACCGACTCCTCCAACCGTCGGGTGACGCTGGGCTCGGTCCGGGTGGACGGGCTCCCGGGCTCCCCGGACACCGCCTCCTACTGGGCTCAGGAGCTGCGCGTCCCGCTGTCGGCCGCGACCCGGGCAGGACTCGACCTCAGGCATGTCAAGTCCCTTGAGTTGACGCCCCGTTCGCAGTCCGGGCGGGCCTGGCTGATGGACGCCTGGGGCTGGGCGCCCGGCACTTCGGCGGTGAAGGCGGCCGCACTGCCGCGTGTCGACGTGGGTCGCACGATCGTCGAGGAGGGCGACTCGGGCACCCGCACCTACCGGGTCCCGGTCGAGGTCTCCGGGCACGGCAGCGGGCAGGTCCGTGTGTACGTCCTCGACCCGGACAGCGGCCGGACCGAGACCCGCCTCGTGACCGTACGGCCCGGCAGCGACGCGATCGACGTGCCGGTCGAGGTGAAGGGCGACACGGCCTACGGCTACGACATGGAGCACGACATCGCCGTCAAGGCCGTCCACAATGCCGTCGTCGGCAAGCACCGGGGCGGGCTCACCGTCGAGAACGACGACCCCGAGCCGGTGATCACCCTGTCGCCGGTCGCGGACCGGGTGACCGAGGGTGAGACGCTGACCTGGCGGTTGTCCGTGGATGCGCCCATGGCGGTGAACTTCTGGCAGCCGGTGCGGGTGCTTCCGGTCACCGAGGGCGCCGAGCTGTCCACCAAGGACGTGGACCCGCAGTGGCTCATGGACTGGTCCGGTGACGTGCCCGATCCCGAGCGGCCGCTGTCCGACGCGAGCCTGTGGGTGTGGTTGAACATCCCGCCCGGGAGCACCGGCGTGGACTTCGTCGTGCCGATCGTGCGGGACCAGGTCGCCGAGCCGACCGAGTCGATGCGCCTCGCACTGACCGACGACAACGCCGAGCCGCTGCCCGACGGACCGGTGCTGACAGGGACGGTGCTCGACGAGCCGTAAGCACGATGTACGAGGGATCGTGAGCGCCCTCCTGTGCGGGGTCCGGCCTGTCCGGGCCCCGCGCTTCACGAGGTCACGCGGATCCCGACCGTCCCGTCCAGCCCCCGGTGCAGCCTGCTGCCGCAGAGCGTGAACTGGCCGAGGATGCCGTACTTGCGGGCCAGGAGCTGCCGGCAGCGGGTGGTGGCCGGGAAGTCCTGGGCATCATGGTCGACGACAGCAGGACCGGGGCTCTGCGCCCGGCACCGTCCGTTCCCTTTCCCCCTCTTCGCCCCCGAGCGGTCCGGCCTGGGCGGCAAGGTCGCGTTCCAGGTCGTCCAAGGCCCTGCGGGCCGCCTCGATACGTCGACGCAGGTGTTGTCGGTCCGCCTGGTGCGGAGCCGGGTGGCGTGCCGCCGGCGCTTCTCCTTCCCCCTCGTCCATGTCCCGGGCCTCCTCGAGGGAGGTGAGGACGACGCCGATGAGGACGTTGACGAGGACGAAGGAGGCGAGCAGGACGTAGGAGGCGTAGTAGAGGAGGCTCCAGCGGGAGATCTCCAGGCCCGCGTGGATCGCGTCGCCGATGCCGTCGAGCATCATCAGGAGGAAGAGGGTGAGGACGGCGCGGCCGATGGAGCCGTAGTGGTCGGGGTCGTGGTGGCCGAAGAAGACCCAGCCGACCATGGCGTACACGTACAGAAGCAGGGCGCCGACGAGCAGAAAGCTCAAAGTGCCGGGCAGGCTGCGGGCAACCGCGACGAGCACGATGCGCAGCTGGGGCAGGAAGCGGGCCGTGCGCAGGACCCTGGCCAGTCTGAGCAGCCGCAGCACCGTGGTGTTCTCACGAACGACGGGCAGGAAGGTGCACAGGACCACGGCCAGGTCGAAGAGGTTCCACGGGTCCTTGCAGAAGTCCCGTGGGCGATCGGCGTGGGCGGTCACGCGCAGCAGGATCTCGACGGTGAACGCGGCCAGACAGGCGTGCTCGGCGAGCCGTAACCAGCGGTGCCACTCCTCGACGACTCCGGAGTACGTCTCCAGGCCCAGCAGCGCGGCGTTGGCCAGAATCAGGGCGAAGACGGTGAGGGCGAACCAGCGGGCCTCCGTGATGTCACGGCAGCAGTGTGCGAGTCGTCGGCGCCCGGGCGGGGTGATGGGTTCGGCCACGTGGTCTTGGTGCTGCGGCATCCTGCTGCCTTGTCTCCTCTGCGCCTGCAACGATCCCGTCCCGGCCGATTCGGCCGGACACGGGATCGTTGAGTGATCATGCTCCAGAAGAGACTTCTACAACACTGTAGTTACCAATGCGCGAGCACCCCGGGAAACCCGGGGCGCTCGGCCGAGGTCTGCCGTTACGCGGACTGCCGCTGCAGGAAGCGCGCCGGCAGGTCGACCGCGTCGGTGACCGAGGCGTCGTCGGCCGGCTCGGACACCGGGGGCCGGAGCACGGGCGCCGGTGGCCCGGCCCCGAGCTCGGGGCGCCACTGGCGTCAACGGCGCGAAGTTCCCCCGCTTTTCCGGTTCGGGCGGGCCCCGCCTCACGGTTGAGGCGACGTTCACTCCGGCTCCGAGCGGCCCCGGGAGGCCGGCCTCGGCAGGGCCAACGACGGTCGCGGGCTTCGGGGCGGGGTGATGTCGCGAGACGGCCGTGAGGGAGAACGGTGCGCATGACGACTTGAAGAGCACCGGCCGGGCGGCAGCTCTGGGTCAAGGCCACGACCTGGGACACGGTCAGGGACGGTGATCGCCGAGTCCGTGCTGCCTGCGGGACAGCCGTCCGCTCCTACCGGTTCCGTCTCCGTCCTCCCGAGTCCCCGATGTTCGAGCGGTGCGTCGGCTTGGCCTGGTGTCCCCGGTGCCGGATCCACTCGGGTGCGACGGTCCGCATCCCTCGGGCACGTGTCCTCGTCGACGCACTGGCCTCCCTCCCCGCAGACGAGCGTGATCGACTGCGTCGCAGCGAGACGAAGCTGATCGACCACCTCGATCGCCAGGGCAGCCGGTAGTCGTGACGCACGTCCAGACGTCTTCGTCCGGCCTCCGAAGGATCCGTTCGAGACGATGGCCACGCTGTTCCTTTCCTCTCTTCGGTCAGAACCCGGAACGGCATCTCGACGCCTCGCCGGTCCGGTCCCGGGGATCCGAACTCATCGACGCGGAGAAGGTCCACGCGGCCGTAGCGGGCGATCGTTCGGGACAGCTGTTTCTCCTCAGCGGCCTCGACGAACTCGTTGACGAGCTTCGCGACCAGGGCACAAGTTCAAGGAGCCCCTCTACGCCCCACCGCCGCCGTGCCGCACGGTCCGGGCGGGCCGGCTCGGCCGGAGGACGGGCCGCGGCTTCTGCAGCCACCCCGGTACTGCGGCATCCGGCAGGCCCTGAGGAGCCGCAGCCGGACGGGAGGCCGACCGCTCCCCCTGTGGACACCCACCTCGTGACCTGGATGTTCCCCACCGGTGCGAGCACGGACAGGGCTGCGGCCGCCCCTTGGGAAAGCGGCCCGTGCGGCAAGACGTGGACCGGTGACGCGCCGGTTTCCCCGGCAGAGCGGCAGACGCCCCGTCCTCGTGCGGGGGCCGTTCTCGATGCCCTCGTCCGCCGCCTGTCCATCTCGACCGGCAGGCCGGCCCGTCGGCCGGAAGCTCCAGGCTCTCCCGGATCAGGGCCGCCGACGGAACGGAGCGAGGGTGGCGCGGACGAGGTCGGCGGCGCCCCGGTCGGGGACGAACTGGGCGATCACGGCCAGGTGCTGGCGGAGCTGGAGGATCGGCATGCGTTCGCGCCAGTCGCGGTCGAGCCCGGTCAGCTCGGCATACAAATCGAACAGCACGTGCGCCTCGGGCGGCGGTGCCGTGGTCCACAGATGGGCCAGGTCGATCTCGGCCCACGTGTACGACACGGCCGGGTCGATCAGCGCGGGTTGCCCGTCGGGGGTGGCCATGACGTTCAGCGCCCACAGGTCGCCGTGCGTCAGGCACGCGGGTCCGACCGGCAGCAGCTCGGGCAGCCGGTCGCACAGTCGCTCCAGCGCCGCCCGGTCCTCGGGGTCCAGCGCCTCCTCGACACGAGGCTCGCCCAGCCAGCGCAGCAGACGGTGCCGGGCGAAGAACTCGAACCCGTCGTCCTCCCAGGTGTTGATCTGCCGACGGCGGCCCAGCCAGTTGTCCTGGTGCCATCCGAATCGAGGGTTGCGCGTGGTGGTGTGCAGGTGCGCGAGCGCATGCGCGAGCTGTTCCCAGAAGGCTTCGGTGCGCGGCCGGGGCCGCAGTACGGACAGCACGAGCAGGTCGCGGTCCGCGAGGACGATGTCGGGCGTGACGACGCCGCCCGTCTCGCGCAGCACGGTGAGCCCTTCGGCCTCCGCGGCGAAAGCGGCGTCTGACGGCGGCTCGCCGAAGGCCTTGGCGAACACCGATGTGCCGTCACCTCTGCGTGCGATCCCTGCGGTCGCGGCGAGCCCTCCAGCGGCCGGCTCGACCGCGACGACGTCGTGCAGACCGGCCGCGTGCAGGTGTGAGAGCAGGAAGGACGTCGGTTCTGTCACGGGTGTGCTCCTCTGTGCCAGTGTCCGTCGTGGAAGTCGGCGCGGTGCGGATCCGGTTGGCGCCGGGTCAGGTCCGCCCGCCGGTAAGCGGCGGCCGGGAGGCGTACTGGCCCCCCGTCCCTGCGCGCCACGTCGTCTTCGGTGCGACGGACGACCAGCCCTCCCGGAGGGTGCGGCGGTCTCCGCCTCCGGTTCCTTCGCCCTCTGGGCTCTGCTGCCGTACTGCCGCACCTCGCTCGGCGCCCGGGCCGCGGGATCGACGCCGTCCGATCCGGAGGGCGAGGTCACCGCACGTCCGTGTGGTGACAGGCGTGCCCCGGCGGGGATCTTCCGGTTCATGGCCCGGGAGTGTCGCCCGGATCGGGCGCGGGGTGCGCGAAGGAATGGGTGCCGTGGAACGCCGATCAGGCCAACTCGTGGATCCTCGCGCGGGGACAATGCGGTTCCGGGCTGTCACGGCGGGGCTGTCGCAGGCCGACGACGACGCCTGCCGCGACGAGCAGCGCGCCGGTGACGTCGGCAGGTCCCGCCTCCCCGGGGCCGAGCACGACGGTGGTGAGCAGCGCGCCCACCGGTACGAGGCCGGCGAAGAGGCCCGCGCGGTCGGCGCCGAGGCGGCGCAGCGCGTCGTACCAGAGGAAGAAGGCGGCCGCGGTGACGATCGCGCCGAGGTAGGCGAACGCGGCCCCTTGGCCAGGGGTGGGCAGCCGCAGCGAGGCTCTGCCGTCCAGCGCGAGACCCGCGGTCAGCAGCATGGGTACGGACAGAACGGCGGGATAGGCGGCGACCCTCAGGGGGCCGAGTCTGGGCAGGAGCGGGATGGCGAGCAGGGAGAAGGCCACCTCGCCGGCGAGTGCGCCCAGGGACAGCAGGAAGCCCTTCGGGCTGCCCGAGCCGAGGCCGGCGGCGACGGCTGCGCCGAGCGCCACCACGATCGCGGCGCCGACGGTACGGGGGGCGGGGCGCCGGCGTTCCATCAGTGGCCCGACCAGGGCGAGCACGAGGGGGACGGCCCCGACCACGGTGCCGATCATGGCGGGGCCGGCATGCCGGGTGGCTTCGACGAGGAAGAGGTTGAACCCGGCCAGTCCGGTGGCGGCCAGCGCGATGAGGAGCAGAAGGTCACGAGAGGTCAGACGGACACGGGGCGGGCGCCGGCGGCCCAGGACAGCGAGCAGGATGGCCCCGGCGAGGGCATAGCGCAAGGCCTGGCCGGTGAAGACCGGGTAGTCGGCGATGGTGGCGGAGACCGCGGTCGAGGTGCCGACGAGCAGCATCGCCGACGCCGCGGCGACGGGAGCGGAGGATCTCATGCGGTGCCTTCCGGGAGCGTCGGGGCGGTGGCCGGGGTGGCCAGGACCTTGCGGGTGATCCGTTCGGCGACGGCGGCGACCAGGGTTCGGGGGCGGCGGGGCGTCAGATGGGCGGTCAGAGCATTGCCGAGTCCGGGGGCGACATAACCGCGGTCACGCTCCAGCGCGCGCAGTGCGGCGCGTACGACGGGCTCCGGGATGGTCATGGCGCCGGTGACGGCCGCCCGGCGGGTGCCGATGGTGTCGAAGAAGGCGGTCTCGACCGGGCCGGGGCACAAGGTGAGCACGCGGATGCCGCGCCGACGGTACTCCTGCCGCAGGGCCAGACCGAAGTTCAGCACGAAGGCCTTGGCCGCCCCGTAGACGGCGAAGTACGGAGAAGGCTGGAAGGCGGCGTTGGAGGCTACGTTGACGACCGAGCCCCGGCCGCGCTCCAGCATGCCGGGCAGCAGTTCATGAGTGAGGTCCACGAGCGCGACGACATTGACCATCAGCTGGTCGTGGTCGCGGGCCCCGGATATTTCCTCGAAGCGGCCACAGGTACCGAAACCGGCGTTGTTGACCAGCAGGTCGACGGTCAGAGCGCGGGCGGTGAGCTGTTCGGCGATGCGGCGGGCCGCGTCCGGCTCGGCCAGGTCCTGAACCAGCACATGGGCGCGGATACCGTGCTCGGCGATCAGACGCTCGGCGAGGGCGACCAGCCGGGCCCCGGAACGCGCCAGAAGGATCACATCGTGTCCGCGGGCGGCCAGCTGCACGGCGAACTCCGCGCCGAGGCCGGACGACGCGCCGGTGACTAGGGCAGTGCTGTTCACGGTTTCCTCCGTCGGTCGACAGCAACTGGGATTACAAAGTATCAGTAATTCAATTAGTTGCAACAGCACTGTTTCAGATAAGAATGATGTCGCCTCAAGGATGTACTGTTTCTTCAGGCAAGTGGTCTGACAGGAGGCATGATGAGTGAGACAGCGGCACGATCACTGCGGGCGGACGCGGAGCGTAGCGTGCGCGCGATCCTGGAGGCGGCCGAGAAGGTGCTCGCCGAAGAGCCCGGCGCCTCCATGGAACAGATCGCCGCAGCCGCGGGAGTGGCCCGCACGACGATCCACCGGCGGTTCGCCAATCGGCAGGCGCTGATCGAGGCCCTGGCCGCATCCGCGGCCCGCCAGCTCGCCCGGGCGGTGGACGACGGCAGGCCGGACACCGCGCCGCCGCTGGTGGCGATGCACCGGATCACAGCCAACGTGCTCCAGGTCAAGAGCGCCTGGGCGTTCGCCCTGGAACTGCCGGCAGACCCGGACAGTGAGGCCTTCGCCCTCCACGAGGACATCGCCCGCCGCTGCACCGCCGTGCTGCAGCGGGCCCAGGCGGCCAAGCTCATCGACGAAGCCGCCGACCTCGACTGGGTACGCCGGGTCTACTACGCGCTCCTCGGTGAATGCCTGCACGGCAACACGGACGACGCCGACCCGGACGCCCTCGCCACCCGCATCATCGACACCCTGCTGCACGGCGCAGGCCCACGCGCCTGAACCGCGAACCGCGGCATCCACGGGCGACCCGCGACGGCTGCGGCGCCGTCACCCAGGCCCGCAGCGGTACTCGGGAGGCGCCCTCGTGCGCGAAGTGCACCAGCCGCGCCCCCGGCCTCTGGGGCCGCTGCCCGGTCCGCACCATCACCCGGCAGCCCCTGGAGGCTGCGGTCGGAGTTCCTGGTCTCCCGGGGAGGACTTCATCCCGACATGCCGCCCCGCTACCGCAGCGACCTGGCCACAGCCTTCCTCATGCCCCCGCAGGCCCCGTGGACACAACTGCCTGATTCGTCGACGGTGCCGTCCGCGACGGGGTTTTTCGTGCCGGGCAGTTCCAGGGGCATCAACGGATCTCGTTCCTGGCCGGTTTCCAGTGATCGCTCGCACCGGCAAGCGGCGCTACATGCCCGAGGCCGTCGTCGCGGCCGAACGGCGTCTTTCCCGCCGCCGCGAGTCCGAGCAACGAGCTCAGGAGGCCGCCCGTCCAGTGACAACCGATGACGAGGCGTGGCTGGCGTTGTCCGCAGCAGTCGAGTGCCCGGCCCGGTGACCACAGCGGCTGCGCACCCCTCACGCTCGGCTCCCGGATGCCGGCGCATGCATGGAGATGCTCGGCCTGGTGCGGGCGAACGTGCCCGACTCGTCGTGCCGGAGCGCAGCCGGTCCGCGGCCCGGCGTCCTCGTTCCGAAGTCGCTGTCGGGACGGGTCCTTCGACCGATGCCCGCTCCGGCCGACGGGGTGATCATGAGGGCTGTCCGCTCGAGCCGAGGAGGAGCCGTGCAGGAGGAGCAGGTGGACTGGGTCGAGGTCCCGGCCGGAGTGCTGCGTCGGGGCACACCGCTCGAGGAGGTGGCGGAAGCGGCCCGCCGCCACGCGGACACCGGGGTGCCGGTGGAGTGGTACCTGAAGGAGGCCCCGCGCGCGGAGATCCACGTCCCGGCGTTCCGGATCGCCCGCACACCGGTCACGGTCGGCCAGTGGACACGTTTCACGGCGGCCGCCGGCCGGCCGGTCCCGCAGGCGCGGGCGGACCACCCGGTCATCGGGGTCACCTGGGAGGCGGCGACGGCCTACTGCCGGTGGCTCGGGGAACGGCTCGGCCTCGATGTGCGGCTGCCCACGGAGGACGAGTGGGAGCGCGCCGCACGCGGTGACGACGACCGGGAGTTCCCGTGGGGCGAGGAGTACCGCACCGGCCTGGCCAACCTGGTGGACCTCGGTATCGGCACCACGACCCCGGTCTGCTCGTTCCCCGAGGGAGCCGGCCCCTTCGGGGTGCTGGACATGGCGGGCAACGCCGACGAGTGGACCTCCACCCTCTACGCCCCCTACCCGGGCGCGCCCGCCGCGGTACCGGCCACCGAGGACTGGGCCTTCGACCGGCACATCACCCGGGGCGGCTCGTTCCGCCACGACCGGGACCTGGCCCGCTGCGCCCGCCGGCACGGCGCCTACGGACCGGACCTCGAAGCGATCGGCGTGGGCTTCCGCCTGGCGGCACCGGCCGCGTAGGACCGGGCATCGTGCCGGCGCCGCATGACGCACGGCATCTCCTCGAGACCGCGCGTCCTCGGCCGTACCGGCCCGTGCACGTTCCGGGCTCCGGCAGGATCCTCGTAGCCGGAGATCATCTCGGTGACGCGGTCGACCGGTCCGCATAGCGGCGAAGGCGGGCGACCGGAACCACGCGTTGGCGGAGGAGCTGGACGCCGGCGCGTCCGGACATCAGGCGCTTCTGCAGGTTGACATCGGTGATCCGGCCCTCGTGGACGCCGGAGTCGTAAGGGGTGATGATTCCCCGCGCGACGGCGTGCCGGTCTTCATGCAGGACACCGGCGAGAGGGGCCGGTCCGCTGTTCGTGAGGTCGTTCAGCCGACTTGGCAAAGGTGCGGCGTCACGGTCGTCCAGCATGGCCGCGAAGCGGCGGGCCAGGTCGTGGGTGCGCCTGAGCTCTGGGCAGTGGTCGAGGAGCCGGGACAGGCGGTCGTTGATGTGCAGGTCGGGGTGGGTCGTGACCCAGCGGGTGGTCTCGTGTGGTGAAGGTGGTCGTTCATGTGGCTCGTCCAGGAGCTGTCGTCGAAGTGTCAGGCCGACATCATGACCGAGGGGGTGATGGCGGCCTGATCGAGGACCTGTTCCTGGGCCGTGCCGGCGGCCAGGTGGTGCGGAGGACCGACACAATCAGGTGAGGAGGTCCAGGAACAGCCGCACGGCGGCGAAGGCCCCGGCGACCCCGCCCACCGGGGATGCGAACAGGCCAGGTTCGCCGTGGCCCTGCAGACGGGCTCGGCTGGGTCGTACCGGACGTAGACGATCTCCGCTTCGGTCCACTGCCCTTGGGTGAGGAGGCGGAAGTCGGTCCACGCCTTCACAAAGGCCCCACCCGGGAGCCCTGCCGGCACAGGGATGAAAGGCGCCATGACGAGCTGGTCCAAGTTCACGTGGGCAGGCTGTAGCGCCCCTCGGACGCGACAGGCCGTACCGTCACCGCCTCCGGGTACATCGTCACGTGATTCGGGTGGTGGATCATGGCCGGGTGATACGTCGCCATGAACTGTCCGATGTGGAACGGGAGTTCGTCCGGCCACTGCTGCCGAAGTGGTTGCGGGGCCGGAAGCGGCCGGACGACCGGACGGTCCTCGGCGGGAAGGCGATCCGCACCCGGCTGCGTCGGCGGGGCGTCACTCACACGATCCCCGAGCGGGCGGACCAGGTCCGCGACCGCCTCCGGCGCGGCAGCCGCGGTGGCCGGCCCTGTCACCCGGCTCACCGTCCTGCGCGCCCGCCGCCTCACCGCCCGCCGCGCGACGCGCCTCCCGCGACTGCACACGCTCACCGGCATCCGCCTGACCTCGGTCTGCCACCGCCCCCGTCTGCCCGCCGCCCTGCGCCAGGCCCTGCAGAGGGCCGACCACACCATCACCACCGTTTTCCAGACCGCCCGCAGGGAATCAACGGGCCGGCTTGATCTCCGTGGCGCGGGTCGGCGCGGATGCGAGCTCCTCCAGTGCCTTCGCACGGGTGAGCAGCCGCCTGCCGGGGCCGTTGTCAGACAGGGACGATCCGGCCGTTGTCGATGCGGAAGTTCTCGGTCGGTGAGCAGCCGATCGACGGCGTGATCAGCACGCTGACGGCAACCGGCGCGGGTTCCGTACCGGAGGTGGAGAACTCGCACACCGCGTGACGGCCGGTCAGCGGGAACCAGAACCAGGAATCCGCCTTGCCGACCAGAGCACGGTCCGACTCCCTCCACGCGCCGTTCTCGAAGGTGAAGACCTGGAGGCGCACGGATGCCGCGAGCGGGTCGGTCCGCGACCTCAGAGCGGTGAGTGTGAACTTGAAGTCCTCGCCCAGGACCGATGAGGCGATCCGCCGGCGCTCCGCCGGCCGGGGCCCGGTCTGCGTCTCCTTCCCCTGACCGGCCGTCGGGCGGGCCTGCGGGTCGGTCGGCGACGGGTTCGGAGGGCCACCGGCGGTTGCGCCGATCGTGGCCGTGACGGCCGTGGCGGTGGCCGCCACGACGACACCCCAGCCTGTGAGCGTACGGAAGTTCTTGATCACGACGTCTCCACGTGTGGTGATGGGTGTGTGTTCCCGAGGTGCTGCGCACCGTCTTCGAACCGGCGCGCCTCACGGTCGACCGGGGCTGTGCCGGCACCGGTCCGAATGACGTCCCTCCGCCCGGTGACTCGGGGAAAGACGACCGGGAAGGGCCTGTGACGGGACTGTCCGATGCCTGGTGCGGGTCGGAACCGTCGTTCCCGTCACCGCGTCCCGGGCGGCGTCGGTACCACTACTTGCCGGGGAAGGACGGACGCACGGGCGTCGGCGCCTCGGCCGGACCGCGACCGTCCTCGGTCCGGTGGGGCCGCACGTCGGAGAGTTCGAACGTGAGTTGCCAGGTCGCCGGTGTCAACACCCGCTGCGTCACCTGACCATGAGCCCGACGGAACTCCCCGGTGCCTCCGGTGATCGCGTTGACGACCGGAACCGGTACCGGAATTCCGGCTTGCTCGCCCTGAACGGTGATCTGACCTTCCGGCAGCACCGCGGTCGACGCACACTGTCCCGCGTTGCGTTCGAGGTCGGTGATGACGCAGAACCCACCGATGCGCCCGACGACGCGTTCCTCGCGTCCCTCGGTCGACGTCAGGTTCCCGCTGAAGACGAACTGGTCGCCGACACTGCGGCCCGCCGCCCCCAGATCGAGCTCTTCGCCGACGTGCAGCCGAGCTTCTACGCGGATGGTGCGGCTCTTCGCCGAGGAGCCGTCGTCAGGGCGGGGCGCCGCAGCCGGGGCCGTCTCCGGGGGGCTCACGTCGGCCGACGCGGGCCCGATGAGGGCGAGCCCGGCAGAACAGCCGAGTACCGCAACGGCGAAGAATATGAAGGGTCGGCCGGCGAAGCCCATGGTCGCCTCCGTGTTTGTGGGAATGAACAGGGCCAGTGCCGCCAGGCTTCGTCCGAAGTCGACGCGGCCGGACGGTGGCGTGTCGGGTCGGTTGACGGGGGGAGGGGCGCCCGGGCGGTTCCCGGGGCCGTGGGCGGGAACGGACGGGAAGACCCGTGGAATCACCGGGAATCCTCGTCACGCTCACCCTGGTGGTGACGCATCTCGTCCGAGTTCGTTCATGACGGGCCCTCCGTCTGGCGGAAACGCTAACGGCGGCCGTGGCGACGTGCTCAGCAGAAGGACGGCAATGGGGCCATTGGGGTGCATTTCCCGGGGTGAAGGGAAGAGGTCTTGCGTGTGGCGGGTCCGTCAGGGCACGCGGACGAACGCCGCCCTCGCCGGGGACCGGTGAGACCTCACCGGCTCGCCCCTGTCCTGCCCGGTGGAGCGGTTCCTCGTGCGCGTCACGAGCGACGGGTGACCTCCCGGGCCGCCTTGGTCATCCGAGGACGTCGTCCACCGCGTTCTCCGGATCGGCCGCGTCCCGGGCCGGCGCATGGGCGTCGGTCACGAACCTCGCGATCGTCCGGCAGGCCGTTGTGATCCACCGCAGGTCGAGATCGCCGGCGCCTCCGGGTGGCGCAGCCTCATCGACTCCTCGTACTCCCACAGGGCCGGTGATGCGTGGACCGTGCGCCAGATCGGAGCGGCGCCGTCCCCCGCGCGATGCCGCACCAGGGCCTGGACTTCGCGGCGCAGCACGAGGACGAACGGCCCGTGCGGTGACCGCCCGGGTGAGGCGTTCCCCGCCGGTCCCGAATCGGGAATTACATCCCTGATTATCTATTCATCCCCCGGCATCAGCACGTCTCTACCGCGCTCATAGATTTCGATCGCGCCAGAGGAGTGATCCATGAATTCCTCCCAGAACCCCGGAGCTTGCCAAACAGCAGGCGCCATTGTGAGCGACCCGTCCCACTCTGTGGATACCGTCCACGATGGATGCATCTTCGGGTCGACCACTTCGAAGAGGCGCGAGTCGAAGAGGGGTGGAAGTTCGCCTCTGCGAAACTCGATCCTGAAGTAGTTCGGTCCGTCCGTCTGACAGTACGCTTCGAGGACCACGTATTCCTGCCCCTGACGCAGGACGTCCGCCCCTTGCCGAACACTCCGGTCATGCCCCTCGGCGCCGGTGAACCTTACTTTCACGGGGCGCTCCCCCTGCGGTTCATGACGACCTTGTAGTCGAAGTCGTACATGATCTCGCCGGAAACCCGGTTCATGTAGTAGTGCACTTGATAATCACCGTACGGGCTTTGGTGTGTTTCCGTGCTGTATTTGCCCCATTGTGAAGCCCCTCCACGTTCTGCGAACCGAGCCTGAAGCGCCTTGTTCTTCATTTTTGTCCCGGGCATCGCCAACCTGGAACCGGCGACGGCGTCGGGCGTCAACTGGCCGCCCTGGGTGAAAGGCGAGTTCGCTGACTCCAGCCGCAGCTTCTGAGCAAGTTTCTCCCCGTGAAGAGATCCTGACGGGACACCGCAGTTGTTGTTGTGAACGAGAACCGGCGTCTCACCCGCCAGCACATAGTACGTGTGCAGGTCGTCGACGGTGAGGTCGTGTGTGCGTTGCGGGCCTTGCTCGTCGCGGACCTCGGTCACGGCCGCGCCGGCGCCGTTCGGGGTGCGTAGTTCGTCGCCGATCCGGAGATCACCGGCGTTCCTCCACCGCTGGTCGTCCGCAAGCCGGAACGGGTGGTTGTCGGTCGCCATGACGGTGGCCGGGCCCTGCTCAGTGGTGACGGTGAGCCGGGTGAAGTCCTTGTCGCCCTCGGTGGTGAAGGTGTTGGACACCGGCCGCGTGGCGGTCGGCCCTGACCGTGGGTCACTGGCGGCGACCCGGTCCCCGATGCGTACGTCCTCGATGGCCCGGGTGGTGCCGTCCGCCAGCAGCACCTGGGTGCCGGAGGGGAAGCTGTGCGGCTTGGCGCAGGCCGCGACGTCCCGTTCCCACTTCGCCTGGTCGGCGAGCTTCTTCGCCTCGACCTCGGCCAGTGCTCGGGCGTCGATCAGGGTGTTGGCGCGCAGTGGGTAGGTGAGGCGGACCCTGCAGCCGCACGCCTGGGCGTCGGCTTCGGCCTGTGCCTTGACGCGGGCCGCGACCGAGGCGTAGAGCGGTCCGGCTCCCGGGTCGGAGCACTTCAGGGTGCCCGAGACGTCGTTGCCCCGGACGGGGAAGGTGCGCTGTGGGCTGGTGCACTGGCCGGCGGGCTTGCCGTCGATGGAGAAGGTCGCACTCATCACGGCGGTGACCTCGCCCTTGGTGACGCGTTCCTTCCGGGCGATGGAGGAGACCTCGCCGGTGAAGTTCTGGGTGGCGGTGCAGCCCGATGGGCTGCAGTCCATCTCGCCCGCGCCATCGAGGGTGAAGGTGATGCCTCTGTCGGTCGCGTCCTCGAGCTGGCCGGCGTACTCGACCAGGGTGTCGAACATCTTGTCGGCGGCGTCGGCGAGGACCGGGGTGAGGTCCATTCCCTCGCCGTCACCGGACGCCAGCGGCCCGGTGGTGACCCTGCGGGGGGCTGTCGGCACCTCTCCGTTCTCAAGCTGCTCCCTCATGTCGGAGAGGTCTTCGCGGACGTCGTAGGCTTCCAGCCGCAGCACACGGTGCGGCTTCTCCTTCGTCACCAGCAGGCGACCGGCCGAGGTGTCGATGCCGAGCGCGGGCGTTCCGTTCACGCTCAGCGGCCGCTGCCCGGACGTGCTCGACGTCTTCGACTCGTCCGCCGACGAGGGTGATCTCCCCAGGTCGTCCAGGGCCTTGGTCAGCACGGCCGCCAGACTCGAGGGGGCGATGGTGCGGGCCAGCGCCTCGTCCATGAGCTCGGAGCCGTCGTCCGTCCCCACGGTCCACTCGCTCGGCGGTGCTTTCTCTCCCGCCGCTACGTCCTCCCTGGGGGCGGGGTCGACCTGCCACCGCGTGAACGTCTTGCCGCCGATGCGCAGCACGTCCCGGCCCTGGTCGGTGCGCCCGGAGGAGGGGGTGCTGAACTGGCTGCCGCCGGCGGTGACGGTGATGTCGTTCTCGGTGATGCCGAACGCCGAGGTGTCCTTGTAGCGCAGGCCGGGGGCGTCGACCAGGGAGTCGACGGCTTCCTTGAACGGTTGCAGGTCCCGTTGTGTCCTGGCCCGCTGCTCGTCGGCCCCGGAGTCGTGCCCGCCCAGTGCCGTCAGTCCGGCGACCAGCGCCAGGACGAGGGTCGGAACGCCGCTCAGCAGCACAAGTCGCCGGCGGCTGGTCAGCTCCTGGAGCCGGCGGAACCCGGCTCCGCGTGTCTGCCTCGGCGGATGACCGGGCCGCGGCAGTGTGTCCGACGGCGGCCCGGGCTCCGCGTCTTCCCTGGGGTTCGGATCGGTCATGTCGTTCCCTTCGATCGGTCGGTGTTCCGTAGAGCCGGCAGCCCGTCGCCTATCGCCGGCACGAGGCGATGATCAGGAGCAGGAGGAGTGCGATCCCGATCATCGGGAGGCAGCCGACGGCTTCGGGATTCTTCCGGTTGATCTCGACGCTGCCGCCCGGGACGAGTCGGGGATGGCGGTCGGCGTAGTGGGCGACCGAGAGATCCTCGGCCTCGGACTCGGTGGTCCACCGTGTGGAGAAACCACATTCGCCGCACCGGTAGCGGTATGCCATGTCGGCTCCTTGATGCCGCAGGTAGGGGTGGAGGGGTGGTGTCACGCCTGCCTCGGCGTGACACGGAGAACGGGCCGGGGGCCGGCCGGTGAGGGTCCGTCATGAATGACCGGCCCGGGAGCGGCCGTGGTGAGGCCCCGTCTGCGCGGTGCCCGGTCGTCGGAGGAGCGGGTCGGGACCTGGCCGGCCGACACCGGGAGCCGGGGGTTGAGGGGCGGGGAACGGCCCGGCCGGGCCGTTCCCCGCCCCGTGCCGTTCCGCGCGAGGCGGACGTGGAGTCAGGGGCGCTGCGCCACGTCCTCGCACAGAGCCGTGTCCAGGAGTTCGTGCAGTTGGTCGGCCGGTGGGTTGACCTGGAACAGCGCGTTGGTCACGACGGACGCGTGCCGGCCGTTCTCGGCGACCATGGTCTGCGACATGTAGCCGGGCGCCCCGCCGCTGTGGCCCCAGGCCACGATGCCGCAGGACAGCTCCTTCCTGCCGATGCCGAGGCCGAAGCCGACACCGGGTCCGGCCTCCCGCACCTTCTGCATCTCGGCCAGGCCCGCGGCCGAGACGACCCTGCCCGCGAGCAGCGCCCGGTAGAAGGCGGTGAGGTCCTCCAGCGTCGAGATCATCGCCCCCGCGCTGCTGAAGAGGGACGGGTCGTAGGTGAGGACGGGCGTCCAGAAGTAGAAGCTCCCGGCGCGTACGCCGTGATAGCCGCTGACGGCCGGGGTGGGCAGGGCGCGGTCGCCGGGGGCGGGGAAGACGGTTCGGCTCAGGCCCAGCGGTTCGATGACGCGCCTGGTGACGGCCTCGTGCACCGGCTGCCCCGTCACTTTCTCCACGAGCATGCCGAGGACCAAATAGTTGGTATTGGAGTACGTGAAGCCGGTCCCGGGTGCGGAGACCGGTGCATGGCTCAGCCCCTTGCGCACCAACTCGGCCAGGTCGTACGTACCGTCCGGGTTGGATACGGGCTTGTCGACGACCGGCTGAGGGGTGTACGCGGCGAGGCCGCTGGTGTGCTGGAGCAGCTGGCGCACGGTGATGCGGGTGCCGTCGTAGCCGTTGCCGGTGACCACACCGGGCAGGTAGTCCGCGATGGCCGCGTCCAGCGAGATCTTGCCCTCGTCGACCAGTTGCAGCACCACCGCCGCGGTGAAGGTCTTGGTCTGGCTGCCGATGCGGAAGTGCTCGTCCGACCGGATGGGCCGGTCGCTGTTGAAGGTGCCCGTACCGGCCGACAGCGTCCAGGATTCGCCGGCTCCCCCGGCGTGGATCGCGGCGCCCGGGCCCGCGTCCGCCTGGAACGCCTTGAGCGCCGCGAGTGTGGCGGTGTGGTCGTCCTCGGCCGTCCGGGCATGCGCCGCCGGGGCAGCCGGCGTCAGCATCGCCGCGCACACGGCGCCGGCCACGAGGGAGAGTTTCGTCCTGTTCCGTTTGATCACCATGGTGTCCACTCCTTGGAGAAAGGTCGCTGTGACGTCAGTTCGTTGCCGCTGTCGCGAAGGCGGCCTCCAGGCGCGGGACGTAGTCCGCGAACGCGGGGGCCCAGCAGCCGTAGTTGTGGCCGCCGTCGCAATCGGGGGAGAGCGATGCCCCGTTGCCGTAGTCGACGAGCCGGCCGGGGATGCCGAGCCGGTCCAGACGGGCCTTGACGGTGGCGGCGGCGGTCGCGGTGTGGGCGTCGATCAGGCCCCGGTCCCCGGTGTAGAGCGTGACCTCGGTGTCGTGGAGCTTGGACAGGTTGGCCGAAGCGGCGGGATCGTAGGCGTTCCAGAGGTGGTCGGCACCCAGAAACGGGTACGGCGAGCCGAAGACCGCGTCGCTGTCGACGTACGGGCCGTAGCCGGTGCACTTGCCGGTGCCGGACGAGGCGGAGGAACTGCTCACCGCGCACCAGGCGCCCGTGAGGTTGAGCTCTGTGGCCAGGACCGCCGCGCGGACCTCTGCCATGGCGAAGTCGATCCCGCCGGACAGCGAAGCCGTGTGGCCGAACAGGTCGGGCCGGACCTGGGCGTAGTGCAGCGCGCCGGAGCCGCCCATGGACAGACCGACGACCGCCCGGTGCGCGCGGTCGGGAACGGTGCGCAGGTTGGCGTCGATGTAGGGGATGACCTGCTCCAGGTGGAAGGTCTCCCACCTGGCCGCTCCCACCGCGGTGTTCTGCATCAGCCAGTCGGTGTACCAGCCCCTGAGGCCGCCGTCCGGGACGACGGTGATCATCTCGTCGGAGCGCAGGGCGGGGGCGCCCACCGCGTCGTTCACGCTGCCGCCGCCTCCGTGCAAGAAGTACGTGACGGGCCACCGCTTATCCGGGTCGGCGGCATATCCGCGGGGCAGGAAGACGCGGATCCTGTGCGGGCCGGACACCTGCGGTGTGGTCACGGTGATCGTGAAGTCGGTGCTGGAGTGCACCTCGGTCGCATCGGCGACCTCCGTCAGGCCGAAGCCGTCGGTGAAGTCGGGGACGACCGGTGTGTCCGCCCGGGCGGCGGGGCCGATGAGGGCGTTCGGTAGCAGGGCCGCGAGCAGTACGCCGATGGCGCGAAGGCGGCGAGGCGTCAGAGATCTCAACCCGGCGTCTCCTCTGTGTGATGGGACCGGCGAGGCCGCCGGCTCGACAACGGTGGCGTTCGCGCAGCTCAGGGAACAGGCCAGGAGACCGGCCATGTGTGACCGGTCGTCACGCTACGCTCTAGCCGGCCTTTGGTACCCGTGCGAGCTGGGAGCCCGGATTGACGGACGAACTAGGCGCGCTCCTACGCCGGTTGCGCAAGCGCACTCGCCTCACGCAGGAGCAGTTGGCGGAGCGGTCCACGGTGAGCGTGCGCACCATTCGCAGGCTGGAGACGGGCAGGTCCACCGATCACCGGCTGAGGACACTGCACCTGCTGGCGGACGCCCTTGAGGTCGGGACGGAGGAGCGGAGGCAGCTCACGGGCACCCTGGACAGGGTGCAGCAGGGAGCGGTCGCCGAGCCGCCGGAACCGGCACCGGCCGAGTCGCCGGGACCGGCACCGGCCGCACCGGCCGAGTCGCCGGGACCGGTACCAGCCGCACCGGCCGAGTCGCCGGGACCGGTACCAGCCGCACCGGCCGATCCGCCGGCCGGCGGGCTCGCCGATGCCGCTGCCTCGCTGGCCCGTGAGGTCCGGCGCCGCTGGCAGCGCGAGGAGGGGCACCGCCGCGTCCACGATCCTTTTCCGCTCCCCGTGCGATGGCAGCCGGTTCCGGCCGAGTTGATGGACCGCCCGGAGAACATCCAGCGTCTGCAGCCGGGAGCCACGCCCCAGGGGCTGGATCTGAGCGGCGACCTGCGGAGCGTGGTCGAGACCTACCGGAGCATCGCGTCCAGGAGACTGGTGATACTCGGCCGGGCCGGCTCCGGAAAGTCGGTGCTGGCCATCAAGTTCGCCCTCGACCTCCTCACGGCCCCCGCCGCTCCGGCCCGGGTGCCGGTGATCTTCAGCATCGGGTCGTGGGACCCGACCACCACCACGTTGCGCGACCTCCTGGTCGACCGGCTCCTACGGGATCATCCGCACCTGGCCCGCCAGGTTCCCAGCGGCTCGACGCTGGCCGCCGCGCTGGTCGACGCCGACCTGATACTGCCGGTCCTGGACGGGTTCGACGAGATCGCAGAAGCCCTGCGCGCAGCGGCTCTCGAAACGCTCAACGCCACCTCGCTTCCGCTGGTCCTGACCAGCCGCAGGGACGAGTACGCCCGTGCGGTCCGCGCGGTGCACGCACCGTTGGTGTGGGCCGCCGGCATCGAACTCACCGACCTCACCGTCGAGGACCTCGCCGCCTATCTCCCCCGGACCGACCGGCTCGTCGCCCACGGCGGCGAGGACGGTGGTGGGGGTGTGTGGGATGCCGTCCTGGAGCGGCTGCGGGTCCGTGACACGCCGGCGAGCACCCGGCTCGCCAAGGTGCTGCGCACCCCCTTGATGGTCATTCTGGCGCGGACGATGTACAGCGAGGCACCTGGGAAGGACCCGGCGGAGCTGCTCGACACCGCACGCTTTCCCACCGCGAGCCACCTTGAGGAACACCTGCTGGCGGGCTTCGTACCCACGGTCTACCGGCGCCGCGCCCCCGAACGGGTCGACGTCGGCCGCAGGCGGCGGGACCGGGACCCGGGCCAGGCCCAGCGCTGGCTCGGCTATCTGGCGCACAGTCTGGCCCAGGGCACGCACGACCAGCAGGACCTCGCCTGGTGGCGGCTCGGTCAGAACCTGCGGGTCTCCACACGCGTCCTGCACACCGTGCTGGTCTCCGCGCTGTGCATGGCCATGGCCACCTGGCTCGTGCAGCTGCTCGCCACCGCCTCCGGGCACGTCGAACCGGCAGGG
Organism: Streptomyces sp. NPDC059787; assembly: GCF_042732315.1. Classification (NCBI taxonomy): domain Bacteria; kingdom Bacillati; phylum Actinomycetota; class Actinomycetes; order Kitasatosporales; family Streptomycetaceae; genus Streptomyces; species Streptomyces sp. NPDC059787. The sequence goes on from NZ_JBHWHX010000040.1 coordinate 36,754, forward strand.
CCGGGACCGTCCTTGTTGTACGGGGTGCTGGTCGGGGTGTTCTCCGGTACCGCCTTCGGCATCACGTACTTTGCGCTGGCCGTGTTCGGCCGGACCACCGCCGTTCCGTCCCGGGTGCGGCTCAGACTGTCCGCCGCGGACCGTCGGGCCGGACGGAGACCCGTCCGCACGTTCTTCACCCGCTTCGGGTTCATGCTGCTGGGGGGCTCGGTGCTGGGAATCGGGTACTCCTGGGCCGTCGCCCTGGTGAGTGTGCTGGACAGCGAACTCACCCTGTCGCACACGGAACTGATGAAGATCGTGCTCATCAACACGCTGCTCTACGGGCTGATCATCGGCCTGACGGCCGGGCTGGTCTTCGGGCTCCTGGCGGCGTTCGAAGCGCCCATGGACATCACCGCCGCGGCCACGCCGATCCGGCTGCTGTCCGTCAACCGTACGACGGCGGGCCGACAGCTCCTCGTGCTCGTTCCGGCACTCGGTCTCGGAGTCGTCCTGTGCGGGTACGCCGTGGTCCATCTGTTCCAGGGACTGCTGGGAACACTGCGCTGGCCGCTGCAGGAAGCTGTTCTCCTCGGGGCGGCCGGAGGGCTGGGCGGGTCGACGTCCTACGTGCTCGCGTTCACCGCGTGGGGACAGTGGCTGACACTGTCCCGGGTCTGGCTGCCGATGACGCGCAGACTGCCCTGGGACACGGTCGCCTTCCTGGAGGACGCCTACCAACGGGGTGTGCTGCGCCAAGCCGGTGCCGTCTATCAGTTCCGCCACATCAGGCTGCAGCGGCACCTCGCCCGGTCCTACCGTCATCGGCACACCGACCGCACGCCGGACGACGCCGGTCAAGCCCGCTGACGGGCACTGCCACGTCGACTGACCGGGCGGGACGGTCTTCCGGCCGGTCGTACTGGGAGGGGTCGTCCGAAACGGTCCCGGACATCAACGAACGGCCAGGTCCTGTCCGTAGCGACCGGCCATGCCCATGGGGGTACGGCCGTCCGGGTCTGCGAGCTCCGGATCAGCCCCGAAGGCCGGCAACCCCAGCACATTCAACGACGTGGAAGCCATCACGACCCGCGCCCTCCCGGTCAGCATCCGTCCGGCGGCCGCCGACACTCCGACACACGCCTGAACTCCCGGTGACGGACGCGGGCGTCATCAGAAGCCGTATCTCAACCGATCCCGAAACGTGAGCTCCTCCGTTCCTCACCGGGCCGGCCAATCACACGCGGGGCCGCTGTCCTGGCCGTTCAGGTGCCGGCACCGGGAACCGCCGAGGACCGACACGAGCGGCGGGCCGGACGTGACGGATCGGAACTTACCGGCGCAACACACCACTTGACGGGTGAAAGGGTGGTAAAGCAGGGTGTGGAAGACCTGTTCATTTCGTGGGGTGCTTCACCGGAACGACACGATTGGCAGGCGGACTTCCGTACAGTGTTCCCGCTGCACGCCGGGCCGTCCGCCGTCCCGGCAGGTGCACGTCCGTTCGGGCCGCCTCCGCGGCCCTCGGACGTGAGGGGGATGTCGATGTCCGTGGAAGCGGAACGGCGCGGGGCGATGGCGGTCCCGTCCGGCGAGGAGGGCCCGGCCGGGCCGCCTGACCTGCACAAGGAGTTACGACTGCTGGCCGGTGAACCGCAACTCGCCTTCCAGCGGGCCACGCTGGAACAACTCGCCGTGGCCGTCGAGCACGGGAAGGGCCTTACCGCCTGGTCCGGCGGCGGGCTGGTAGCCGCCTACGCGGGCGAGGGCGCCCTGGCCCCGCGGACGGAGGGCGCGGCCGTATGGGCGCGACGGCTGGGCTCCGCCACAGCCGTACTGGCGTACGCCCCGCTGGTCCTGACCTGGTCCGGGCTCGGTCTGGCCATGTACGCCCACCACGAGGCACGGCAGGACCCTTCGGCGCGGCTGCGGGGTACCTTCCTGGAGATGTGACAGCAGGGCTTCGCCGGCCACCTGCCCGGTTTCCTCCGGTTCGACGCCCTGGTCTGGTACACCATCACCCTGCTGGTGCTGGTGGTGGCCGTCACGCTGGCGTGGCGGAGCACGCAGCACCGGGCGGACGAGCAGGACCGCGGGCTGCTGCGGCGGCCGGCCCACGCGCTGGCGCGGGTCGAGGCGGCGGCGGTGGCGGCGGCCCACACCGAGCCCCGGCGGTTCACCGAGGAGTTGCAGGGGGCGGCCGCGGAACTGCGGGCGCTGCTGGGGTTGTCGGACCGCGCCGGGGAACTCTCGCAGAAGCTGCTCGGCCAGGCCGTGGCCGCATCCGCCGAGGCGGTCTCGGCGACCCGGACCATGGACGCGTCGGCGGCCGCGCTGCGCGAGGCGGTGACCTCGGTCGCGGCCGCCTCCCGGCAGACGGCCGCGGCTGCCGGACACCTGACCCGCGGGGCGGACGGCTTCGGGGAGGCGGTCCAGGCCTCGACGGCCACGCTCACCACCGGCATGGTGGCCGCCGCGGAGGAGGCCGCCCGGCGGATCGTCGAGGCGGTGACGACGGCGTCCGGACATCTCACCGAGACGAGGAGGCCGCCCGGGAGGTGCTGGCCCGGGCCGCCGCGAAACTCGGGGCGCGGGTCGCGGCGCCCGTATCGCTCGCCGTCGTCGGTGAGTTCACCGTCGGCAAGTCCCTGCTGCTGGGCGCGCTGCTGGGCCGCCCCGACCTGCTGCCGGTGGAGGAGCGTCCCGCCACCGGCAACATCACCGTGCTGCGGCTGCGCGAGGGCACGGCGGGGGCGGGCACCCGCCTCGGGGACACATCGAAGATCCACTTCATGACCCGTGACCGGCTCGCCTCCTGCGTCCGGGGAGTCGGCGATGCGGTCTGCGGTGCCGAAGGCGGTCGTGTCACCGCCGGTGGCGGCCAGGAACTCGGCGCCGAGGATCACGCCCGGGCCCGGCATGCTGGTGATCACCTCGAAGTCGCGTTGCTCGTGCAACCGGGCTTCGATCGCTTTGTCGATCTCGGCGGTCTGGCGGTTGGGGACCACTGGGTTAACGCAGCGAAGGCCGTGTCCACCTTCTCCGGTGTCTCGCTCCCGCAGGGCAGCTGATGCTGCTCGCCCGGCAGGAGGTTCGGGTGTCTGTCTCGGTTGGCGAGCGTCGACGTTGCGCTGCCCGGTTCGTCCCTGTGGGTGAGGATGATGCCCCATGTCACGAACCCCCACCGTCGACCAGGCCGGTCTCGTTAAGTACAGCCTCCGCAACGCCGGACCGCGCCCAAGGCGCTCCACGGACGACGCCGTCTGAAGTCTTCCGCTGACGGCGTCGTCCGTCGCTCGTTGCCCACCCCGTGGCCAGGTCCCGCTCGAGTGGAAAGACTATGGAACGGCTGGAATCCTAGGAGGGGGAACCCGTCGCTCAGGTTGAGGAGCGGACCATGGGCCTGTTCACCGGACAGAGTTGGCATCAGTGCGGCAAGGTGATCACCGCGATGCGACACGAGGGTGCAGATCCGGCGCACAAGGACTAGGCGGACGAACCACGCGCCGCGACAACTCACAGCGCTGCCCTGAAGGCCAGCTTCAACATCGAGCCGTACTTATCGAGAACTTCGATCAAGCGAGTATGGAAGATGCCAAATGGCCGAGATACATATCGATACCAGCAAGCTTACTTACACGCACTTTGCGATACCTGAGCAGAATACGGGGTGGATCGAGGGGGTCAACGCTCCGAGTCTCATTTTGAACCCAGGAAGATACAGCTTCCAGGTAGCCTCACGATTGCCAGCAAGCTTTCAATTTACGGTCACCCCCGATGGGTTGATTGACTATCCCGTACTGAACGATGGCTTTCTCGATGGTCGCGGTACGACCACCCTGGGAGTCAAGGGCTTCACGATAACGCTGGATGGGACATCCCTCTCGCATGCCCTCTTGCCGCTCAACGTAGCTGGGGTGGGTACCTTAAGCCGAGAGCAGGCTCACGAGCTGACCCTTCCACCGGCGGTTGGGTACGGATTCCAGCCGACCTCGCGAACCGTTGCTGATTTCCGGTTCGATGTGACCACGGACGGCAAGGTGGTCATTGATCCACGCTATTCCGGGTTCGCGCAGGCCAGCGGGCGCAACCTGACCATTCGCGGGTATACCGTGTCGGTCGACGGACGGCAACTGTCGCATGACTTGTTGATGGCGAACATGTATGGCCCTTCGACCGTCCTACACCGGGACCGAGTGGAGGCATTCACCTGCATACCAGCGGCTGGATATGGGTTCCAGCCGACCTCGCGAATCGAGGCTGATTTCCGGTTCGATGTGACCACGGACGGCAAGGTGGTCATTGATCCACGCTATTCCGGGTTCGCGCAGGCCAGCGGGCGCAACCTGGTGATCAACGGCTATCGGGTCTGCTTGGACACTAGCGAGCTCACGGAGAGCCTCAGCCCGTCACTACTCAACTACACAGGTGGGCCACTCTTGCCCGGGCTGTCCACATTGACCGTTATACCCGCCAACGGCTACACACTTTCGGAGCAAGACGGTAGGGTCTTCCAATTCAGCCTCGACGCCATGGGGATTACCCAACTCACAAACGCACCCGGCGGGGTGACCATAATGTCAGATCGCAGAATCTGTGGCGTCCCAGACGACATTGTCACTGACCTTCAAATTAAGTTGTATGGTTCTCCGAAGAGTCGGTGGTCGCGGAGAAATCTTACCTATTCGATCGATCCCGCGAAGGCGATGGGGCTCACACCTACCGAGATTTACGACATCGTGGGAAACGCCTTCTGGCAATGGGAGGCAGCAGATTATCCATTGATCACCCTAGAACCCGCAGCTGGCACCGCTGATATCCAGGCTTCATTCGGCGGCGCCGAGCTGAATAAGGATTTCGGCACCCCATTGGGAGTGTTGGGGTCTGGCAAATTTCCCGAAATTGGAAGGCTGTACTTCGACTCCGCAGAACAGTGGACAACGGAGAGACTTAGGAACGTCGCCCTCCATGAAATCGGCCATACCCTCGGCCTGAGGCATTCGAACGATCCCGCGTCGATCATGTTTCCTGTCAGCACGGAAGCACAATCGATAGACCCAGAGTCTCGCGATGCGCTGCGCCGGCTCTATGGATGGCACGACCAGGTACACCTCAGCGATCGGGCAACGAGCGATCGGCCGGCGCTAGCAGCAGCGGGGCGTGTGAGTTTCACTGTCTCAACCGTAGCGCTACATATGGTCTGGAAAGGCAGCAGGGATGACCATAGTTTCTATGAGTCAACGCTCGTGAATGGTGACTGGAGCCCACAGAGCCCTATCCCAGGACCATTTAGCTCGACGCACAGCCCCGCGCTCACGAGCTACGCCGTCGGCGACGGAGTCTCAGGATTGATTATGACATGGAGGGGCAGTGAGGGTGACGATAGCCTTTACTGGGCCAAGAACGACGGCACTGAGTGGACAACGCCCCAGCCTATCCCGGACGTCGGATCGAGCCACCGCCCAGCCACCGCCAGCTTCGGCGCATCGATCCATATGGCCTGGAAGGGCGTCGAGGACGATGGCGGCATCTATTGGTCGAGGCTCACGGAGGCGGGATGGGAACCGCAACGAAATGTATCCGGTGTCGGGACCTCTGATTCGCCTGCCCTAGTCGCCTTCCGCGGCAAGCTATTCATGTTCTGGAAAGGCTCTCGTGACGATACCAATATTTGGTTTTCGTCGCTTGATGAGGATAGTACCGAATGGCAGGCGCAACAGGTCGTTTCCTATGTGAGCTCAGAAGCACCCGGGGGTACCTCTGTCAGCACCCCTGTTCATGTTGGCACGAGTCGCGGGCCATCTGCCACAGTGGATGGGAATCGAATCATGCTGGCGTGGAAAGGAGCCAAGGATGACGGGGGGATCTATTTCAGCATGTTCGATGGCAACGGGTTCACAGGACAGATCAACGTCTTCGGAGTAGGGACATCCCAGGGCCCGGCAGTGTGCAGCTTTGGCGAAACACTATTCATGGCGTGGAAGGGAAGTGAAGCCGACAATACTATCTGGTGGTCGCAGTTGTAGACGGGGTCAGCCCGGCCCTTGCTGGTGAGCTCGCGTACTGGTGCAGACGCAGCTGCAGATGACCTGAATGCCGTGAACGCCCCAGATGACACGGCCAGTTCGATACACCCAAGCAAACCCACGTCTGTAAGGGAGGGCCACGGCCGCGTCGCCCGTTGGTTCGGCATCGAGCGCCCTCCGCAAGGCGCGAACCCGCAGCCTTTTGCCAGTGGTGCCAGAAAATGAAGAGCCGCTGGTCAGCCGCCCGATACTTTCTGCTGCGGCCTTTGTCGGCAGTGAGCCGGTGGCCGAGGCCCGGGACGCTGCCCGGCGCTTTCTGATCGAAGTGCAGGCCGGTCACGGCATCCCGGTACGACCCGTACCATGGGCATGGTGCAGCTGGTGGTCAGTGAGCCGGTGACGAACGCATACAAATACGCGTTAGGACCGTGTCTGCTGGACCTGGAGGTCGACGGCGGCGCCGTGGAGATCAGCGTCTGGGACTCCGACCCGACCATGCCCAGAGCCCGCGCTGCTGACCCCGGGCCGGGTCGGACAGCACGGGCTCGAAATCGTGATGGGCGTGTGCCAGAGCTTCGAGGTGCGTCGCGAGCCGGTGGGCAAGCGCATCAAGGCCGCGGTCGTGCTGGCCGACGATCCCGGCGGAGACTCGGCCGGTCGCCAGCCCTGACATCAGCGCCGGGGCAGGGGGACGACTCCCTGGGCGTCGTCCCCCTGCCCTTGATCCAGGACCGAAGCGACCGTACTCAGCTCGCGGCGGAGCCGCTGGACGTCGTCGTCCTTGGCCGCCAGAATCGACAGCAGCAGTTGGTGACGTTCCTTGAGCTGCGTGAGCTCGGTGTGGGTGCGGGCGAGTTTGCCGGTGAGCCGCTGGTTGAGATCACGCAGCCGGGCGATGCGGGCCTCGCGCGGGTCGGGCTGCTGACCGGCTGCCCAGGCGGCTGCCCGCCGCTTCTCGAACTCGTCCTTGAGGTGGCCCCAGGTCCGATAGAGGGATGCGCGGGAGATGCCCGCCTCGCGAGCGAGCGTCTTGACGTCGCAGGCGCCGCCGGGCGGGATCTGCCCGGCCAGTAGCCGGTCGATGGCCGCGCGGATGCGCCGCTCGATCTGGTCGCGCTGCTGGTGGCTCAGTGCCATGTCATCCGGCCTTTCCGGCTGCCGTGTCGATCTCTTCGAGAACCCGCATGGACCGCTCGTGCTCGGCCCGTAGCCGGGCCTTCTCCGCGGGCGGGATGCGCGGGCTGGCCACCAGGACGGCGCCGTTGTCAGCTGTGGTCTGCCAGACGGAACGGTGAACGAGGTGGTGGGTGGCCTGGGGGCAGCGGGAGCTGTCACACAGCCCGGTCAGCGGAGCTGCGGCGGACTTGGTGCCGGCAAGCTTGAGACACAGGGCCTTCGCCGGGTCCTCGAACCAGCAGTAGTTCGCCGCGGACAGGTGCAGGGCCGACGCCTTCTTCTTCAGCAGCAGCTCGATCTGCCGGTCGGTGACCACCTTTGCCGGGCCCGGCTCGTGGTTGGCCAGTTCCTGCTCGACGGCGCAGAAGGAAGCCAGGAGCGTGTCGGCTCCCGGGCCGGCGGGCATCTGGCCTTGTTCGAACTGCCGGTATGCCTCGACGGTCCGCTTGAGCTTCTCCTTGGCCTCCTCCTTCTTCCATTCGTGGTGGAAGACGGCCTGGGCGCCGCCCGGCCGACCGGCGTATCCCTCGCTGGTGGCCACCTGAAGGTGCTTGAAGTGGACCTTGGTGGCCAGGAGTCCCCCCGGGCGGGCGGCCATCTCGACAGACAGCGTCCGCCGCAGGCGGCGGGGGTGCACCGGCTCGTCGGGGATCGGCTCCAGGCCCAGGCGGCGTCCGGCGGGCGAGGCGACCCACTGCCGCAGCCAGGTCATGGCCCCGTTGGAATTGAAGCCGTTGAACGCGCCGAACAGCGGCTGGCCAGGTCCGGAGTCGGTGAGCTGCTCGGCCAGGGCGATGACACGTACGACTTCCTCGACGACGACCCACTCGTCGACCTCGCCGCCCCATAGGCGCCCTTTGACGACCTTGCTGACCAGGCGGTGCCGGGCCAGGCCGGTGCCGTCGGTCTCGTCCGTGCGGCGGCAGCCGACCGTCAGCTCCATCAGTTCGCTGGACCGCATCCCTGTCAACGCGGAGGTGGCGACGGTGCAGGCGTGAGCGGCGATCCGGATCAAGGCATCCGAGGACCTGTTCGACAGGGGCAAGGACCAAGGGATCAACTCGCCGGTGTCCGCGCGAGGGGCGTCGGCAGGGTCGCGACACCACAGGTACTCGGTGCCGACCTCGGCGACCGCCTCCTCCAGCAGTGGCCGGGCCTGGGCGAAGAGGGCCTTGTGAATGTCGCGGTGTCCCGTCGGCCGCAGCAGGTGCTGGAAGTTGGCTGCCAGCAACGGATCCTTCGGGTCCCACCCCGAGCGCAGGCGCTTGGTCACCTGGAAGTCCTCAATCCGCGGCAGCGGCTGGCCCGTCCGCAGATGTTCCTCGACGAGCGCGCCAAGCCGGTCGCCGTCCCGCAGATTCCTCGACCACTCGACGTTACGCCAGGACTCGCGTTCGGCCTGCAGCTGTGTCCGCAGGTCCACGATGTGCGGTCCGAGCACGTCGACCAGGTGCAAGCACGCCGTCAGCAGCGGCCGCAGGACCTCGTCACCCAAGGGCTCGGTTTTGATCACCACCTGCGGCCGGGACGGTGCCCCGGTCACGACGCGGGGCGATCGTGGGCCCCAGGGCCGGAAACCGGGCCGGTGTCGGTCGGCCGACAGCAGTTCGCCGTAGTCAGTGATGTCCTGCATGGCGGAGACCACCGTCCGCAGCGAGGAGCCGGCCTTGTTCCGCAGGACAGCGCCGGTCTCCTTGTCCCGGACGACGCCGTACTCGCGCAGGAACGCCTCGCAGTGGTCCTGGGTGACCGCGGCGAGCGTGGTGAGGCGGCGCTCGTGCAGCCAGTTCAGCCAGAACGTGAGGTGGTAGACGCGGGCATAGATGGTGCGAGGGTGCCGCGGGAGCCGGCGGGCCCGCGGCAGGGCGAGGACGCGCTCGTCCTGGGTGGCGATCCAGGCCAGGGCGAGTTCCTTGGCGACCACGCGCCAGGGCCGGTGGGTGATCCGGTCGAACAGCACGTTCTTCTCCGTCACCTTCATCTGCACCGGTGCATCGGCCCAGCCGACGAACGACCACACGTCGTCCTCAAAGCGCGGCCGCGGGCAGCCGCTCAGCCAGTTCAGACGGGCGATGGCGGCGATGTCGGCGCCGGCGAACACCGACCCGTGCGCAGGCTCGGCGGAGACAGGAAGCAGGCTCATGACGTTGTCTCCTCGGCTCGCAGCGGCAGCTCGGCGTCCTCGTCATCGACGTCGCGCTGTGCCGCCGCAAGGGCGGCCTTCTCGAACCGCGGCAGGATGTCCGCCGAGAGGCGACGGGCGTAGGGGGCGAAGACGGCGGCGAACTGCTCACGCGGCATCTGGCGGAACTGCCGCGCGAAGAAGGCCTTCAGCCGCAGCAGATTCGGCAGGTGACGCGGGGAGAACAGCGCCAGCGGGCAGAGCAGGCAGACCCAGGGCCGGGCCGGACACGGCTGCCCCTTCGGTCCGTGCAGGCCGGCGAAGTGGTCGGCGCAGGCCCCGCTGAACACGTCCCGCTCACCCGACAGCAACTCGGCCAAGGCGCCCTCGGCCAGCCCGAGGCGGCGTGCTTCCTCCGGCAGCCCGGCGGCGCTGGCCGCCTCGTCGACGACCATCGGGGCACTCGCGCGGCGCAGCAGATCGCCCTGCGCGTCCCGGGCGATCTCCTCGACCACCGCCTTCTGCGCCGGGGTCGCGGCCGACAGGTAGTGATCACCCTCGACCTGCGGCGAGTGGTTCGGATCGACCGTCGCCCGCAGGGACCACTGCCGCTGACCCCGCTGCGCGATGAACGTCGTCCGCAGACGCCGGCGGTCGATGCGCAACAGATTGCCGTCATCCCCGCGCAGATCATGGGCCTTGACCCAGCCGCGCATCATGTACTCCTCGAAAGCCGCGCGGGCCAGCCGGCCTTGCCGCGTCACCAGCCACACGTGCTCGGCCAGCTCGGCCGGAGCATGCCTGCGCAGCAGAGCGCTGTGCTGCAGCCACTGCTCCAGCAGCCGCGACGCCCGCGGCGACAACACCAAGCTCTCGTCCGCCGTGCGGCCCTTGGCGTAGGACAGCAGCGTCGCCTGCCGCCCGGTCCAGCGGATCCCGGGCACCTGAAGGCCACTCAGCCCGTCCGGGACGATGCCGGTCCAGGCCGCCAGCAGCAACATGTAGGAAATCGCGTCCTTGTGGGACGGGAACAGCGCCGCCCTGGCCCGCTCGATGCCCCGGTGCCTCCCGGTGAACGTCCTCGGCATCAAGCCCAGGTGAGCGGCAACCTCCGTCCGCGTCACCGGGCCCATCCGCAGCATCAGCCAGGCCCCGTTCACCTCGCTCCAGCCGTCGACTGCCGGATCCTGCCCGCCCTCGGCGAGCGCGACCATCGCCCGCTGTGCCTCCCCCAGGCGGCGTACCTCCCGCTTGCAGAGGTCGATCAGCCGGTTCCATTCGGCCGGTGTGTAGGGCGGAAGCGGACCGTTGACGGTGGGGCGCGTGTAGTTCTTGCCGAACACCATCTGCCGCACCGGTTCGGGCAGCACCTGGTGCCGGGCGTCCAAGGCGCGCAGGATCGTGCGGGTGCGGTATTCGACCAGGTAGTGCGAGCGCAGCCAGAACGCACCGAGCACGGATCTGGTCAGCTCGGTCGCCGAACCGGTGAAGCCGTCCTCGGCCAGGTCGCGGACCATGCGACGCAGGGTGTAGGTGAAGCTCTTCACCGTGGTCAGCTTGGCGAGCGGTCCGTGAGGATGGATCGAGGCGGCAAGGCCCTCGGTCAGGTCGGCCGCCAGCTGCGGGTTGGGCAGGTCACCGATGACGATGACCGTCGACGTCCCGCCGGGCAGGGACAGCTTCAGCGCGAGCGGACCGCGCAGGACTTCGGCCGGCATCAAAGCTCCTCGGCGAGCTCGGCGTCGGCCTCGGCGAGCGCGGCCGCATCGACGACAGCGCGGGTCCGTTCCCAGGCCGCGCGGTAGATCCGATGGACATCCAGGCGTTTGAGGTAGACCTCCGTAGTGACCACGCTGGAGTGCCCCAGCAGGTCCCGCAGGATCAGCAGCGGATCGGCTTTCAGCAGGTAGAGCGCGAGCCCGGACGCATCTGCGGTCGCCGCGGCGAGCTGGGCGGCCTGCCGGTAGTGGCCCTCCACCAGCTTCTCCAGGGTGGCCATGGCGAAGGTGTGCCGGCACCGGTGCGGCGCGACGTCCGGAAACCGCGGCTCGAAGCGCTCACGGATCCGGCGGGCCGTGCGGCGAAACAGCGTGCCCCAGTCCACAAACGGCCGCCCGTCGTAGCTCAGCGCCAGCAGCAGCGACCCGCCCTGCGGACCGACCAGCCGCAGCCGTTCCTCCGGCCGAAGCGCCGCCCAGCGTGTGCGCCGGCCGTTGACCCGGCCACCGTAGAAGTCCGCCTCCTCCACCACCAGCGGCCTCCGCGGCCGCCACGACCCTTGCGACATCTCCCTGTCCAGGTCGATGTAGGAGTGCACCGCCGCCAGCGAGGCGTAGTCGATCCACGTCGTGCGGAACTTCCGCCCCTTGGCCGCCAACTCTGGGACCACCCACGGGATCGGCACCTCGGTCGGCTCAGCGGGCAGCGGCGGAACCTCATGAACCAGCAGGTGAGTGAACTCTCGGCTCCGCATCCCGGTGCCCAGCACCAGGTCGCCCATCGCCGCATTCCGGCCCGGGAACCGGCCGCGGAACGTCGCGTCCTCCAGCCCGTCCGGGCCCAGCCCGGCCAGGCCGTAGCGGAACAGATCGGCGAAGTCCGACTCCAGGTACTGCACCTTCACGTGCGGCTTCGGCCGCCGTAGCCGGGCCCGGTTGTGCCGGGTCTCCACCAGCCGGCCCTGCACCATCCGCTTGCCGGTGGCCACCGTGAACGGCACCGCCGCGGCCAGACCCTCGCCCTCGGCCCAGTCATAGAACCGGCTCAGCGCCGTGACCTGCAGCTCCCATGACGAGAACTCCAGCCGCTCGTCCAACGACCCCGACAGTCGACGGTCTGCGTATGTACCGAGCGCGGCCACCAGTTCCTGCCGCGTACCGAACACGGAGACACGGTGTCGCCGCAGATGCGTCAGCCAGTCCCGGGCCGCCAGCGCGTACGCCCGCCACGAATTCGGCGACGGCGCCCCGCTCGACGGCAGCGTACGAAGCCAAGCGTTCACCGCCCGCGTCGCCCGCGGGCCGCCCTCGTCCTCGAACAGGAAGTCGTCGTCGAACAACACCGGCATCCGCTCGGGGATCAACGGCTCGCCATCGAGCCCCCAGGACTGCCAGCCCTCAGCAGAGAAAAAGTGCACCAACACGCGGCGGGACGGTACGTCCGCGACACGACACTCATCAACTGCTAACCCCACGCCTGATCAACGGGAGTTGAGGAATGTGAGACACGCCAAGAAAGCAGCGACAAACAGGGTGCAGGTCGCGGCGGACGCGGACCCGGTCGGCGATGACGGCGGCATCCTCGGCATCGGTCTTGCCTCGCCGCGGTGGCTCTCCGAGGCGCGGTGGACGACCCGGTCGGAGATGTGGTGCACCGTCGGAGATGTGGTGCACCGACTGCTCGAGATCGAGAAGGATCGCGATGGCCAGGGTGACCCCGCCGTCGGCCAGGTCGGCACCCCAGGTCACCTCGTTGCCCGGGGCCAGCTTTCACGAGCCAGCCTCTCCGGGGCTTGATCGAGCGAGTGGAGAGCGGATCCGACCTCCAACGACGGGGGCTTGTCCGGGTCCTGTCCGCCGTCAGGAAGGAAGCACTCCCCAGGTGTGGAAGCGCAGTCGGGCGTGCCCCTCCACCCGTTGTGAAAGCGCTGGTCGCGGGTGCGGACTGTCAGGGATCCCGGGCCCATGCCTCGACGCCCGGGCTTCCGACGGCAGCGCTTGGTCGGCCTTGTCCGGAACGGTGCAGCGGATCCTGCGGCGGCGCAGGTGGGCGCAGGGTCTTACGGGGAGACGGACGCCAATCACTCGCTCCCTGTCGTGGTCGTGGGGATGTCCATGTCTTCACTGGCGGTCGGCGATCCGCCCGTGGTGTGCGGAGTCGGATGCAGACCGTCGAGCAGGACGCGGATCAGGGCGCCGGGGAAGTCCGGGCCGTTGTCGATGCCGGCGAGCGCGACGAGGCCGTCGAGGATCTGTCCGAGAGAGACGTCGTCGCGTACTTCTCCGCTGCGTTGCGCGGCGCGGAAAAGGGGTTCGCCGGCCGCGATCGTACGGGAGCGGCTGGCGCGGAGGATGGGGGTGCCATTGGCGGATTCGGAGAGGAGGACGGAGGCGAGAGGTCCTTTGCGGGTGCCGAGGGCGTGGAAGCGCATGAGCCAGGCGAAGAAGGCCTCGCCAGGCGTGTCGCCACTGACGGATTCGGCGGCTTGGCACATGTCGTCGACGGTGTGACGGAAGAGTTCCTCGACCAGTTCGAGTCTGCCGGGGAAGTTGCGGTAGAGCGTGGCCATGCCGACGCCGGCACGTCGGGCGATCTCGGCCATCGACGGTGCGGCACCGGGTTCGGCGAAGGCCTCGCGGGCGACCGCGATGATCTTCGACCGGTTGCGCTCGGCGTCGGCACGTCGGGCAGGGGCGGGCTCAGCGCTCATGGCGGATGCTTCCTTCCTTTTGCGTCCGGAACCTCAGCGTACCGGATACCCTTCTCACTTCTCCTTGTAAACGGACAGCCTGTCCGCTACGTTAAGTGGACAGGCAATCCGCTTAGGACGGATCTGCTGATCAGGACACCAGGAGAGGAACAACCATGACCGCAACCGTGAGCGTCCCGCCCGTCGCCGACACCGCCCGCCGTGACATCCCCGCGTTCGTACGGGCCGGGGAGCGGATGATGTGGATCGGAGGCCGGCAGGTCACCGCGGTCTCGGGACGAACTCTGCCGAACACCGACCCGGCCACCGAGGAGGCGCTGGCCGGTGTGGGGCGCGGCGAGGCAGCCGACGTCGACGCCGCGGTCCGCGCCGCGCGCGCGGCGTTCACCGATCCCGCCTGGGCGGGAATGAGCCCCGACCGGCGCGGCCGGATCCTGAACCAGATCGCCGACGTCATCGAGGAGCACGCCGACGAACTGGCCACCATCGACTCGGTCAACATGGGCGCACCCCGCATGCTGACCGCGCACATGCTGGCCGAGGCGAGTGAGGTCTTCCGCTACTACGCGGGCTGGCCCACCAAGCTGTCCGGCGTGAGTGTTCCCGCAGGCAAGGACCGCATGGCCTACACCCGTAAGGAGCCCCTCGGTGTCGTCGGCATCATCTGGGGCTGGAACGGTCCGATGGGCCAACTGCCCGGCAAGCTCGCCCCGGCCCTGGCCGCCGGTAACACCGTCGTGCTCAAGCCGGCCGAGACCGCCTCGCTGAGCACGCTGCGCCTGGCCGAGCTGCTGGCCGGCACCGACCTGCCGGCCGGTGTCGTGAACGTCGTCACCGGCCTGGGCGCCGAGGCGGGCCAGGCGCTGGTCGCGCACCCCGGTGTCGCGAAGATCGCCTTCACCGGATCGACCGCGACCGGCAAGCTGGTCCAGCGCCAGGCCGCCGACACGCTCAAGCGCACAACGCTCGAACTGGGCGGCAAGTCGCCGTCGGTCGTCTTCGCCGACGCCGACCTCGACGTCGCGGTCCGCGGCGTGGCGGCCGGCTTCCTGGGTAACGCGGGACAGGTCTGCGTCGCCGGATCACGGGTGTTCGTCGAGGAGAGCATCCGCGAGGAGTTCGTCGAGAAGTTGCTGAGGACGATGGAGGCGTTCACCCCGGGCGACCCGCTGACCCAGGGCACGCTGGTGGGACCGCTCTCCACCAAGGCGCAGTTCGACCGTGTCAGCTCCTGCCTCGACATCGCCCGCGAGGAGGGCGCGAACGTGGTGACCGGCGGCGGGCGCTTCGGTGACCACGGATACTTCTTCGCCCCCACCCTCCTCGACGGCGTCCGCTCCGACATGCGCGTCGTCCGCGAGGAGATCTTCGGCCCCGTCGGCGTGATCACCACCTTCACCGACATCGACGACGCCGTCGCCCAGGCCAACGACACCGACTACGGACTGGCCGCCTCCGTGTGGACCACCAACCTCACCACCGCACACCGCATGGCCGCAGCCATCGAGGCCGGCACCGTCTGGATCAACACCTGGGCCGAGATGAGCACCGGCAACCTCCCCTTCGGCGGTTACAAGCAGTCCGGCCTGGGCCGTGAAGGCGGCCTGGAAGGACTCGACACCTACACCCAGGTCAAGACCATCCGCATCGCGCTGTGACCATGCCACCCCGCGCCTGAGCGGCCTGGCCGTCCTCGAGCGCGACACCGGCGTGCGCGGCCGTCTCGGACGGGCGGATGGTTCCGCGTGGGCTTGTCCGGGTCCTGATCAACCAAACGGAGAACGCCTCCGAACCGGGACGACAGGGCTTGTCCAGGGTCCGGTCGCCGCTGGGAAGAAGCACTCTCCAGGTGAAGAGGCGCAGTGGGTTCTCTCCGCGTCCGCGTCCGCGTCCGTGTCCGGGGCGGTGGGGCTGGTGCTGTCTCGCAGGCCGGCGCGGTGCTGATGGTGGAGACCGTCCGCCGGACCGGCCTGGACGCCGCGTTGCCGACGGCGCTGGAGCCGTGGCGCAGGCCGCGGGCGGTGCACGGTCCCGGCAAGGTCGTGCTCGACCTCGCCCTGGCCGTCGCGCTGGGCGGGGACTGCCTGTTCGACGTGGCCATGCCGCGGGCCGAGCCCGGCCTGTTCGGCCCGGTCGTCTCCGGCTCCGCCTGGCCCGCCACTGGCCCTGGACCCGGGTGATCACCACCGCAGTCGAGCGACTGCAAGCACTTCCGGTCCCCGGCCGGCCGGCAACGACGTCCTGTCCCGACGAGACATCCCGGCCGGAGCCGTGGAACCCGGTGCCCACCCGACGCGAGAGCCGGGCCGTCGGCCTGCCCTCCACCGGCCCGAACAGCCGAAACGGCGCGCCGGGCAAACCGGCGCACCGTCACGAAACTTCGAGGCTGACGGTTATTCCTTCTGTGCAGCGCGAGAACGATCATTATCCCCACGACCGCGCCGATGACGGCGAGGACGAGCCGAGTAGGCAGAAACCCGCCACCCTTGCAAGCGATGGTGCGCATCACATCGGCGGAGTACACGCCCTTCCCTGGAGTTGCTCACGACGGGTCACATCGCCGGTCAGAACGGCATGCGGCCACGGGCCCGCCGACCGGCCGAACCGCTGCGGCCAACAGCCTTGGAACTGCTGCGGAAGGGCTTGCTGAAAGCGCGACCGAGGATGCCGGGAGCCTTCCCTCCGGCTCGTGAACCGACGCCGAGCGTGCGCTGGGTCCCCCGTTGCGGGCGGTGGGAGAGGCGCGGCAGGAGGAAAGCAAGAACGGCGAGAACGACGCACACAGCGACAACTCCTACGATCACCATGAGGCAGCTCCTAAACGTGAGACGTGTCTGTCGGTTGCCCTGGAGACGGGAGGCCATGCGTCGAGCCACGCCTGCCCCCCCGGGGATCGAGCGCCTCCTTCGCGACCCGGGAGCGGTCGGCATCGCCGGTGCCGGCGTGCGAGCCGCGTCAGAGCAGGGCGCCTGGTGGCAGGTCCCGTACCGGCGCCGTGGCCAGTGGCGGCGGCCCGCGTTCTCCGGAACGGCGGCTGTGTCGGCGACCTTCGCGGGCTGTGATGTCCGCGAAGAGGGCGACGGACTCGTGCACGGTCGTCGTATCGCTCACTCGGCGTCTCTCCTTGATCAGCAGATCCGCCGTCGATCGGACACTCCCCCTCACTGCACAGCCGCCCTCGTCTGGGTCGTCCTGCGCGCCCGCGAGAAGGCCGCACACCGGCAAACCGCCGAAGACGACGACTTCCAGGGCAAGTCGGACGACACAGCGCCTGCCGGGCCCTGCGGCGCCAGGGCGAACGCCGGCGACCACTTGCTTCAGACGGGGTCGCTGGAGTGGATGGTGAAGATCTGGTCCAGGCCGACCAGGGTGAGGATGCGCATCAGGTTGAGGGGAACGGCATGCAGGGCGATGTCGGCGCCTGAGGCGTGGGCGTGCTGGCGGGCGGCGAGGAGAGCGGTGATGCCGGTGGAGTCGCAGAACTCCAGGCCGGACAGGTCGATGGCCAGGCACTGCCCCGGAGCGAGGGGGAGTTGCTCGGCCCGGTGGCGCAGGGCGGCGGCCTGGGCGTAGTCGAGTTCGCCGGCCACGTGCAGGACGGGGCCGGTTGCGGTGTCGTCGTGTGTGATGTTCAGCGGGCTCATCGTGGGTGGTTCGTTGCAGGGCGGGTGCGGGGATGGGTGGCGGGGACGCCGAGGGCGAGCAGTGCGGTGTCGTCGTCGAGACCGTCGCCGAGGCTTTCCAACAGCCCGGTCAGTGCGGTGATCACTTCCTGAGGTGTGGCGGGGGCGTGGCCGGCGGCGAAGGCGTGCAGGGCTTCTTCGCCGTACAGGTCGTCGCGGCGGGGGCCGGTGCGGGCCTCGGTGAGGCCATCGGTGTAGAGGAGGATCGTCTCACCGGGGGCGAGGGTGGTCTGGACGGTGCCGGTCGGGGCGGTGGGCAGGACACCGACGAGCAGTCCGCCGGGGGTGGGCAGGAAGTCGGCACGGCCGTCGGTACGCAGTACGAGAGCCGGCGGGTGGCCGCCGGAGGCGAGACGGACGGTGGCTTCGCCGGTTCCGGGATCCGGTTCGATGGTGCCGAAGACGCAGGTGCAGTAGCGGGGATCGCCGCTGGCGGCATACCGCTCGTGCAGGACGGCGTTCAGCGTGGTCAGCGCGGCGGCGGGCTCGGGGTCATGAAGGGCTGCGGCGCGCAGGGTGTAGCGGGTCAGCGAGGTCAGCGAGGCGGCCTCGGGCCCCTTGCCGCACACGTCGCCGAGGAAGAACGCCCAGCGCTTGCCGTCGAGGGGGAACAGGTCGTAGAAGTCGCCGCCGAGGCGGTCCGGCGCGGCGGTGTGGTAGTAGGCGGCTGCCTCCAGTCCCGGCACAGCGGGGAGGGTGTCGGGCACGAGGGACTTCTGGAGCACGGCGAGCGCGTCGGCCAGCCGTTCCCGGTCGGCCTCGGCCTGCCGCCGGGCCTTTTCGGCCTGGGCCCGCGCCTGCTCGGCGTCCTCGCGTCGGCGCAGCAGTTCCTCTTCGTAGGCGCGGCGGTCGGCGGCGTCGAAGACGGTGGTGCGGATCAGCAGCGGATCGCCCTCGCTGCCGTGCTTGACGACGGAGGAGACCAGTACCGGCAGCCGGCCGCCGCCCACCGTCTTCATCTCCAGGGCGATGCCGCGCAGCTCGCCCTGCATCCGCAGCAGCGGAGCGAAGTGGGTCTCGTGATACAGCTTCCCGCCCACGGAGAGCAGGTCCACGAACCTTCGGCGTCCGACCACGGCCTCCCGCTCCAGGCCCAGCCAGTCCAGCAACGTGGTATTGATCTTGGCGATGGTGCCGTCCATCAGCGTGGAGAGGTAACCGCAGGGCGCCGAGTCGTACAGTTCCTCGGCGCTGTCCTCCAGCAGCGCGGTGAACGCCGCGTCCGTACGCTCCCCGTCCCCTGTGCCGGTCGGCTCCTGCCCACCGTCCGTGCGGCACATCACGACAGTTCCCGCAGAAAGTCCAACAGCGCCGCCGTGGTGGCTTCCGGGGCGCTCAGCTGCGGACAGTGACCGGTCGCCTCGAGAGTGACCAGCCGGGAGGAAGGAATGGCGGCCTGTACGTAGGCGCCGACCTCCCGCGGCGCGATGACGTCCTGCGAGCACTCCAGAACCAGTGTCGGCACATCGACGCGCTTCAGGTCGTCGCGGCTGTCGGAGAGGAACGTGGTCCGGGCGAAGACCCGGGCGATGTCGGGATCGGTGGCACAGAAGCTGTTGGTCAGCTCCTGACCCAGCTCCGGCCGCTCCGGATTGCCCATGATCACCGGGGCCATGGCCGAGGACCAGCCCAGATAGTTCGACTCCAGCGAGGCCAGCAGCTCGTCGATGTCCTCCGTGGTGAACCCGCCGCGATACCCGTCGTCGTCGATGTAGCAGGGCGAGGGGGCCACCATCACCAGCACCCCGATCCGCTCCGGCGCGGCCTCGACCGCCAGCACTCCGACCATGGCACTGACCGAATGCCCCACGAACACGGCCCGCTCGAGATCCAGCTCCTCGCAGACCTCCACCACGTCGCGGGCGTAACCGTGCAGGGAGGAGTAGCGCTCCTCGCTCCAGGCGGACAGGTCCGAACCGCCGGAGCCGACGTAGTCGAACAGCACCACCCGGTACCGCTCCGCCAGCGCAGGCACCACCAGGCGCCACATGTTCTGATCACAGCCGAACCCGTGCGCCAGCACCACCACCGGCCCATCGGCACGGCCGGTGACCATCACGTTGTTCCTGCGGCGGATGTCCATGTCCATACCCACCATCCTCACATCCGGCCCAGCGCGCCCGGAAGTCGGTTCACGATCACCTCACACATCCGCGCACGCCACGGGAGCGGGCCAGGTCCACGGTGTTCATCGACGAGGTCTTCCGGGACACGCCCACCGAGACCGCGGCGGCGGGTCGGCCTGCGCGCACCGTCGAGAACGCATGGGCGGGACCGACGTACCCGCGCACGGTGTTCGCGGGTCTGGCCGCAGGCCGCGGCACCAGCGACCTCATGACCACGAGCCCGGAAGATGTCACCTCCCTGGAGGTGGTCCACGCCCACAACCGCTGAACCGTCGACGAGCTGCTCCGGCGCGGACAGGAGCAGGGCACCATCCGCCCGGACCTCACCACCGAGGACCTGCTCTTCAGCCCGGCGGCACCGGGCCGGGCTGTTCCCGCGCTCACCACGGTCGCCCCGGACGCCTGGCTCCGCCCGCTCGCCCTGCTCCTCGACGGCCTCCGCCCCCGCCGGCCCTCGCTTCCGGCCGGCTCGGCGAGGTGCTGCTCGGTCCGGGCCCGCACAGGCGACGTCGAGAGGTCCCTGACTCACGCGGCTGCCCTGGTGGCCCGGCCCTTCACCAGGATTCTCTCCGCCTCGGCATCGCGATCAGGTGGGAAGAGGGATCAGCAGATCGTCCGGCATTACCGGTCGGTCAGCTGCTGGACGGCTTTGAAGACTTGGCCCGCTCCGTCCTCGGCCGCCATGTGAGCCGCCGCGGCCGCAGCGGCTCGTGTGTATGTCTGCTGCTTCACCACACGGTCGAGGGCGTCGGCGAGCCGTTCGGCGGTGAGGGACCGGAAGGGAATCGGGCCGGCCGCGGCGCCGAGGGCGGCAAGTCGTTCCGCCCAGAACGGCTGGTCGGCGGTCACCGGCACGGTGACCGCCGGCACCGCGGCACGCAGTGCGGCGGCCGACGTGCCGGCACCGGCGTGGTGGACCACCGCGGCCAGCCGCGGGAACAGCAGGGCGTGCGGTACGTCCCCGATGGTGAGCATGTCGTCGCCGTCGGCGGTGAGCCCGGCGCTGCCGGTTTGGAGGATGCCGCGCAGCCCGGCGCGGCGCAACGCGTGCACCGCGATGTCGCTCAGTCGTTCTCCGTGGCCGGCCGCCATGCTGCCGAAGCCGATGAGGACGGGCCGGGGCCCGGCGTTCAGGAAGTCCTCCACCTGCGGAGGGAGTCGTTCGGTCGCCTCGTGATGGGGCCACCAGTTGCCCACGACCTGCAGGCCGGAGCGCCAGTCGGAGGGGCGGGGCACCAGTGCGGTGCTGAAGCCGTACAGGATGGGCCAGTTCGCCTGCTCCTGCCGTCGGCGCATCCGGGCGGCGGAGAGGGCCGGCAGTTGGAGTCGGTGGCGCAGTTGCGCGACGGCCTGTTCGTAGAGGCGGTCGGTCATGTACAGCGCGAAGCGTGCGGCCGCACGGTTGGCGAGGCGGCCCAGCGAGCGTGAGCCCGTGACGACGGGCGGGAAGTCGCCGGTGGGTGCGGTGGGCTGGAGGTACACCCCCAGGCTCGGCGTGCCCGTGGCCTGGGCCAGATGCCAGCCGAGGGGGGCCGTGGTGGTCGACAGCAGGAGCAGATCCGTGCCCTCGGCCAGCGCGTCGGCGAAACCATGGCCGAGTTCGGTGACGAAGGCCGCGGCGCTGCGCATCAGCTCACGCCTGCCGGTGACGGCGCCGTGCCCGCGTGGGTCGGTGGGCAGGGAGCGGAAGGTCAGCCCGGCATCGCGTACCAGGGGTGCGAAGGCGTCCGTAGTGGCCAGGGTGACGTCGTATCCGGCGTGGCGCAGGTGGGCGCCCAGACCCGTGTAGGGCGCGACGTCGCCGCGCGATCCGGCCGCGGCGATCAGAATCCTCATTGCTTCTCCTCGGAGTCGGTACGGCCGCCTGTGCGGCGGGCGGCGTTGGCGTGGACCGCCTTGCACAGGTAGGAGGCCAGGCCTGGGCGCTGCTGTGAGGGCGGTACGACCAGGGCGAAGGCGCGCGGGTCGGCGGCGAAGTCGTCCGCGATACGCCGGTGCATGTCAGGCGGGCAGGAGGTGAACCAGCGCGAGATGTGCAGGCGGTGCTCCTCGGCGAGGTCCACGGCCCGCTCGCCGTCGCTCGGCTCCCCCTGGTCGAAGGCCGTGAGCAGCTCCGCGCGCCAGGCGGCGGCCTCGCCCATGAGCCGGCGCCAGTCCTCCTTGGTATGGGCGGCCGCGCGTTCCATCGCCTCGCGCTGCCCTGCCGAGTGCGCCCACTTCAGTTCCGCCTCGGTGGCATAGCTCAGGTCGAAGGTGATCTCGCCGAAAACCTCGAAGCGTTCCCGGGGAGTCATCGGCACCCCGGTCCGCTGGACCTCGATCGCCCGCTGTGCGACCTCGGCCAGCCGCTGCAGCCGGGCGATCTCCTCCTCCAACTGCCGCTGCCGGGCCTGCAGATGGTCCAGGGCGTTGGCCTGCGGGTCCTCGAAGATGACAGCGATCTCCTCGAGGGGGAAGCCCAGTTCACGGTAGAAGAGGATCTGCTGCAGACGCACCAGGTCGGCGTCGCTGTAGAGCCGGTAACCGGCCGGACTGCGGTCACCGGGCGAGAGCAGCCCCGCCTTGTCGTAGTGATGCAGCGTCCGCACCGTCACCCCGGCAAAGGCCGCGACCTGCCCCACGGAATAACTCACCCACCTGCCCCTTTCATCGGTCTGCAGTCTCAAGCCTGACGTAGGGGAAGGGTCAACCCGTCACGCTCCGCGCGTCTACCGGTTCCAGACACCCACCGGCAGTTACGAGGGCTCGGGCCAAGTGGTCCGGGCCTCTCCCTCGCTTCGCCGGGGCCTGTCGAACGAGCGGCTCCTCCGAGATTTCCGTAGGTGTCGATCGGTTCCGTGGTCCGGGACGGTTCCGCCTCCGCATCGGGCGCGGTACACCCGCCGCTGTCCACGCCCAGGGCGACGATCCCGTCCCAGTGCAGAAAACCGCTACCGGTGCCGATGTCCCAGCAAGGCCACCGCACCGACCCGGATGTCCCCGCGTCCATCATGTGGCCGGGGCGGACCGGTCCCCTCGGCTGTCCACGCCGGCCCGCCGGCCCGGGTGAACCACCACGGACCTGTGGGCCACTTCCGGCGCTCGCCCGGGCCGGCCGGGGTCTGTTCGTGAACCCCGGCTTCACCTCGTACGTCGTGGGCGTCCCGGAGTACGAGAGCCGGGGCGTCCTCGGCATCCTCTACGCCCATCTCACCAAGCCCGGGCACGTCGCACGGCACCGTCGGCAGCCGGGTGACGTCGTCCTGTGGGACAACCGCGGCACGGCCCACCGCGCCAACCGGCACCGCGTGATGCATCGCATCACGTTGCGGCGACACGCCGATCGGCACCGCGACCACACCGCGCTGACCGGCAGCCCTCACACCACGTTCAACGGATGCCGCACCACCGCGTCGAACAGGTACCCCTGGGTGTCGGGCACGGCGAGATCCGGCCGGGTACGGCCGGCCATGTCCATGGCGCGGGTCGACGGGTCTGTGGCGCCGGGTGTCTCGGGCTGCCGGAGGTCCTGACAGAAGGTGTTGGTCAAGTGGCCGCCGGCATGTCTGTTCGTTGGCCGGGACGTGGGGAAGCGTGAGTCGCGGCCGTGGATCGCGTCGGACCAACTGCGTTCGCCCATCGAGCCGTTGCCGCCCGATCCGGGCCGAAGCCGGCGGCGGACCGGCCACGGGTGCCGGACCGGCAGGCATGGTGCGGGATCCTGTTCGTGCTGCACCCGGACATCCAGCGGGAGTACCCGCCGCAGGAGCCGGGCTTCCGCTGGGAACGGCGAGAGGACATCCACGAAGCCTAATTCGTTCTCAGTAGCCCACACAGAGCGGTTGTCGCTCCAGCGGGCTGTTCGAGTACAGGGCTGCGACGCCTCCGGCGAACCGGGTTTGTTGAGACCTCCGCATGGAGCGGCGTGCAGCCCCCGTGCTTGTGGTGGTGGTCGCGTGGGCGTCGGGCTCCCCGACACCGCACGCCGGACGTTCCGGCTGCACGGCGCGCGCCGGCGGACGCCCGGTCCCGACGACGCCGAGGCCCTGGTCGAGCGTCTCGTCCGCGCCGGGACCTCCGCAGGGCCGCAGTCCGACGTCACCCGTGGGGGACGACGACGGCCCGGCCGTTCACCTCGCCGGCGTGCAGACGTTCGTAGGCGAGTGGTCCCTCGTCGAGGGAGTACGTCTCGGTGTGGACGGTGACGGCGCCGGCCCGGGCGAGGCCGATGACCTCGATCAGTTCGCCGCGTGAACCCCAGTAGGGTGCGTTGACCGACACCTCGAAGGGCAGCGTGCCGAAACCGACGGGCAAGGCGCCTCCGCCGATGCCCACGATGCTGATCTCGCCCTCCACGGCGGCGACGGCCCCCGCGGTGCGCACGGTCGGCTCCGCGCCGACGAAGTCGAACACGGCCTGGGCTCCGATCCCGCCGGTCAGGTCCCGCACCTTCCCGACCGCCTGCGCGTCGGAGAGCACGGTCTCGTGCGCGCCGACGGTCCGCGCCAGGGCCAGTTTCTCCTCGCTGACGTCGAGGGCGATCACACGGGTCGCGGACATGGCCCGCAGGAGCTGAACGGCGACATGACCGAGCCCGCCCGTTCCGATGACCACCGCGGTGGATCCGGGCACGAGTCGCGGCAGCGCGCGTTTGACGGCGTGGTACGGCGTGAGCCCGGCGTCCGTCAGCGGCACCGCGGCGACCGGATCCAGACCGTCGGTGGAAACGAGGTGGCGGGCGTCGTCGACGAGCAGATACTCGGCCATCGCTCCAGGTGAGCCCAGTCCCGGCGGGAAGATGCCGAGCTCTCCCGCGCGCAGGCAGTAGTTCTCCTTCCCCTCCGCGCACTTGGCACAGGTACCGCAACCCCACGGGCCGTACACGACGACGGCGTCCCCCTCCTTCAACCCGCTCACACCGGCACCGAGCGCCTCGACCCTCCCCGCGCCCTCGTGCCCGAGGGTCAACGGCAGCTCGTAGGGGAAGCCCTCGGCGGGCCAGCTCATCACCGCGATGTCCGAGTGGCACACGCCGGCCGCCGTGACCTTCAGCAGGACCTGGCCCGGCCCCGGCTCCGGATCGGGGACGGTGACGACCTCCGGGGGAGCGCCGATGCGGCGGTACTGAAGCGCCTTCATCATGGTCGGTCCCTTCCTCCGCGCCCCGGCTCGGGATCGTGGAGCCGCTCCCGTCACATGGCACGTCGTACCCTCATGGTCGCTCCATCGGCCGGACCGCGCTCGCCGAGTGCGGCGCCCACGGCGGGACCGGGGCCGATGGGGTGCCCTTGGTGATCCGACTCGGAGGAGCGCTCCTGGAGCAGTCGAAGCCGGCCCCTGTGGCCCTCCCCGTCGAAGGTCCGGGAAACCAAGGACGGGGACGGGGTAGACGACAGTCATGGACGGCACACAAGCCCAGCAGGACGAGCGGGACCGGCAGGAAGCCCGTGCCCGATGGACCATGTGGACCTGGCAATGGGCCAGGTGGCCGGCCCTGATCCTCGCGGTCGGCTGGGCGGCCGGCTGGATCGGCGGTCTCGGCCGGGGTGAGCGGGGAGGGGATCTGTGGTGGCCCCTGGTCCATACCGTCATCTGGACAGCGATGACCGTGAACGGCTTTGTGACCTGCCGCCGGATCAGGACGACGATCCTGCCGTCCCTCACCGGTCGGCCGTCCGCCTGACCGCCTCGCCCGGTCCGGTGGCAGCCGGACCGCCGACGAAGACGACGCCGGCGCCGATCAGGGCCGCGAGGGCGGGCGCGGTCGGTTGAGGTGACGGTCATCCCTTGGCGGGCGACCGGGCGCGGCCGGCCCCCACGGGCCCGGGGACGGTGGTGCGCCCGGGGCGGTGGATCCGGGCCGGATCAGGCGGCACGGGTGCACACGTGGACCGACTCACTGCCGCTCCGCTCCGTGTGGACGATGCGCAGGACGTCGTTCTTGTAGGTGACCTTCAGTTGCTGGCCGTCGCCGGTACCGTTGTGGCCCGGCGGCTGCCAGGGGAGCAGGAGGAACGCGCCTTCCCCGACCTCCTTGGGAACGGTGAGGGCCTCCCCGCCGGTCAGCCGGTCCACGTCCTGGGGGGCGTCGTACACGTCGATGCGCAGGTGGCCGCCGCGCAGCAGCCAGCCACCGGACCAGGTGACCGGGGCGCCTTCGCCGGCCCAGACGATGGTGAAACCGCCGTTGCCGCCGCCGTCCGCCATCACGGTCGCCGTGCCCTTGACCGTCTCGTTCCCGGGGGTCGTGGACTCCACGGTCCAGCCGCCCTTGACGAAGGCGTCGAAGGCCCGGCCCATCACGCCGGCCGTGGTCGTCGAAGGAGCCGTGGGCGTGGCCTTCCCGGACGGTTCGGAGGGGCCCGGGGTCGGGGGACCCGGCGTCGCGGTCGGGTCGGTGGGCCCGGTCTTCGTACTGCCCGAGGGTGCCGGCTCCCTGCTCTCACCGGTGCAGGCCGCGACCAGGGCGGAGGCCGCCCCGATCGCCAGGTAGCGCAGTGTGTTGCGGCGCCCGATGAGCCGTGCCGCCGTTCGTATGTCCTGTACCGCCATCAAATCGCCCCCGTGTCAGAAGAGTTGGATTACCGAAGCCGATCATATGCGCCATCGGGCGAGCCATGATCAACGTGCTGCGCCGAGGGGCGGGGAAGCCGACGGCGTCTGTCCCGTCCGCCGCACGGACGTCGACCGAAAGCGAACCGGGAACCCCGCATCGCGGCCTGACGTCCACCTGGTCCCGGATCGCCTTGTCCCCGGCGTGCGGCATCACTTCGAGGATCACCCGCACCCGTGTCGTGAGGTGATCCGTTGAACACCTTTCCGTGTCAAGGGGGTTGGCCGCAGTTCGATTCGGGTCCTGGGCGTAGTGATCCCGGGGTGGGGACCTGGCAAGGTCATCGACGAGCACGTGATCCGGCCGCTCCGGCCGGCCATGACAAGGGGGAACACACATGCATCGCAAACGCTTCGCCGTCGCAGTCCTGCTCGCCGCCATGCTCACCGGGACCCTCGCCCCGGCAGCGGCGGCCCGCGAGTCCGACCCGGTGCAGCGGCAGCTGGATCTGCTCATCGAGGAGGACGGGGTGCCGGGCGCCCTCGCGTACGACGGCAGGAGGACGCGTACCGCCGGCGTCGCGGACCTGGAATCGGGCCGTGCGATGGTCGGTTCGCAGGGCCGGTTCCGGCTGGCCAGCAACACCAAGGCGTTCACCGCGGCAGCCGTGATGCGTCTGGTGGTGGAGGGACGGATACGGCTCGACGACCGCGCGGGCACCTACGTACCCCAGCTCGCCGGGCGCACCGTCACCGTACGGCAGTTGCTCAAGCAGACCAGCGGCCTGCCGGAGTACTCCGGGCTGGTCGACTGGAGCCGGCCCGGCACGTCCGAGGACTATCTGGCCCTCGCGCTCAAGGAGGAACCCCTCTTCGAACCCGGCACCGACTGGGACTACTCCAACACCAACTACCTGGTGCTGGGCATGGTGATCGACAGAGTGTCGGGGACCGACTTCCGCACGTACGTCGAACGCACGATTCTGCGCCCGCTGCGCCTGGACGACACCTACTGGCCCGCACCCGGTGAGTTCACCCTGCGCGGACCGCACGCCCGCAACTACGGTGTCCACCCGGCCCACCCGCAGGCGGGCCGGGTGGACGTGACCGAGCTGCCGGGGTACGAGTTCGGCGCGTCCGGCGGACTCGTCTCCACGCCCGAGGACCTCAACGCGTTCTGGGACGGCCTGTTCGGCGGGCGGCTGCTGCCCGGCTGGGCGGTGCGCCTGATGACCCGGGACACCACCGACGTCAGCGGCCGCGACGTCTATCCGGCGGGCAGCCGTTACGGCTACGGCGTCGCCTCGATCCCGCTCGGCTGTGGCGGTTCCTATTGGGGCCACGGCGGTGATCTGCCGGGCAACTCGGTGGGCGGCGGGAGGGCCACGGGCGGTCGCGGCACCGTGACCGTCTACACCACGACCTGGGCGGCTGAGGGAGACAGCCTGCGCCGTCTCCAGCAAGTGGTGGACGCGACCTTGTGCGCCAAGAGCCGGTAGGCCCCGCAGTCGCCCCGACCGGTCGGCCGGGCCGCGGCTCACCGGACGGGCGGTCCGTGCCCCGTGCCGGGAAGCGCCGCGATCGGATGCCAGGTCCAACCGCGGTCCGCCGGCGGAAACGCGCTGATCGGCCGGCTACGACGGCGTCGTAGTGCGTCCCCGCGCGCTGTGCGCCGGCCGGACCCGGCCCGCACCGGCCGACGGCTTTACTCGCAACACCTTCATCGCCATGGTCGAACCGGTCCGGGACGACGAGCGTCGTCATCACTCCCGTGCTGCCGTCGGGCGGCCGTTCTGGATACCGGTCCCTGTGCGGACACCGCCGTGAGCGCTGTGGACGTCATGGCTGGGGCTTGTGCGCGAACACCCACCGGTTCCCCTCCAGCGCGTCGTTCGGCTCGGGAAGGGGACCGCGTCCGTGCCGGTGGGTGAAGTCGAAGGGGGTGTGCACCGAGGTGGACCAGCCCCTGGCCGTCAGGTCGCCCGCGGAGTCGGGGCGTGGCCCCTTGTCGAAGAGGTGGAGCAGGTCGATGCCGGTCTGTTCTCGCGTCGCCGTGTAGATCGCGCTGTCGCGGTACTCGAGCAGATCCTTCTCCAGCTTGGCCTCGAAGGCCAGTGCGCTGCCTTCGGTGGTCAGCCGGTCCACCGTGTCGATGAGGTACGTCTCGGCGGGGCCCGGCAGGTAGAAGAGCAGTCCTTCGGCCAGCCAGACGCTCGGCGCGGCCGGGTCGAAGCCGGCGGTGGTCAGCGCGGTGACCCAGTCGGCGCGCAGGTCGACCGGTACGGGGACGCGCTTCGCCTTCGGGGTGGCCGGCAGGTCCGAGAGCACCTGCTGTTTGAACGCCAGCACGCCCGCCCTGTCGATCTCGAAGACCGCGCAGTCGGACGGCCAGTCCAGCCGGAAGGCGCGGGTGTCCAGCCCCGCGCCCAGCAGGACCGCTTGGCGGGTGCTCGTACGCACCGACCGGAGGAGGAAGTCGTCGAGGACCCTGGTCCGCAGGCCGAAGTAACGGGCGAACCGCCCCCACAGCGGGTTGCCGTCTCCGTCCGGGACCTGCTGGATGCGCACCGGCCAGTGCGCGCACGCCGGGACGGCGCGCACGAAGTGTTCCGCGTAGACGTCCTGGGCCAGGCTGTCGGGGCGGTGGGTCTCGATCGCCCGTGCCGCGGCGACCAGGAGGGCGGTCAGGCCCACGCCCGTGTCGACGCCTTCCACGTCCGTGTGCTGCGGCGCCGTGCCGGCCATGTCTCCTCCATTGGCGGGAGTGGGGACTGCGGGGTGTCTGCCTGTCGGGTGCGGTGAGTCCGCGGTGCCGCGTGCCTCGCTCATCGGCTTCTTCCCTCCGGGAGCAGGACGGGTTTGACCACGCGGCCCGCGTCGCAGTCGCGTTCGGCCTCGTTGATGTCGGCCAGCGGGTAAGTGCGGATCAGCTGGTCGAAGGGGAAGCGTCCGGCCTGCCACAGCCCGGTCAGCCGGGGTATCAGCAGTCCGGGCACGGCGTCCCCTTCGCAGATGTGGCGGAGGCTGCGGCCCCGGTCCAGCGTGCCCGGTTCGAGCGGCAGCGCGGTGTGGAGCCGTGCCACCAGGCCGAGGCTGCCGGTGGGGCGCAGTGCCCGGAGCGCGTCGTTGACGAGCGGGGACGAGGCCGTGGTGTCCAGCGCGTACTGCGCGCCGCCGTCGGTCAGTCGCCGGATCCGTTCGGGCAGTCCGGCCGTTCCGGCGGGCAGCGGGACCGCGCCGAACCGTTCGGCCAGGGCCAGCCGCCCGGGATGCCGGTCGACGGCCACGGTCAGCGCGCCGGCGGCGGTGGCCGCCATCACCGCGGCCAGGCCCACCGCTCCCGCGCCGAAGACCACGAGGGTGTCGCCGGGGCCGGCGCCGAAGGTGTTCAGCACGGCTCCGGCACCGGTGAGGAAGCCGCAGCCGAGCGGTCCGAGCAGTTCGACGGGGAGTGCGGGGTCGACCCGGACCACGTTGCGGGCCGGGACGAGCGCGTACTCGGCGAACGAGGACTGTCCGAACCACCGGGGAGCAAGCGCTCCCCCGGTCGCGTCGGTGAGCCGCGGTGCTTCCTCCTCACGCCCTCCGAAGAGGTTGAGGGAGGCGAAGGAGTCGCAGTGTGCGGGGGTCGCACCGCGGCAGTTCCGGCAGTGTCCGCAGGAGTCGAAGCTCAGCACGACGTGGTCACCGACGTCCATCGCGGTGTCCGGGCCGCCGCCCGTCCGGACCACGGTCCCGGCCCCCTCGTGGCCGAGCACCGCCGGCAGCGGGCTGCGGCCGGCCGACCGCCGGACCGCGAGATCGGTCCGGCACATCCCGCAGCCCGCGATCTCGACCAGGATCTCGCCGACGGCGGGTTCCGTGCGCAGAATCACCTCCTCGATGGCGAACGGGTCCTCGTACGAACGCAGTACGGCCGCCTGAAACCTCACCGTCGTTCCTCCTGCGGGCGGTGGACGACGAACGGCCGGAGGTTGCCGTACAGCCCCCACGGTCCGCCCGCGATGCCGACACCGCTGTTCTTGACGCCCGCGAAGGGCTGGGCGAGGGACAGTTCGGCATGGTGGTTGATCCAGGCGGTGCCGCATTCGAGCCGGCCGGCCACCGCCTCGGCCCGGTCGGGATCGGTGCCCCATACGGATCCGCCCAGTCCGAAGCCGGTGCCGTTGGCCGCGTCGACTGCTTCGTCGAGGTTCCGGTACGGCAGCACCGGCAGGACCGGTCCGAACTGTTCCTCGGTCACCACCGGGCTGCCGGGCGGGACATCGGTGAGGATCGTGGGAGCGAAGAAGTAGCCCGGCCCGTCCAGCCGGCGGCCGCCGGCCGCCGCCCGGGCGCCGTCCGCCAGGGCCTGTTTCGTGACCTGCTCGACGCGGGCCAGTTGAGGGGCGTTGCTGACCGGGCCCAGCCGGGTGTCCGGGTCGAGGCCGGGCCCGACGGTGACGGTCTTCGCGCGCTGGGCGAGGGCTTCGACGACCTCGGCGTGGAGCCGGGCCGGGGCGTAGACGCGTTTGACCGCCATGCAGACCTGCCCGCAGTTGCGGAACGCCGCCCAGAACAGCCGGTCCGCGATCCGGTCCACCTCGACGTCGTCCAGCAGGACGGCGGCGTCGTTGCCGCCCAGTTCCAGGGTGACCCGGGCGAGCGAGGCCGCCGCCGCTTCGGCGACGGCCCGCCCGGTGGGCACCGAGCCGGTGAAGGTGACGTGGCGGATGCCCGGGTGGGAGGCGAGGCGGGCGCCGAGCGGTTCGCGGCCGGTGACGACGGTCAGTACGTCTTCAGGCAGGGCGGTGGCGAGGACGGAGCCGAGCAGTCGGGTGGCGAGGAGGGTGAACGGGGACGGTTTGAGGACCATGGTGTTGCCCGCCGCGAGCGCGGGCGCGAACTTCGCCGCCGCCAGCTGGAGGGGAAAGTTCCACGGCACGATCGCGGCGACGGGTCCGAGGGAGCGCCAGCGGATCTCACTGTGCACGGGCCGGCCGTCGGTGATCCGCCGGGTTCTGGGGGCCAGGTCCGCGAAGTAGCGCAGGCGGGCCGCCGTACGGGCGATCTCCGCGTACGACTCGGCCAGGGGCTTGCCCTGTTCCCGGGTGAGCAACCGGGCGAGGCTGTCGCCCGCCGTCTCCACGGCGTCGGCCGCCACGCGCAACGCGGTGGTGCGGGCGGCGGGGTCGGCACGCCAGCCGCGCCAGGCCCGGTGGGCCCGGCCGACCACGGCGTCCAACTCGTCCGGCTGCTGGTCGGGGGCCTCGTCGACGGTCTCCCCGGTGGCCGGGTCGACGACACCGAAACGCGCGGCCCGGCGTCCGGGGGCGCGGTCGGGCTCAGGGGTCGGCATGCCGCTGGTCAGCTCCCGGCGGGAACGCCGGCCGCGTGCTCCCGGGCCTGCCGGTCCATCTCCGCCCGGAAGGCGGCCACCAGATGCGGCTGGATCCTTCCGGCCCTGCGGTCGCCGCCCTCGCAGACCGCTCCGCGCACGCCCACGATGTCCGTGCCGATGCGGGTCAGCGGACCGAGGTCGGTCCGCTCGACACTGCCCGCGAGGGCGGCGAGCAGACCGGCCGCATGGGCCCGCCGGACGAACTCGGCGCACACGTCCGGCGGAACGTGGTCGAACAGCCGCGTCTCGTCCTTGACGGCGGTGTCGAGCATGGCGGCGTCGGCGCCGGAGCGGGCGGCGATGTCGGGCACGGCGAGCGGATTGACGCAGCCGATCCGGTGCGCGTCAGCGTAGCCCGAAGCGACGACGAGCGCTTCGGGGCGGTGGTCCTTCACCGCACGGACGACCGCGCTCATGACCTCGATGCCCTGCCCCGGCGTCGTGCATCCGTAGAGGCCGACCTTGATGTACGTGGCGCCGGAGACGACCGCGCCGAGCGCGGCCTGGGCCACCGTACCGGGCTTGTACGGGACGTCTCCCACGGTGGCGGACACCGGTTTGTCCGCCGGGACCGCGTCACGGATCTCTCTGATGACCCAGGGGAAGTTGGCGCCGAGCGAACCCTCGTCGGGTTTCTTGACGTCGACGATGTCGAGGTGCTCCGCCGACTTCGCACAGTCGAGGGCCTCCTCGACGCCGTCCGGGGAGATGAGAAGCAACACCACGGGCTCCTTCCGCCGCATGTCCGCCCGGCCGAGGGGCAGGAGTGCGGATCACCTGGTTCATGTGCGGTGCACTCATCATTTCCGCGGCCCATGGGCATCGGTAGAGCGTGCGGGGACCGAATGGAGTGCTGCCGGCGTGCCCGGTGCGCCGTGCGCGCCGGTCCGGACCGTCTCCCGCCGGGTCCGCAGTGTTCAGGAGCGGTTCCTCCCGCGGGGCCGGGACGCGCAGGAGACGCGCGGGCGGGAGGTCTCCGCTTCTGGCGGCCCGCCCGGCGGCAGATCGCTGCATGCTTCATGCCGGAGCAGCGTCGTTTTCATTCTTTCTGCTGAACAGCCCGTCTTCCCCGGGGCGCCGGATTCCGCAGCCCGCATAGTGACAGCGCGACGGCCGTACGACCGGCCGGACAGGGACTTTCCCGCCCCGCGGGTGTTGGCCGCACTCGTGCCGCGCCGTCGGGCCGTCGCGCACCGTACGGCGCGGCCGGCACGCACGGCCGTCCCGTCCCCTGGTCCGACGAAAGGCAAGAGCCCATGCGGAACGAAGCGATCAAGCGGGTCAAACTCGTGTTCACCCTGTTCGACGCGGACGGAAACGGGGTTCTGGAATCCGACGACTTCGATCTGATGAGCAGCCGGGTCGCCGCAGCCGTCCCCGAAGCCGACGAGGCGCGGAAGCAGGCCATGCGGGCCGGCTTCACGCGCTACTGGACCACGCTGGCCGGTGAACTCGACACCGATCGCGACGGCCGGATCACTTACGACGAGTACCAGGCGTGCGTCCTGTCGCCGGAGCGCTTCAGCGGAGCGATCGACGAGTTCGCGGCCGGCTTCGCGCGCCTCGGCGACCTGGACGGCAGCGGTACTGTCGCCCGGCCGGTGTTCATCGGCATGATGAGGGGGGTCGGCTTCGCCCTGCCGAACATCCACGCGCTCTTCGACGCCTTCGAGCCCGATGACGACGACCGGATCCGGGTGGACGTCTGGGAAGCCGAGATCAAGAACTTCTACGCCCCCGACAGGGGCGGTATTCCCGCGGACCTGCTGGCAGCTTCTCCGGCGGCCTGATCCGGCACGGCCCGGTGGCTCGCTCCATGCGGGGCGAGCCACCGGACTCCCGGTCATCAGCTGCTCGTACGGTTCTCCGGCACGGTCGGACGGCAGCACACGGGCCTTCCTCGCACGTCGTGGGGTCACGAGGACGGGTGGTTCCGTCAGGAAACCGGCGCCTCGGCCCGGCAGCCGGGGCACAGGCCCCAGAACGTGACCGCGGCCTCCTGAGTGTCGTACTCCTCCGGCAGCCGCGGCTCCATGCAGGGGGCCGCGCCCACCGCGCACTCCACGTCGCGGATGGAACCGCAGGCGCGGCACACGAAGTGGTGGTGGTTGTCGTGGCGCTCGGTCTCGTAGCGGGTGGGGTGACCCGCGATCTGGGTGGACCGGACCAGGCCGGCGTCCGTGAGGGCGCGCAGCACGTTGTAGGTGGCCTGCAGGGACAGGCGGCCGGTGATCCGCTGAGCGCGCTCACGCAGGGTGTCGGCGTCGAGGTGACCGCCTGAGTCGGAGACGGCCATCAGTACGGCCATGCGCGGAGCGGTCACTCGCATACCCGCGGTACGCAGCCGTTCGGCGGCCAGGGCCATCGGTTCATCGGCCGTGCCGGACGTCGTCATGCCGCCTCGTCCTCCGTGTCACCGTCGAGACCGGGCGCGCAGGGGTCGCCGGAGAGCTCGAACCACACGCTCTTGCCCTCGGGCCCGCCCTCACAGCCCCACCGTGCGGCCAGCATGTCCACGAGGGTGAGTCCGCGGCCGCACTCGTCCTCCGGGCCCGCGTCGGCCGGGCGGGGAAGGTCCGTGGTGCCGTCGCTGACCAGACAGCGAAGGTCGGTCACCCGCTCGAGGGTGAGGCGCAGCGGGCCGGAGGCATGACGCAGTGCGTTGCTCACCAGTTCGCTGACCAGCAGCTCGGCAGTCGGTACGAGGTCGTCCAGACCCCACTGCGGCAGCACGTCACGTATGACGGCCCTCGCCGAGGAGCACGCGGTCAGCGACCACGGCAGGGACCAGGGCCCACCCACGAACGATTCCACGCGGGCGTCGGCCGCCCCACCGGACGGCAGGGCGGTAGTCGGTCGCTGAGGGGCGGGGACGGCCACATCGGCGATCGTTCCACCCGGAAGGGTTTCCCGGGGAGCTGTGCGATCCATGAGGGTGCGCTTTCGAGGACGGTTGCAATCTCCCTCACGACCGTACGCCTTTTCTTGAATCGGTCAAGGTTGTGGATGACACCCTTTTTCATGATTCCACACAGTTTCTGGTGCACGTACTGCGGCCGCCGCCCTGCGGTGCCAGCCGGGCGGGGTGGCGGCCGGCGGCCTGGTCGCGGCCTTCCGGAGGGAGGGCGGCCTCGTGCGGGGCGTGGTGGCCGGGGATACGGCGGTGAGAAGTCTGACGGGGTGGATGCCTTATTCGTGGAGGGTGTCCGTCCGGCGGGGCCTACGCCGCGCGAGGCTTGGACCGGCAGCAGGGCGAGCCGGTCAGCGGCCCGCCCCGGCAACCCGGAACTCGGGCTCCCCCGTCCGCGGCGGACAACCGTCCCGGAGAGGAACCAAGCAGCTCGAACGGGCCTTCTCCCTCTCCGCGTTCGCCGCCCTGGGCGACCCGGCATCGCGGGCCTGCCACGGCAGGAAGACCGCCCGGGGCGAGCACCGCCGAGTAGCCGAGGGGGATCTCACCCCTCGGCTCTCACAGATCCGTGCGTAACAGTCTCCCGTTACACGGCTCTTGCCGTTCTGATCACC